>NZ_JASJUJ010000002.1:0-554944 GCF_047467975.1 Citrobacter sp. C348 | reverse complement strand
TAATTTAAAGAAAGAGATAAAGAAAAATAATGCTAACAAGGATACTAAAGAAATCCTTACATCCCATCCGAATAAAATAGGATTAATTAAGTAATAAATTATAAATGGCACTAGAAGAAAAGCGAAAATATCGCCGCCGCCCCATGATATCTGATTCTCATAACGGGGAATTTCCAGCCAGATATCATTCTTTTCGTTCAGCCAGATGGCATTGGGTTCAACATCGTGCTCCAGCCACTGAACCGGCAGATCCTCCTGCCATCTTTTCGCCTGCGGGATCAGTACGGAACGGCGATAAAAAGGGTTTTTGGGGCGTTGCGTGTCAACGTTTGCTGTATGCTGTTCCTTTTTTTTATTCTCAGAGGCGGTCAGTGATGCGCGGCGTTTTACTTTATTCCCTGGCTTTTTAGCCATAATATTCATTTATCCTTTTACATTAAGCGTTAATGAAAGCACATCCTCACCGTTATATTTATTCTTCCAGTAGTTCACCGTTAACACTGCCCTATTGTATGAAAACGATGAAACCCATCCGCCATTTTTAATAATCAGCAAACTGTTATCTTCATCCGTTTCATGCTCAATATAACCTTTAAAGAAATACTCGACTTCATTATGATATTTATCATCCTGACCAGGCAGCATTTCATGAGATTCTGACGTCACTGATAGTGCATTACCATCAGCAGCAAAGGCCTGAAGTTGATATTCATAGGCAGATAATTCACTATCATAACCGGGTAACGTAATATTGGACTCAATTTGTCGGTAGGTTCCTCCACCACCAGGAATAGAAGAGACTGTGCTAAAGGCGACCTGAACCCGCATACCGGAGATAATTGCGTTATAATCAGCTAAGGCGCTGTTTAAATCCTCCAGACTCGTAGCCTGCCAGGGAATATCATCTTCTTCGCGACGAAGACCAAAGCAGCAACGCCGCAGCCAGATTTCGATCGGTGTACTGCGTAACTGATCACCCCGAAACGCTAATGCAGCCCCTAATAAAATTAATGCTAACGCCAGACCGGCTGGCCCAAAAAACGTAAAAATACCATAATAGGCGTAATAACCAGCAACTGCACCTCCAAAGATCGTTGACGCAGTGGCAAAAGAATAAAAAAATGCAGAATCTATGTCCCCCTGTTTATTAGCATCCCAAGCAGAAAATCCCATCCTTATCCCATCCACTACCGAAGCAACCCCAGCCAGGACACCGCCCGCTTTAATCAGTACATGGACATCCTTGCCCAACACTTGCCAGAGGCCTTTTTTCGTCAACATACGTCCAAAGCCGGCAATTTCCGTTGCCGCGCTGGCGATCATCAGATAGTTCGTTAACTGCTTAAATTTACCGTCAGTAAACTGAAGTGCTCGGTTATTTTCCCAGAGATCGTAAGTCTGGAATGCCAACATGGCCGTGGACAGCACCATACCTATAGCATTGCCGCTCACCAGTCGTCCGGTTCGTTCACTGATGATGTTGCCGCGAATATTTTCCCATTGCGCCGCGTCCACCGTGCGCAGAGAGGACTCGGTTTTATCCAGTAATGAGAGTGACGATATACGGAGTTCACTGGCAAAATTGCTGACATGTGATTGGTGAGTAATCGGCGCTTTTGTTACTGATGAAGAACTCACCCCGGACTTACGCAGCGGTTTAAAAAGGTTTTCTAAAGCAACCATACTGCTGAGTTGCATATTAATTCGCTGATTCAGTAACTCGTTGTCCGTGATCGCCAACAAATATCCTACGGCTGAACGCGTGCTTGTCACGCCTCCCTGACGAATCGTGCCGCTAAACGGGGTTGAATTTTCGGCAACCTCCATGCCCAGGCGCGTGCCATATTCCTGATAAAACTGCTGGAACTCTCTTATGGTCATCGATAAGGAAAAAAGCGTCACCTTTTGCCCCGTGGCGACATACCCTGCCCCCTGAAGCATGCGTATGACCCCGTGTCGGGTCGCATCATCCAGTTTGTCAATTCCCCGGCTAAACGCACCATTCATCGCCAGAATACGGGTGTTAAACATCGCCTGGATTCTGTCGCTTTTTAGCGTATTACCTATTTCATCCGCACCAACAATAACTTTCAAATAAGAATAGCCGCTTAGCGCGCTGTAGATGCTGCTGTAATCATCAGTGCTATATCCTAACAGTCCTTTATATACAGGACTGTTAGTGTCGCCGAACCATGTACACCACACATCACGGGTACTATCATCAATTGCCCCTCCCTGCAGGCAGGTGGTGACCGTCGTGAACTGGCGATACCATTCGAGCAGATCCTGCTGTTTTGAATAGTCATTATCGATAACATATTTCCAGAGAGGTGCGACATACCAGATAGCTAAATCTTTACCCACATTGTCAATGCGCTGTTGGAGAGATTCCACCTTTTCCTTATAGGTTTTTGCAAAATCGGCCCGCCCTTTTTCATCATAACTTTGCTGTAAACGCGTAAAGTATTCATCCCACGTCTGGCGGCCAACCTCGTCTTTATCAATACATTCCACACTGTTAGCAGCAGGGTACGGGGAAGAGGTATACACACAGCGGGTTTTGCTGTTTTGCTTAATACTCTCTTCCGACCCCGCCAGATAGTTTTCAATTGCCAGGGCTATTATATGTTTGTGCATGGTTTCTGGTTGGCTAATATAATCTTCCATAGCGCTCACCAACTGCAGTTGCCCTGCTTTTAACTCCTGAACAATCCCTACACTGTCTGTGAGGGTAATTGCCACCGGCGGACACTGGTATTGCTGCGTAATGCGATCAACATAATCGCCAAATGAGGTGGACTCATCCTGGCGTGAGTAAAATCCATGCATTCCTCCCTCGGGTTCATTAATCTTCTCCAGCCAGGGATAAAGTAAGGTTGCATATTCAGCCACCTTCTCTTTCAATGATGACAACGCGCTATCAATCGCAAATTCGCCTTTTTCAGCAGACGGCGCACTTTGCAGACTATCCAGAATAATATGCGTAAAGCGTTCTTCGGACGGTCCTTTTTCATACTGACTTAAAACGTCATCGCTCCAGGGATCGCTGCTAAATGCCAGCCACGCTTCGCTGTATTTTTTGGTATCAAAATTGATAAAACTTCCCGCATTGCAATGCCCTTGCGTGCGACAGGCGCTGCAAAGCGATTCTACCGCATCACATTCAGGCATTAGAGTGGCTTCAAATTGTCGCAATGCGCCTTCTGTTGTAACTTCATAACCCTGCCATGTTTTTTTATCGCCATTGCTTTCTTTAGGCTTTAAAAGCACATACAGATATCCCATGCGCAGCGTTCTTAAGGCATATTTATATTCCCCTCCTTTCAGCGAGTGTGCAGGTTGTGGCTGAATGTTAGGTTGCCAACCTGAAGAGACCATCCCGTTGGGTACAACGGCAATTCGCAGGGGAAGAACCGGAATGCCTTCTCGTTGACACACCTTACAATCTGACGGAATCTGGGCAGACTGGTCTGCTGCTGCGGCATTATCTTGAGATTGATCCTTAAGCGACATAAATAAACATTCCTTATTGAACGGTGCTTTGCTGTTCCAGTTCCAGCCAGACTGAATCGGGTAATGTCTGAAGTAACTGTGTCAACAGTGGCGAGGGATTTTCTCTCGCCTGTTGCAGAAGAGACGCAATGGTTGGATGACTGGTTATATCAACGGGGAAATTGAGTGCATTTAGTGCGAGATAAGTTTTATCGCGCAACTGATGCAATCCTATTTTACCGACTTCTTTCCAGGATTGTGCAGCCAGATAAACTGCGTTATCCGGTAGGATCGTTTTCCCATTATCCCAGGCATATAATATGCGCCATATATCCCTGATATTCAGTTGGCCTTCCTGCATTCCCCACGTCAGTTTACCTGCCGTCGTTGCTTCAATGCTTTTCAGGCAGGTGAGTTTTCCCGTATAGGCTATATACCACCAGGTTGAAATTGGCCAAAGAACCTCTTCAATCACAGGAGATAACTGCGATAGATACAAAAGCTCCATACGCAATGGCTCAAAAAAGGGTAACGAATAACCTGTAGTTATCTGGTCACCAAGAGTTTGGCAATTATCTGCGATCTTTTGCGACAAGGTTTGAAGTCCGCAAGCGCTGCTCAATAACCCACAAATATAGCGCTTATTATATTTCCGCTCATAGGTTCCATATCTCACAACTTCATTAATAACTACGGTTGAACACACCTCTCCGGGTGCGGCCAGTAATATCAAATGTGGACAAGATTCCAGAGAGTAGCGAAGATCAGGACGTAATACGGGTGTGACATTTTCAGCGCCATATATTTCCTTTAAATTACTCAGACATAAATCATTTAAAAAAGTGACATTTTTTAACGGATCGACCAGTAAATAGCGATATTCATTTTGGTACCGACCGTTAAAATCGCTACATATGTTATCCGATTGAAACTGTTTATGGTTACTCACGATTACGTCCGCTCCTTGCAGGTCGCACCGGGAGGAAGTTCCGGGGGCGTATAATTATACGGCTGTGGGATCTGACGATTAAACGTAGCGCTTTTCACATTCACATCACCTAATGTCTTAATGGTCACGCCTGAACGTTCAATAATGAGTGCCGTTTTATCGCATGCTAATGTGATTTTTTTCGCCGTTGAGATATAAACCTCCCCGTCCTTACTTTGTATTTTCATATCTTTCATGGCAGTAAGCTCCATGTTGTCATCTTGCGCCTGTATCTCAACCTTACCTTTGTTGGCAAAAATCTTAATCCCCAACGTTTTAGCAAACAGGCTGATAATCTCCCCAGCGGCGACGGTAAATTTTTTGAACACGCTGAAATCACTGTTTTCAGCCGAGGTCTGAATAAAATTATTACCCGTACTAATTTGAATACTTTCCGGAGATACCTGTGCAATACCCGCAGGTGCGCTCAACAGCAAAGCCGCTTGCTGTAAATCTTTTAGCGACCCTTCCATCAGACTTTTTTGCGCTGCTACTTGTGCAAGCTCTGCGTTGGCCGTTTTAACCGCCTCGCTCAGCGATTGCACCAGCCCTTGCGCCTGTTGCAGGGTTTCCAGCGCCGCTTTCATTTCAAGCTGTAGGCCCTGCGCCTTTACCTGCATATCGGCACTGATAAACAGCCCTTGTCCGCCGCGTATCGCCCCCCATTTGTCCGTGCGCAGCTCAAACCCTTCCCCACGTTTCTGCTTGCCGCTGTCCACGATATGACCCAGATTTAGCTGGCTCTTCCCGCCGTACTCCGTCGAGAGCTTGATATGCTCCTGCCCACGGGTGTCGTCGAGGCGGAATTTGTTGTTCGTAGGTGTACGCAGGACATTGCGTTTATTGTTGCGGATGGTGACATGGTCAGGATGGGCTGAATCATGCAGCGCATGGGCGATATACGGCCGGTCCGGATCGCCATTTTCAAACGCAATAGCCACTTCCGTGCCGGCCAGCAGCGGCAAATGAAAACCATAGGTGTCTCCAGCATACTGTCTGGCCTGACGCACCCACAGACTTTCGTACCCGGCGGACCATGTATCACGGTCAAAGAGTAAATTGACCCGATAGCGTCCGTCTTTATCGATATGCCCGTAGAGATCGCCTGGCTGGGTACTGGTCACCCGTGCAGGCAAAGTGCCCGCCATCACCGGTTTCTCCGGCGAAGGTGCGCGAAAACAGTAACGTTCAGAACAGGGTATTGCCTCAAACTCCAGCGTATAGCTACGGTCGCGAGCGGCACGGGTGTGAATCGCGGTGATGAGCATGCCATGGGCAAACATCTCTGAGGTCTCACCGCCAGTCACCTTCAGCGCCTGACCAGGCATTAACGTTACGCTGTTGCTGGTGCCCCCCAGTCGCGTCTGCCCGTTCAGGTAGCGTTCGTGGCGGATACGGGCATAAAATCCCCCGCTCTCAATAGTCTGCGGGCTACCGACTTCACGAAAATTATCTGCGTAATGATACGCTTCACCACAGGTAGTTTTGTCGCCCACAGTGACATCCATCGAGCTGTCCATGTTCCTTTGGGCGTCACGGTAGTTGTAGTCTCGGGTGGTAACCGTGTTTTCAACCACCGAATGCGACGAATTCAGCGCCCATGCGGCTTCAACTGTGCCGTCGTACATACCGGACGGGTGGCGCAGCGGTAGAGTGATTCCCTGTTCATATCCCTGCTGATCGTCGTAAAACTCTATCACCTCGATTTTCAGCCGTGAATCTGCCGCGAAACGGAACCAGATCCCGGTCTCCGCCAGCAACCGTGACAAAAACGTCAGGTCATTCTCGCCGTACTGCATCACCTGTTCGCGACGTGGGTACTCATTATTCAGCTTAAAAACAAAATCCTGACCGCGCAGACCATGACGTTCACGCAGGATTTTTTCTGTAATCTGCGAGACGGACATTTCCTGGAAAATCGCGCTCTGATGACTGCGGGAAAGTAGCGCCAGACGGGGTTCCAGTCGCACCTCGTAATGCGTTTCGTCACGTGAGGTAGACAGACACTTAAATGCAGTAATCACCCCATGCAATGTGCGCTGCGGAGTCATCACCGCCATCCCCTGTTCCGGCGGTGCGCACAAGCTGAACGAAGCGTCCTGCATCAATACCGCTTCCGGCGTAATACCATGATTAGTGCTGGTGAACTGAATGTCATACCGAAAAGGTTGGCTGAGATATTCATGCCCTTTGAAAGCCAGAACGTCTGGCTCAAACTCCAGCCCACGGATAGTCAGTTTGTTATGGTTGTGATCAAACAACATTTTGTGCCCTCCTGGCGTTCGGGCACGCTACCGCCCATGGCCGTAACCCTATGCCCATTAAGGTAATATTTCCCCGTTCTCAGTAACCGCGTTGAATGTCCCTACTGATCAACACATGAAATTGGCGAAGCCCAACGTTGCCATTCGCCTGTGTTATGCGGCGAAACTGGCCAGTAGTGAGTCAAGCCAGCAGTCCAGTCCCCACCAGAGTAGTCCCACCGCAAACAGGCCCAATATCAGCCGAATTCGCCCGTCACGCAGCCATAAACCCAGCGAGCTTCGCGCAGGTAAGGTATTAAGTACCGGCTGTGATTCATGAAACTGAAAAGCGGGAATACGCGACGTCAATTCATTGAGTAACGTTGTCCGTGTTGGTGCATCCGGGCTCAGTCCACCGAGAAATCCCAACATCAATACCCGATGGAAACAGGTAAGCACCGTTGGTTCCGGTGCCGGCTCGCGCAGAACACCACGCATCCGTTCATACAACGCTTCTCCGGCGTCGAGGGTGTTGAAGTAGTGCGTCTGGAGGGGGGACTGATACCACACCAGACTGGCATCATCTTGTACCTCGCGACTTTTCACCGCCTCATCCAACAGTGCGCAACAGGCATAGGTGATGTGCAGCATGTTTTCCTCGGTTAACCCCGCCGTACGCATTACCTCTCGCACACGCGTCACATTATCCGCGCACGTCTGCCACAACCGCCGCCCTTCTCCGGGAGCAAACTGTTCCCCCTGGCGTAATCTCACGGTCTGAAGCCAAATCTCGGCCAGACATTCATCGACGTTGAAGGTCATGTGCGCAGCACCGCAAACAACTCAAGCTCGAGTTCACCCAACGTGCCCGGCACATAAAATACGCAGACGCCAGAGTCCAGCATTCTCTGGGCCGACGGATGATTGAGATCGAGGGAGAAATACTGATTTTCCAGGCGCAGGGGAATCGCCGCCGGGACGTGAGTTTGCGCTTTCAGCGGGATGCCATTTAGCGCAATATTCACGACCTGGTTTACATCGTCCGGGCTCCCCGCCTTGCATAATTGTGGGAACTGGTTATAAAGCTGTGCAGCTGGCAGTGATGAACGAACCGACAGCCAAAAGTCAGCACCTTCACGCAGACGGGGATCGTGTAGTCGGGCGGTCCATTGATGCAGACGAAGATCGCGCTCCATATCAATGGCGATGACCCGTGATGGCAGACTGGTTTCCAACAATCTGTTCAACAACCTGAACAACGGCAAAAACGTGTTGCTTAAATCATCGTGCTGATACGGCGGAATAGCGCCAATCTCATGTTCCAGCGAGAACGTCAGCAGCGCCCCCGCCAGCCGCGCCAACTCCTGATACACGCGTTCCGGATGCACCTGTGGGAAACGCTGGTACATCCCCAGGACGGGTTCGGCGGTATTTAGCGCATTGAGCAGCCAAAATAACGAGACATCTGCTACAGCAAAATCCGCCATCCGCTCATTACTTTCCCGACGCATTGCCATCAAACGGATAATGCGAGCACGCAGCTGCGTCAATAACACCTCTGTCTTATCGCACAACCCGTGATTACCGCGCATCGCCAGTAGCGGCGGGATGAACGTCCCATCAAGGACATAATGCCCCTGTACGTCTCTAAATATCCGAGCTACCGGGCAGGTGAGGTAATTGGCATTATCCTGAGTTGAAAGCCGTAGCGTGAGTTCATGTTGCATCACCGCCATCGGCTTTATGTCATCATCAAACTGGTTGCGTACATCGCGCCACACCTGGCGGTAACGCACCGGATATTCAGCAATGTCTTCCGGTTGCAGGCAATTTCGGTCATTTGAATAAAGCTGAGGAAGGGCCAACAGCACTGTGGCTTCGTTTGTCTCCCCCGTCAAAGTTAACGTTGGAGGTAGTGCGTCCATCTGCTCAGTATCTATCTGAGTACCGTCCTGAAATCGTAAGTTCAGGCAAAGGGGTTTCAGTTGCCCTTGTGTCAATACTTGTGAATCAAATTCTGCACGCCATACCCCCCAAGGATGCATAACGTTCATTTGGGCTATACCCTGGTCATCACGGGAATTAAGCAACGTTTGCTGTTGAAAATACTGGGGAGAAAGGAGGATCCCTTTTGTCCATAGCGGACGAAAAATCTTCATTGCACCTCCTGTGCCATAACATTTTTATTCAAACATCCAGAAATAAAATAGATTAATAAAAATCATTTATTGTGTGATTAATTATATTAATGCATATAATTACACACGGAAACAAAAAAATTAAGTCTTATTTAACGGTTAAACATTTGGCGCGTTGAGCAGTGATATTTATCTACTGCTGGTGACGCTTACAGACAGCTCGCTTTTTTTTCGTGCAAACGAAAACGTTTCCGCTTATCCTTTGTTTCCGGCAAAAAAGACTATCCTCAGCCGGAGCATATTGATGACTGCACCATCCCAGGTATTAAAGATCCGCCGCCCAGACGACTGGCATCTTCACTTTCGCGATGGCGACATGTTGAAAACTGTCGTGCCCTATACCAGTGAAATTTATGGACGCGCAATTGTCATGCCGAACCTGGCACCGCCCGTCACTACTGTTGACGCAGCCATCGCTTACCGTCAGCGTATTCTGGACGCCGTACCTGCCGGACACGATTTCATCCCGTTAATGACCTGCTATCTGACGGACACGCTGGATCCCAACGAACTGGAGCGCGGGTTCAACGAAGGTGTTTTCACCGCCGCCAAACTCTACCCGGCTAACGCCACCACCAACTCTACTCACGGCGTGACCTCTATTGATGCCATCATGCCGGTTCTGGAACGGATGGAAAAACTCGGCATGCCTTTGCTGGTGCACGGTGAAGTCACGCATGCGGAGATTGATATATTCGATCGCGAAGCACGCTTTATTGACACGGTGATGGAGCCATTGCGGTCGCGTCTGACCGCGCTGAAAGTGGTGTTTGAACATATCACCACTAAAGACGCCGCCGACTACGTGCGTGACGGCAATGATCTGCTGGCAGCGACCATTACCCCGCAGCATTTGATGTTTAACCGCAACCATATGCTGGTCGGGGGCATTCGTCCGCATCTGTATTGCCTGCCTATTCTCAAGCGAAACGTCCACCAGCAGGCGCTGCGCGAACTGGTCGCCAGTGGTTTCAGCCGGGCGTTCCTCGGCACTGACTCGGCGCCGCATGCGCGTCATCGTAAAGAATCCAACTGCGGCTGCGCGGGGTGCTTTAATGCCCCTACCGCACTCGCCAGTTATGCCACCGTCTTCGAAGAGATGAGCGCCCTGGCCCATTTCGAGGCCTTCTGCTCGCTTAACGGTCCTCGCTTCTACGGACTGCCGGTTAACGACACCTTTATTGAACTGGTTAAAGAAGAGCAGCAGATACCGGAAAGTATCGCGCTGGAGGGAGACACGCTGGTGCCTTTCCTCGGCGGCGAAACAGTACGCTGGTCAGTGAAACGCTAAAAAAATGTCGCAACCTGTTGTCAACTGGCGAAGTTAACTGTATAAATAACCAGTATATTCAACAGGGGGCTATTATGCGTATTGAAGTCACTATTGCCAAAACTTCACCTTTGCCTGCTGGCGCCATTGACGCGTTGGCAGGTGAACTCTCCCGTCGTATTCACCATCATTTTCCGAATAACGACGGTAACGTCACCGTTCGTTATGCCGGCACAAACAATCTGTCGGTCATTGGCGCGACAAAAGAGGACAAAGAACGCATCAGCGAGATCCTGCAAGAGACATGGGAAAGCGCGGATGACTGGTTCATTAATGAATAAAAAATGATATGCAGTGATGTTTTTTTGCCGGGTCGCCCCGGCTTTTTTATTTTCCCGTATCATAAAGATTTCGAGCAATCTCTCTCAACAAAACAGTTAATGTTTATTTACATGCTGATTATCTTTTAGTCAAAACCACAAAATAACTGCACAACATGCTAAAAAAATATGAATGACATGCCGGTTTATCGTTCAGATAACACTTAAAACAAAAAAATTATGCCTTGTCCTCTTTAAATTTTCAGTGAATACCCTTATTTATTGATATACTGAACTTGCTTCAGAAAAAAACGCATTGAACCTCGAAAACCGTTGTCTAGTAACACGAATTAGGGGGCATGATGGAAAAGAATAATGAAGTCATTCAGACTCATCCGCTTGTAGGATGGGACATCAGCACCGTTGATAGCTATGATGCGCTGATGCTGCGTTTGCACTACCAGACCCCGAATCGTCCAGACCCAAATGGGACTGAAGTTGGTCAAACGCTCTGGTTAACCACTGATGTTGCCAGGCAATTTATTTCGATATTAGAAGCCGGAATCGCCAAAATTGAATCAGGTGATTTCCCCGCTAATGAGTATCAGCGTCATTAAATCTGATGCACCCAACCTTCAAAAGGCACCTTAACGGTGCCTTTCTTATTTGATGGTTGAACATTCCGGGTTGAATATTCCGGGTCAGTTATTTACCCTGCTACTATCGCGATTGCAGAGAGAAGCGGATGAAATACGACTTAATCATTATTGGCAGCGGTTCCGTAGGCGCCGCTGCCGGATACTATGCCACGCGCGCCGGTCTGAATGTACTGATGATCGATGCGCATATGCCGCCGCACCAACAGGGTAGCCATCACGGCGATACACGCTTAATTCGTCATGCCTATGGCGAAGGTGAAAAATACGTTCCGTTGGTCCTGCGTGCGCAGACATTGTGGGATGAACTCGCCCAGCATAATGAAGAACCTGTGTTTGTCCGTTCTGGCGTTGTCAACCTCGGCCCGGCAGATTCCACGTTCTTATCTAACGTGGCGCAAAGCGCAAAACAGTGGCAGCTCAACGTTGAACAGCTGGATGCCGCTGCCATCATGGCCCGCTGGCCCGAAATTCGTGTCCCGGAAAACTATATCGGCCTGTTTGAGGCCGATTCAGGTTTTCTGCGCAGTGAGTTGGCCATTAAGACCTGGATTCGCCTGGCTGAGGAAGCAGGCTGCGCTCAGCTGTTTAAATGCCCGGTTACCGCGATTCACCATCATGATGATGGCGTAACGGTTGAGACCGCAGACGGCGACTATCACGCGAAAAAAGCGCTGGTGAGTGCCGGCACCTGGGTGCAGGCATTAGTACCGGAACTGCCGATACAGCCAGTGCGTAAAGTGTTCGCGTGGTATCAGGCTGACGGGCGCTACAGCGTTAAAAACAATTTCCCGGCCTTCACCGGCGAATTGCCTAATGGCGATCAGTATTACGGTTTCCCGGCCGAGAACGACGAACTGAAGATTGGTAAACATAACGGCGGGCAGGTTATTCACTCAGCCGAAGAGCGCAAAGCGTTTGCCGCTGTCGCCAGCGATGGTTCAGAGGCTTTCCCGTTCCTGCGTTCTGTTCTGCCCGGCGTGGGATGTTGTCTGCACGGTGCGTCATGCACCTACGATAACTCTCCGGATGAAGACTTTATTATTGATACGCTACCCGGACATGATAATACGCTTATTATTACCGGGCTAAGCGGTCACGGCTTTAAGTTTGCCTCGGTACTGGGGGAGATTGCGGCTGATTTTGCCCAGGACAAGCCGTCGGCCTTCGACCTGGCACCGTTCAAACTGAGCCGTTTTAAACTATAACCATGATATGGCCTCGCCACTGGGGCCATTTTATTGAAGGAATAATAGTGATGCGCCGCATCGTTGACTATCTGGTGAATAATATACGCGAGCATTTTATGCTCTACATTATTTTATGGTCTCTGCTGGCAATCATGGATGTAATATATATTATGTTTTTCTGATCTTAGCCTGCTGACAATAATTGACAGCAATTGAGATTTCTTTAATTTTTATTGTGATTAATTGAATAATCAGAAACCCTACAAAGTACCGCACATCAGGCTCTACCCGCCCATCTTTCTCTAAACACCTGATGATCAACTCATCATCACATCAAATTTATTGAATTAAAAATAAATATCATCACTCTTGTTATTTATTAGTTGCATTAATGTCTTTTACAGGCCATTTTCATTCACTTCTGAAATATCTATCGGTGTATTTATGCAATTCAATAATAGTCCACAGCGCTATGGTGTGGTGTCAGCCGTTTTACACTGGCTGGTCGCGCTTGCCGTGTATGGCATGTTTGCGTTGGGTTTATGGATGGTCACACTCAGCTATTACGATGGCTGGTACCACCAGGCACCTGAACTGCATAAAAGCATCGGCGTATTGCTGATGATGGGGCTGGTGATTCGCGTGGTCTGGCGGCTGTTCTCTCCTCCTCCTGCGGCATTGAAAAGCTATTCTCGCTTAACTCGTCTGGCTGCGGCCCTGGGCCACCTCAGTTTATATCTGCTGCTGTTCTCCATTGTCATCAGTGGGTATTTAATTTCGACCGCAGACGGCAAACCCATCAGCGTCTTTGGCTGGTTTGAGATCCCCGCCACGCTCGCCAATGCCGGGGCGCAGGCCGATCTCGCCGGGAGTCTGCACCTGTGGCTTGCCTGGAGCGTTGTGGTCCTCTCTCTTTTACATGGGCTGATGGCCCTGAAACACCACTTTATCGACAACGACGATACCCTTAATCGCATGTTGGGAAAATCGTCATCTGACTATGGAGCTTAAAATGAAAAAAAACCTGCTGGGACTGACTCTCGCATCTTTACTGTTTACCACCGGTTCGGCCATCGCGGCAGATTACAAAATCGACAAAGAAGGACAACATGCCTTTGTTAATTTTCGTATTCAGCATCTGGGATACAGCTGGCTGTACGGCACCTTTAAAGACTTCGACGGATCGTTTACCTTCGATGAAAAAAATCCAGCCGCCGATAAAGTGAACGTCACCATTAACACCAACAGCGTTGACACTAATCATGCCGAGCGTGACAAGCATCTGCGCAGCGCAGATTTCCTTAACGTCGCCAAATTCCCGCAGGCGACCTTCACCTCCACCAGCGTGAAGAAAGCGGGTAACGACCTGGATATTACCGGGGATCTGACGCTGAACGGCGTCACCAAACCGGTCACGCTGGACGCGAAGCTTATTGGTCAGGGTGGCGATCCGTGGGGTGGCACCCGTGCAGGCTTTGAAGCACAAGGGAAGATTAAGCTGAAGGACTTTAACATCACCACCGACCTCGGGCCTGCTTCACAGGAAGTAGACTTAATCATCTCGGTAGAAGGCGTGAAGCAGAAGTAACATTTTATGTATGCCGGATGAGGCTGCAGCCCTCATCCGGCATGATGTTATTGCGCAGGGTCCGGAATACCCAGTTTGGTATTCAGGCGGCCACGGGATTTATTAAAGATTTTATTGCCATTCTCACGACCAGCACGACGACGACGTTGTTCGTCTTCGGGCAACGTACTCTCTTCACAACACAGAAAGCTGCAGCACCCTTTGTACTTCTCGGCGCAGGCCGGGCACTGGATAAACAGCAGATGGCAACCATCGTTTTTGCAATTGGTATGACTGTCGCACGCCGCACCACACTGATGACAATGCGCGATAACGTCTTCAGAGATCCGCTCCCCCATCCGCTCATCAAAAACAAAATTTTTACCGATGAAGCGTACCGGAAGTCCCTGTTCACGGGCTTTACGGGCATATTCAATAATACCGCCCTCAATGTGCCAGACTTTACTGAACCCGTTGTATTTCATCCACGCGCTGGCCTTCTCACAGCGAATACCGCCCGTGCAGTACATTACGATTTTTTTATCTTTATGTTCCTGCATCATTTCAACGGCTTTCGGCAACTGATCGCGGAACGTATCTGCCGGGATCTCCATGGCGTTCTCGAAATGCCCCACCTCATACTCATAGTGGTTGCGCATATCGATAAACACCGCGTCAGGATCGTCAAGCATGGCGTTTACTTCTGCCGCCTTCAGGTAATCACCAACGTTGCTGGCATCAAAAGCAGGATCATCGATACCATCCGCCACAATACGCTCACGGACTTTCATGCGCAGTACCCAGAACGATTTTCCGTCATCGTCCAGCGCAATGTTAAGTCGCAGCCCGGCAAATGCAGGATCAAACGCGTACAGCTGCTGACGGAATGCCTCAACCTTGCTTTGCGGCACGCTGATTTGTGCGTTAATGCCTTCGTGCGCCAGATATACGCGCCCGAAAACGTTCAGCTCGGTGAACAGTTGGTACAGCGCATCACGCGTATCCTGAGGATTAATGAGGTTGAAATATTTATAAAACGAAATCGTGGTGCGCGGCTCAGATTCCGCCAACATTTTAGCTTTGAGCGCGTCATTCGAAATGCGGTTGTGTAACACTGGCATGGTGTACGTATCCTGCAGTCAGTAAAAAGATGAAAATCGGCCGGCATCATAAAGCAAACATCGCCAATTTACATCCACACATTTTACGCTACATTTCATACTTCATGATAAAAGCGTCACAACAATTGACGAAAAACCAGCCATTCTCCCGTCACAAATTTTTGATACGCGCGAAAAAATGCGACAATACAGGGCATTGGTCGTTTAATGACAGGATAGACATGACGAATTTACCCACGTTCTCGGCTGCACTTTTGCATCCACGTTATTGGTTAACCTGGCTAGGTATTGGCATCCTTTGGTTGATCGTGCAGTTACCCTATCCGTTCCTCTATAAGCTGGGCTGTACATTAGGTCGGCTGGCGTTACGTGTGATGAAACGCCGGGCAATGATTGTTTCGCGTAATCTGGAGCTGTGCTTCCCACAGATGAGCGAACAAGAGCGTCAGCAGATGGTGGTAAAAAACTTTGAGTCCGTCGGCATGGGCGTAATGGAAACCGGCATGGCCTGGTTTTGGTCCGACCGTCGTATTACGCGCTGGACCGAAGTGATCGGCATGGAGCATATTCGTGATGTTCAGGCACAGCAGCGTGGGATCCTGTTAGTGGGTCTGCACTTTCTGACGCTTGAATTAGGCGCGCGTCAGTTTGGTTTACAGGAACCCGGTATCGGGGTGTATCGCCCCAACGACAATCCGCTGCTCGACTGGCTACAAACCTGGGGGCGTATGCGCTCCAATAAATCAATGCTCGATCGTAAAGATCTAAAAGGGATGGTCAAGGCTCTGAAGAAAGGTGAAGTGGTCTGGTATGCCCCGGATCACGACTACGGCCCACGCTCCAGCGTCTTTGTGCCGCTGTTTGCTGTAGAGCAGGCTGCAACCACCTCTGGGACGTGGATGCTGTCGCGGATGTCCAATGCGTGTCTGGTGCCGTTTGTCCCTCGTCGTAAACCTGATGGCAAAGGGTATCAGTTGATTATGCTGCCGCCGGAATGTTCGCCGCCGCTGGACGATGCTGAAACCACCGCCGCGTGGATGAACAAAATTATTGAGAAATGCATCATGATGGCGCCGGAGCAATATATGTGGCTACATCGCCGGTTCAAAACACGCCCTGAAGGCGCACCTTCCTTGTACTGAACCTTTGTTGCAGCCCGCGGGCTGCAACACCTCGCCCCCCTGTTTAGGTTTTACTGCTCTGCACATTGCAGCGACTATCAACCAGGCGCATAATTAGTCTGCTTACTTATTTTTACACGATAGCGCAAACAGCGCGCCACACTGCGGATCGCTATGTCCCCCTCAGATGTCTCCATCAACTGGAAGCGTAATCTCACGGTAGCCTGGCTCGGTTGCTTTTTAACCGGTGCAGCATTTAGCCTGGTGATGCCTTTCTTACCCCTGTATGTCGAAAGCCTCGGCGTGACGGGACACGGTGCCCTGAACATGTGGTCGGGTCTGGTGTTCAGCATTACGTTTCTTTTTTCAGCTATCGCTTCACCTTTCTGGGGTGGCCTTGCAGATCGCAAAGGCAGGAAAATCATGCTCCTGCGCTCAGCGCTGGGGATGGCTGTCGTGATGCTGCTAATGGGGCTGGCGCAAAATATCTGGCAGTTTTTGATCCTGCGTGCGCTGCTGGGACTGCTTGGGGGGTTCATTCCCAATGCGAATGCGCTGATCGCCACCCAGGTGCCGCGAAATAAAAGCGGCTGGGCGCTGGGAACACTTTCAACCGGCGGCGTCAGTGGCGCACTGCTGGGCCCGCTGGCGGGAGGCTTGCTTGCCGACCAGTATGGATTGCGCCCCGTTTTCTTTATTACCGCCAGCGTGCTGCTGCTCTGTTTTATGCTGACGTTATTTTTTATTCGCGAGCATTTTCAACCGGTCAGCAAAAAAGAGATGTTGCACATTCGGGAGGTCATCGGATCCTTAAAAAATCCAAAACTGGTACTGAGTCTGTTCGTCACCACACTGATCATTCAGGTCGCAACCGGATCCATCGCACCTATCTTGACACTGTATGTGCGGGAACTGGCGGGTAACGTCGGCAATATCGCTTTTATCAGCGGCATGATCGCTTCCGTTCCCGGCGTGGCCGCTTTACTCAGCGCGCCAAGGCTGGGCAAATTAGGCGACCGCATAGGCCCGGAGAAGATCCTGATTGTCGCCCTGGTCATTTCCGTATTGCTGCTCATCCCCATGTCATTCGTCCAGACACCCTGGCAGCTCGGCGTCCTGCGCTTTATGCTGGGAGCCGCCGACGGCGCACTGCTCCCTGCCGTACAAACGCTGCTGGTCTATAACTCAACCAACCAAATAGCCGGGCGTATTTTCAGCTACAACCAGTCATTTCGTGATATTGGCAACGTGACGGGGCCGCTGATGGGCGCAGCTATTTCAGCCAACTATGGTTTTCGCGCGGTCTTCTGCGTGACCGCGGGAGTGGTCTTATTTAACGCGATCTACTCCGGGAACAGCCTGCGCCGACGTCGCGAAACCTAGCGCACGCAATGATTTTTGTGCATTCATACTTGCACTAGCGGAGAATCAACTATTATTTCCCTGAATACCTCATTAAATCAAAGGGAGACGCTGATGACCATGTATGCCACGCTGGAAGAAGCCATTGATGCTGCCCGTGAAGAGTTTCTGGCTGATAACCCCGACCTAGATGCGGACGACGCCAGTGTTCAGCAGTTGAACGTACAAAAGTATGTGCTACAGGATGGTGACATCATGTGGCAGGCTGAGTTTTTCGCCGATGAAGATGAGGAAGGCGAATGTCTGCCAATGCTGAGCGGTGAAGCGGCACAAAGCGTCTTTGATGGCGATTATGATGAGATTGAAATTCGCCAGGAGTGGCTGGAGGAAAATACCCTCCACGAGTGGGATGAAGGCGAATTCCAGCTTGAACCGCCTCTGGATACCGAGGAAGGTCAGACGGCAGCCGACGAATGGGATGAGCGGTAATTACTCGTAGGGACCATGGTGGATGTCAAGGGGCAACAGCAGCGTATCAAACACCAGTGAAAAAGGCAGATCGATCAGGGTGACATAGCGCCATGCTGAATCCCGGACATCCCACTGCACGCCGGGATAGTATTGATTTCCGTGGCCTTGCCCCGGGATCGCGCGGCTAATAATACTGCCGCACCCGCTTAGCAAGATGACCATGATTCCAACCGCAAGTATTCGCACCTGAACCCTCATTAACAATATTGTCATCCGCATAAAAAAATACCGGCACCAGGCCGGTATTTTCACCTTTCAGGCGTTCTATTTCTTCCTGAGTGCCAGCGGGTTCAGGGTTATCCCCTGATAATAATTAACCCACGACGAATACTTATCCGGCGAGTTCCAGACGCGATAATGTAAACGCGCCATGGTCACCGGATCGCTCAACAGCACAAGGCGACGATCGCGATTCAGTTTCTCAGGTGTATCGTTCAGCGCCTGCTCGACATGACGGTCACGGGCAATCTCCAGCACGTTACTGGCGCGGTGACGCGCGGTCGCCATCGCCGTAGCCAGTGCGTTAAATGACGGGTTAAACACCGCGTGCATAAAGCCGTCATCCAGCGAGCGATTGCGGTTCATCACCAGGTAGTTATCCGTATCCACCAGCACCTGCGGAGGAGAATACTCTTCCGGGATCAGGAACAGCTTCCAGCGCTTGGTACGTAACCCTATCGTTGAACGGCTGGAAATCACCGACACAAACGGCGACAGGATCAGGGAGAAGACTATCGGTGCCAGCCAGAACAGGAAGCGCAGATCCAGCCAGGCCATACCGACCGCCCAGACCAGACCCAGCAGCAGCTGGGAGCCGTGACGCATAAACGCTTCACCCCACGGAGTGGAATCATCATCACGCTGCGGCGAGTTCCAGACGACTTCCCAACCGAGGAAAGCACTGACCACGAAAACGGTATGGAACAGCATACGCACCGGCGCCAGCAGCACGGAGAACAGCACCTCCAGCAGCAGCGACAGCGTCACGCGGACAAAACCGCCGTACTCTTTCGTCCCTTTACACCAGATGAGCAAAATACTCAGCAGCTTCGGCAGAAACAGCAGCACCATGGTTGAAGCAAACAGCGCAATCGCCAGCTCCGGACGCCACTGCGGCCACACCGGGAACAGCTGCCGCGGCTGCAGGAAGTATTGCGGCTCCGTCAGCGCATGCACCACCTGCAATGCGGTTGAAAGCGCGAGGAACATAAACCACAGCGGGGCAGACAGATAAGACATCACCCCCGTCAGGAACACCGCACGGTGAACCGGATGCATCCCTTTGACCAGGAACAGACGGAAGTTCATCAGGTTGCCGTGACACCAACGACGGTCACGCTTCAGTTCATCAAGCAGGTTTGGCGGCAGCTCTTCATAAGAACCCGGCAGATCGTAGGCAATCCACACCCCCCAGCCAGCACGACGCATTAACGCCGCTTCCACGAAGTCATGGGAGAGGATCGACCCCGCAAACGAGCCTTCACCCGGTAGCGGTGCGAGCGCACAGTGCTCGATAAACGGTTTCACGCGAATAATCGCGTTATGACCCCAGTAGTGCGACTCACCGAGCTGCCAGAAATGAAGCCCGGCGGTAAACAGCGGCCCGTACACGCGGGTAGCAAACTGCTGGCAGCGCGCATACAGCGTGTCCATGCCGGACGCTTTTGGCGACGACTGGATAATACCGGCATTCGGGTTCGCTTCCATCAGACGCACCAGACCGGTCAGGCAATCGCCGCTCATCACCGAGTCCGCGTCCAGCACGACCATGTAGCTGTACTGATTCCCCCAGCGACGGCAGAAGTCATCAATGTTGCCGCTTTTACGCTTCACACGACGACGACGGCGGCGGTAGAAAATCTGTCCTTCGCCCTGCACTTCAGCGATCAGCTCCATCCAGGCTTTTTGTTCCGCCACGCAGATATCAGGGTTGTAGCTGTCGCTCAGGATGTAGACATCGAAATGCGCAGCATTACCCGTGGCTTTCACCGACTCCCACGTGGCGCGCAGCCCCGCGAATACGCGATCAACATCCTCGTTACAGATAGGCATGATCAACGCGGTGCGGTGCTCAGGGTTTAAAGCTTCGTCCCCCACCGTTGACGCGGAAATACTGTACTTATCGCGGCCAATCAGCAGTTGCAAGAACCCCATCAGCGCGGTCCAGAACCCTGCCGAGACCCAGCAGAACAATACCGCAAACAGAATCAGGATACCGGTCTGGAGCACATAGGGCAGCAGTTGCATAAAGGAGACCCACAGGTCCTGCCCCATCATGTCTGCCGGATTAATGAACGCCCAGCCCTGGTACGGAAGAATGGTCTTCATATACCAGGTCGCAACGACCGTTTGCGCCAGCGTTAAGATAAGCAGCGTATAGCGGCGAATCGTCCCGACGGTACGCCATTTCTGTTCGCTTTCTTGTTCTTCTTTCGTCAAACGAGAAAGATAACGCGGCGTAACATCGCGTCCACGCAGACGATCCCAAAAACGGCCAACCGGGTTGGTACGCCAGGGATCGGGAAACATAGATGTACGCGTAGCCTTCGGCATAGCCTGCAGCTGGTCGCGTCCTTCATCGTCTTTAATTAACTGCTCTTTGGCCAGAGAATCTGGCCAGGCTTGCTCAAGGCGAGCTTTAACAGACCCCTGCGGTGAATCGTCTTCGCGCGAGTAAGTACGATGCTCGGCATCCAGCGCCTGATGAACGGCGCGGATGTCAGTTTTCGGCAGTGCCGCTTTCTCGATATCCGAAAGCGGCATTGCGTCAATATACTCAGTTGTCTTATTCATTGGCAGGTAACTGGTAGCTCCAGGTTTCACTCAACGGCTGATCGGCATTGACCAACGCAGCACGCATTTCAGTGGTTTTCTTCGCATCTTTCACTTTCACGCGCAGCATCAGACGCCAACCCTTAGTGACCGGGTTATAACGCACGGTATTCTCAACGATTTCACCGTTATCACCAATGCTGGTTTGCGCGGTGACCGGGGTATCCTGCGGCAGTTTTTTCATATCTGCGCCGGCAAAATCCACGATAAATGCAATCGTGCCGTCAGGCTGACGAATGAGGTTCGATTGTTTGACATCACCGGTAGAACGACGCGTCTGCTGTACCCAGGCGTTATCCGGCGCATGAAGTTTGTCTTCATCGCGGGTAAAGGTCAGCGTGTACTTGAAGTTCATCTCTTTGCCTGCTTCAGGCAACTGATCCGGCGTCCAGTAGGCGACGATATTGTCGTTGGTTTCATCGTTGGTTGGGATTTCAACTAACTCAAGTTTCCCCTTGCCCCAGTCACCTTTCGGCGTTACCCAGGCACTCGGACGCAGGTCGTAGCGGTCGTCGATATCTTCAAAACGCGAGAACTGGCGGCCACGTTGCAGCAGACCAAATCCCTGCGGGTTTTCCATCGCAAAACTGCTCACCGCGAGGTGTTTCGGGTTATTCAGCGGACGCCAAATCCACTCGCCGTTGCCAGCATGGATAGACAAACCGTTAGAGTCATGCAGCTCCGGACGATAGTTGGTCGCCGGAGACGGTTGGTTCGGCCCGAACAGGAACATACTGGTCAGCGGCGCAACGCCCAGTTTGCCTACTTTGTCGCGCAGGTAAACTTTGGACTGAACGTCCACCACCGTGTCACGGCCTGGCATAATCACAAAACGATAGGCCCCGGTGGCGCGTGGGGAGTCCAGCAATGCATAGATGGTTAAACGTTTGTCAGTCGGTTTTGGACGTTCGATCCAAAACTCGCGAAAACGGGGAAATTCTTCACCGGAAGGCAGTGCGGTATCAATAGCGAGGCCGCGTGCAGACAGGCCATAAACCTGACCAGCTCCCAGGACGCGGAAATAGCTGGCACCGAGCATGCTGACGATTTCATCGTTTTTATCTTTGCTGTTGATCGGGTACAGCACCTTGAACCCGGCGAAACCGAGATCTTTTACCGTGTCTTTATCATGCTGAACATCGCCGAAATTAAAATAATCCGGGTTGTATTTGATTCTCTTTACCGCTGTGGCGGTAACTTCGTTGATCTTGACCGGCGTGTCGAAGTACATACCCTGGTGGTAGAATTCGAGCTTAAATGGGGTCTTGAGATTGCTCCAGTAGGCTTTGTCGTGATTGAACTGGATCTGCTGATAATCCGCATACTTCATGTCGCGGAAAACGGAGGGCAAGTTACTTTTAGGCGCCTCATAGCCTTTATCGGCTAAGGATTGAGCTTGCTTTGCCACATCATCAATACTGAATGCCCAGCTCGAAGATGTGTACAGCGTTAACATGACTGCTGCACCCAACCAACGCATTTTCATCATTTGTAGTTTATGTTTCATAATTAGTAAGCACTTCCCCCTTTGTGTGCTTATATTGATCCGATCCATTTTAATGGATAATCGGGTATTCCGACAACTGAATCCCTGTATTGTTCGCGCGCTGGCTCATGGTTTAATCAGGTTCATCTGCCTGTTTTCACTTTGCGTGCTTATCCTGGAGACAGGTTGTTGGACTTCGTGTAGGGTTGCCTTCGAATGTAACCATTATTCGTCTTAGGGATAAGACGAAAAGTCTGAGAATACGTAACTGTTTATGAGCTCTGTATCCCCTCCGCGTGAATATTTTCTTGACTCCATCCGCGCCTGGCTGATGTTGTTGGGGATCCCATTCCATATCTCATTGATCTATTCCACACACACCTGGCACGTGAACAGTGCTGAACCGTCGTGGTGGCTAACCTTGTTTAACGACTTCATCCATGCGTTTCGCATGCAGGTGTTTTTTGTTATTTCGGGTTATTTTTCCTACATGTTGTTTTTACGCTATCCATTAAAACGCTGGTGGAAAGTGCGTGTTGAGCGCGTGGGGATCCCGATGTTGACCGCGATTCCCTTGCTCACACTGCCGCAATTTATCATGCTGCAATATGTAAAAGGGAAAGCAGAGAGTTGGCACACGCTCAGCGGGTACGATAAATATAACGCCCTTGCCTGGGAGCTCATTTCTCATCTGTGGTTTTTGCTGGTCCTTGTGGTGTTAACGACCGTGAGCATGTGGGTATTTACCCAAATTAAGAAGCGTCAGGAAAGCCAGCAGGGAACGCCCCCAGCCCCAGCGTCAATGGTAAAGTTAACGCTAATTTTTGCCTTGCTTGGTGTGGGCTACGCCGTCGTCAGACGAACCATTTTTATTCTCTACCCTTCGATCCTCAGCGACGGCATGTTTAATTTTGTCGTCATGCAAACGCTGTTTTATGTGCCTTTCTTTATGCTCGGTGCGCTGGCATTCATTAATCCCAATCTGAAGGCGCTGTTCACCACCCCCTCGCGTGGTTGCACTCTCGGTGCAGGAGCGGCCTTTGTGGCGTACCTACTCAACCAACGTTACGGCAACGGCGACGCCTGGATGTATGAAACTGAATACGTGGTAACCATGGTTCTGGGGCTGTTGATGGTTAACGTGGTCTTTTCGCTCGGCTATCGTTTATTGAATTTTCAGTCAGCGCGCGTAACCTATTTTGTCAATGCATCGCTGTTTATTTATCTGGTGCATCATCCGTTAACGCTGTTTTTCGGCGCCTATATCACACCGCACATCTCATCCAATCTGCTGGGCTTTCTCTGTGGACTGCTGTTTGTGGTCGGGATCGCGGTGATACTGTACGAAATTCATCTCCGGATCCCGGTACTGAAGTTTTTGTTTTCAGGAAAACCGCCGGTTAAGCAGGACAAAAACAAGGCCGTCACCGGTTAGCTTGGGTTACGTCGTTCAGAGCAACCATTCAATCGGTAATATCGAGGCCAGCTTCACCAATACCCGCTTCCAGAATCCGGTGGCGGGTTCTTTTTTCAGCACCTGCTCATGACCCTGCTGGCGGTCAATCCAGTTAATCCGTCCCCAGCGATCGAGACGCAATTGCCAGGCAACATCATGCTGACTCTGCATAAAACGGTTATGAATCAGTGCAGCCAGGCTTTCGCTTTCAATCACAAATCCCATTTCCGTGTTGAGCAATGTGGAGCGCGGATCAAAATTAAGCGAGCCGATAAACACCTTACGCCCGTCAATACTGAAAGTTTTAGCGTGCAAACTCGAGCCCGAATTACCGGTTAATCCGCGATCGTGCACAGCCGTGGCGCGATCGCGTGTCGGTTTAAGCTCATATAATTCCACACCATAGCGCAGCAGTTTTTTTCGCCAGCGCGCGTAGCCGGCATGAACAATTGCCACATCATTCGCCGCCAGCGAATTGGTTAGAATGGCAATTTTGACCCCTTTTCTCACCAAACGCAGCAGTTGGGCCACGCCCGCCCGTGTAGGCACAAAATAGGCGGAAATAATATCAATACGCTCGGTAGGTGAGCCCATAATATCGAACAAGCGCTGAGGTAATAGCGAATGGCGCGGAGCCTTCCCCTCACCTTTTAGCGGGTCGTCGCTGAGCAGGCGTGTTTTGGCCCAAATCAGCGGCAACGCCCCCCGATCGAGACTGGCCATAAACTGGCTGGTTTCCAGCTTATTCAGGTAACGGCGAGTTATATCATCGTTATACCAGGACTCCGGCAGGTCAATACGCTGGGTAGGTTCAGGCTCTGACAGTGAGAGCACTTTTTTGAGTGTTGAAACGGACTGACACTGCCAGTAACGTTCAAAATCATCCGCAACCTCGGTCACCACCGGCCCTACGGCCATTACATCCAAATCAGAAAATAGCGGCTGTTCGCCTGCGCCAAAATAGGCGTCACCGATATTGCGCCCGCCAACCAACGTGACCACCCCGTCGGCGGTATAACTTTTATTATGCATACGACGGTTAAGTCGGGCGAAATCGGTTAAATAGCCCACCGCACGCAAGATGCGAAAAGAGAAAGGATTAAACAGGCGGACTTCGATATTCGGGTGGTTATCCAGTAATTGCAGCGTATCATCCAGACCCGGCGTGTTGTTGTCGTCCAGCAACAAACGGACCTGCACGCCACGTTTCGCTGCGGCCAGCAGTACCGAAAACAATAGCAGCCCGGACATGTCGTTCTCCCAGATGTAATACTGCACATCCAGGGAGCGTTCCGCCATTTCAGTGAGTCGATAGCGAGCGGCAAACGCATCCAGACTGTCATCCAGCGCAAGGATGCCGCATTGTTCAGGATGGCTGGCGCAAAGCGGAGTAATTGCGCGCTCGAGCCGCGTCATATCAGGCTGGGTTATCATCGCCTTGCTGGGTGAGTAATCTGTTATAAAGTTGGGCCGTTTCGTCATCAAAACACACGAAGTAAATCTGCTCAGGTAGCGCCCGGCGGGTCGTGAACCTCAACACCGTGTTGACGGCGATTTCCGCTGCTGCTGCGCGCGGATAACCATACACTCCCGTGCTAATCGCCGGAAAAGCAATGGATTGATAGCCATTGGCTAAGGCCAGTTGCAGCGTGTTCAAATAGGCCTCTTCGAGACGTTCAGCTTCATGATGATCGCCCCCCTGCCACACAGGCCCCACGGTATGAATAACCGCTTTCGCAGGAAGATTGCCTGCCAGAGTGATGACCGCATGACCCGTTGGGCATTCTCCCTGCTGTTGGATAACCTGTTTACAGGCCTCCAACAATGCCGGTCCGGCAGCGCGATGAATTGCCCCATCCACACCACCGCCTCCCAATAGGGACGAATTGGCAGCATTGACGATCACATCAACAGCCATCGTCGTAATGTCGCCCTGTACCACATGAACACGCGATTGCATAAACTTCCCCTGACGAAACACCTTCTCTTCAGTGTACTGCAGGGTTTTCCAAGAAATCTCACTTTTTAACGAAACGGCTGCATATCTACGCCAGAACGACTTATTTATATTCAATGTTAAGAATAGCGAGGGTTTTCTGCTCATTGAGGTAGTGCATGTTAGCGCTCGCAATTTGCTTAACATTCTGCGGCACCAGAGTGACCTGTTGCGCATTAAAACGGCTACTTTGCATCTTGCCGTCGCGTATACATGACATTTCTATCTGTTGTTGCTGGGTGCTAACTTCACAAGGCGGTTCCACTATTTCACCGCGAAAATGAATAATCCCACCCGCTGAGATTTGTTGAGCACTTACGGATACTGTAAAAAGAGAAAAAACGCCAATGCCAATACTCAGAATTCTGTTCGCTAAAGTACACATAAAGGTTCCTCAATGATTAGTCCTCTTGAGGGATCGGTATGATCCTTCACCGCTGCGATTAACGACCCGATAAAAACATCTTCACGTTTCTATATTCATAGAACAGCAATGCGCTCCCAGCCACACCCGACCTGCAAATACTTCAGTCCCTCAAGAATGACCGGATGAGTCTGTCCATTGTTGTGAGAGATGCAGCGATTGCCCATCCGAAACGGTGACAATAATTTTTACTGAGTCCTCAGCGGAAATATTAAAGCTCAGCTTAGTTAAATCAATCGGCCGATTAGCAGGGACCGAAAGGCTTGTTTTCTGCTGCGTTTGGCTTTGCCCCCCCTTCCCTTCACGTATCGCGAAGACTTGTACCTGACATTCACAGGGTTGCGTTAACGTTACCTGAGGAATAATGGTGTACATTTCGCCTTGCTGGGTTGTATTAAAGGTGATTTGATTTGACAGCGCGGCAATAAGTAATAGCGTATGCATACTATTCTCCCGAAAAAAAACAGGGCTTTCGCCCTGTTTATTCTCAGTCAGCAGACTGAATTAATGTTGGTTAGCCGTGACGTTGTTGCCAAAACCAACCTGACGAACCAGAACGTTGGAGTCAGACGCAGTCTGATTAACCACCGCACCGTTGCGACCACCGTATTGGGTCACGTTAATGTCCGCACGTTTAGCATTCCACTGATTGATGTCAGCGCTGTTGCTGAAGCCTGACTGTTTCAGACTAATGGTACTGTCATCAGCACCTTGTCCGACGGTTGCCCCGTTACCACGCCCATGCTGGGTGATGGTCACATCGGATTTACGTGCATCACTTTGCAGCGCATTCGCAATGTTGCCAGAACCATACTGGTAAATACTCATTGATGATTCTGGACCAAAATTATTACCACCACCATGGTGATTGCCGTTGCCGCCCCATTGCGGAACAACACCAGCCAGAGCACTGCCAGAAACTACGATTGCTGCGAATGCTGCCACTTTTAAAAGTTTCATGGTAAACCCCCATCGGATTGATTTAAAAGTCGTTCATGGATTAGCGTTGAGTCACGCGAATGGCCATTTGCGACTGTCTCTGCACCACAACTGCTGTTTTTTGTGTACCGTACTGGGTAATATTTGCTTTATTACCCGAACCTTTCTGGATAATAACGGCCGTATTACCGTAAGAACCTTGTTTTATACTCGCATCATTGGAACTACCCGCCTGATCAATATATGCAAGATTATATGATCCTGCCTGTTCTATTTTCGCTCGGTTACTTGAACCATCCTGCGAAATGACCGACAATAGCTTCGAGCCCGACTGGCGTGTATTGGCACTGTTCCCAGTGCCTACTTGACCAATAATGGCTGCCTGATTAAATGAAGACTTACTTAATTCATTTACCGCAAAGTTATATTCTGCATTAGCCATGTCATAACTTGTTGCGGACACAATTCCAGGCACACCCAGCATTGTAAACATCATAAATAACAACTTGTTTTTCATGTTGTCACCCTGGACCTGGTCGTACATGAAGTTGAATTATTTACCACTCAAGTTTTGTTGTTAACATGACTTAAACTTGTTAATGCCACGTTACGATGAAGAGTATGTCCGTTGAAACATTTTAAATAACTCACCCGCGAGTGGTATTTTTATATTCAGATTCACCCCAAAGTACTAATTAACAGCCAATAACGCTGTTATCTGTATACATTTTATTTTGGCTTTAGCGTGAGATGTGCATTTCTATGCAGAAGCATAAAAAACCAATCTTCAGCGACTTCAGGCCCTCGCAGCGCGAGGTGTTGATAGGCCTTGGCGCAAGTCGTGACAAACATCATTTTTTTCTGTCGAAAATTACTCAACGTAAAGTGAGACAAAAACTTCAGAATTCATTAGAAAGCTAAAACGAAAGAACTATAAATAAACTTCTTATTTATCATGAAATTAATATAATTTGTATGATTTTTTAAATCTATGCAATAACAGTAAAGTGTACAACTTTCCTATCAAATCTAAACTCAATAAAAACCTTAAAATCACATTTTAATATATAAATTTACATTCTGTAACAAGTTTAACACTTGCTTTAAGATTTGTAATAGCTAGATTGAAATCAGTTGAAGTCCATTTGTTTTAATATTTTCACCCCTTTGGGTCGATATTTTATTTCTACACAGCAGTGCAGCATCTGTCAGTACTTCTGGTGTCTCTATTTTAGTAGAGGCAGCTGTCAGGTGTGCGACTATAAAAGTGGAGTTTCATCATGTTTAATGAAGTCCATAGTATTCATGGTCATACATTATTGTTGATCACTAAACCGTCCCTGCAGGCAACTGCATTATTACAACATTTAAAGCAATCTCTGGCGCTCACCGGAAAACTGCATAATATTCAACGTTCTCTGGACGATATTTCCTCCAGCTGCATTGTTTTACTGGATATGATGGAGGCAGATAAAAAGCTGATCCATTACTGGCAAGATAACTTAAGTAGAAAAAACAACAGTATAAAGACGTTATTGTTGAATACACCCGATGATTACCCGTACCGGGATATTGAAAACTGGCCGCATATCAATGGTGTATTTTACGTAGCAGAAGATGAACAGCGTGTGGTGGCCGGGTTACAAGGCGTTTTACGCGGTGAATGCTATTTCTCGCAAAAGCTCGCCAGCTACCTGATCACACATTCTGGAAACTATCGTTATAACAGTACAGAGTCGACACTACTCACACATCGTGAAAAAGAGATCCTTAATAAACTGCGTATCGGCGCCTCAAATATTGAAATCGCACGCTCACTGTTTATCAGTGAAAATACGGTAAAAACGCATCTTTATAACCTTTTCAAAAAGATAGCTGTGAAGAACCGTACGCAGGCGGTCTCGTGGGCCAATGATAACCTCAGGCGATAATGCCATGAAACGCTATTTGAACTGGATTGTGGCAGCAAATTTATTCCTTGCTGCCGGGAATCTACACGCCGCTGTAGAAGTGGAGGTTCCCGGACTGTTAACCGACCACACTGTCTCTTCAATCGGCCATGATTTTTATCGTGCGTTTAGCGACAAGTGGGAAAGTGAGTACACAGGAAACTTAACCATCAATGAAAGGCCCAGTGCACGTTGGGGAAGTTGGATCACCATAACGATCAATCAGGACGTTATCTTCCAGACTTTTTTATTCCCGACGAAAAGAGACTTCGACAAAATAGTCGTCTTCGCTCTGGCTGAAACAGAGGATGCATTAAATCGTAGGCAAATAGATCAAACACTATTAAGCACAAGCGATTTAGCGCGTGATGAATTCTAAAACATGATTTTGTCCGGAGGCTTTCATGCGTGTCAAACATGCAGTGGTTTTGCTCATGCTAATTTCACCATTAAGTTGGGCCGGAAACATGACGTTCCAGTTCCGCAATCCAAACTTTGGTGGCAACCCAAATAACGGCGCTTTTTTGCTGAACAGTGCGCAGGCGCAAAACTCGTATAAAGATCCAAGTGGTGACGATTTCGGTTTTGAAACCCCATCGGCCCTGGACAACTTTACCCAGGCCATCCAGTCACAAATTCTCGGCGGTCTGCTTACCAATATTAATACCGGTAAGCCGGGCAGGATGGTAACCAATGATTTTATCATTGATATCGCCAACCGAGATGGACAGCTGCAACTCAATGTCACAGACAGGAAAACGGGCAAAACATCGACGATAGAAGTGTCGGGTTTACAAACACAGTCAGCCGATTTCTAAGCTATAGCTACGAAAGGAAAAAATCATGCAGCGCTTACTTATTTTGGTTGCAATATTCTTACTCAGCGGATGCTTAACAGCCCCGCCACAAGAAGCCGCTAAACCGACATTAATGCCGCGTGCCCAAAGCTATAAAGACTTGACGCACCTGCCAATGCCTACGGGCAAGATTTTTGTCTCGGTTTACAACATTCAAGATGAAACGGGTCAATTTAAGCCTTACCCGGCAAGTAACTTCTCAACGGCTGTCCCGCAAAGTGCCACGGCGATGCTGGTCACCGCATTGAAGGATTCTCGCTGGTTTGTACCGCTGGAGCGTCAGGGATTACAGAACTTGCTTAACGAACGAAAAATTATTCGTGCTGCGCAAGAAAACGGTACCGTTGCTGTAAATAACCGTATTCCGCTTCAGTCACTGACCGCCGCAAACGTAATGGTGGAAGGGTCTATCATCGGTTATGAAAGCAACGTTAAGTCTGGTGGGGTTGGCGCGCGTTATTTCGGTATTGGCGCAGACACGCAATACCAGCTTGATCAGATTGCGGTCAACCTGCGTGTGGTCAACGTCAGCACGGGTGAAATCCTTTCTTCGGTGAACACCAGCAAAACCATTCTCTCCTATGAAGTCCAGGCTGGGGTATTCCGCTTCATTGATTACCAACGTCTGCTGGAAGGTGAAATTGGTTATACCTCTAACGAACCCGTTATGCTGTGCCTGATGTCAGCCATTGAAACTGGGGTTATTTTCCTGATTAACGACGGGATTGATCGCGGATTATGGGACTTGCAGGATAAGAAACAGGTCGATAACGATATTCTGGTTAAATACCGTCATTTGTCGGTACCGCCGGAATCCTGATACTGAATATGAAAAGACAACGACAAGCGTGAGGGTAACCTCACGCTTTTTATTATTTACTGGTCAACGAAGGTGATTCTCGGTTTTCACGGCGGGACGCCAGCCACAATCCGCTGTTCTTCATTGCATAGCCAAACACCAGTCCCACTGCTAACGAAGGCAGAACCAGACGCCAGTCCCCCTGCCCTGCAAATGTTGCACATGCACCAATAAACGTACCCGGCACAAATGAAAGCAACCATTGCTTAGCCTGAATGCACATCAAGAAGGCAACAATCCCCGTAATGACATAGCCGATGATGTCCATATGCGGGGCAAGCGCACTACCGTTAATAATCACCAACGCCCACACCACACCGCTTAACAGCGTACACGCTGAGATCCACAGCCCTTTCAGCCCACTCTGCGGACAGGCAAAATAGGCTGTACAACCCAAAAAACCTGCCCAACTGAGTAAACCAAGAGAAACGGCCACCCATCCCCAGATACCGGAGAGAATGCCCGTTGTGATTGCAATAGAAAGAAGTATGTTCATGCCGCGCATCTTAGCAGAAAAACGGCATGATAATGAGATCGTGCACACAATTTATGCAAGCTGATAAATTGCGTTGCAGAATAAAGTGACTTAAATCACATTTACTCTTCGGTATCTTCCTGCAACTCGTCCCACATCGCGCCAATCGCATCGCGCGTCAGCGGCGCCATGGTACGCCAGAATGGGGAACTGGCATGCGCTTCCACTTTGCCAAGGAACGCGCCACACCACGGGAGCAGATAGTCAACGAATAACGTTTCCAGCGCTTCACTTTCATCTTCAGCAGACTGATCTTCAAGCCATGACGCAGCCAGCAGCAATGTGCCGATATGATCAGCAGGAGTATCCGCCAGCGGCATACCGCGCGCAGAAAGGAATGCGCGAACATCGGATTCCTTAGCACCTTCGACCCAAGCGCTGCGATAAGGTGGCACCGCACACTCTTCACCGACAAACAGCGCGTTATAATCTGCAGCCACCTGCGGCATATCACAGCTTTTCTGTAAGCGAGCCAGCAGTTCATCTTGCTCCAGTGGCCAACTTGCTGACAGTTTACCCTCACCGATCACGGTAAAAAGAGGAACCAGTAACGGGTCCTGCGGTTGGCGGTAAAACAGCGATCCCAGGACGCGACACAGGATAGAAAACTCGTTCATTGTTGTATTCCAGTTAGTTCACAATTAAAGTTCAGCAAATTCCGCGATAGGCTCCATGCCGCGCGATTCCAGAAACGCCAGCAGGCGTTTTGGCGATACGTTTAAAATTCTGTCCTCCGGGAAGTTCACATCATCGAGGATTTTACGGCATTCACCAAATTCCCCCAGCGTGAAGGCGGTATGGGAATCCGATCCTAACGCCACCCATCCACCGGCATCGCGTACCGCTGCGGCGACTGCGCGACAGTTGTCTTCACTGCCCTTACGTGAATGCAGGAATGAGGAGTTATTGATTTCCAGTGCTACCTGGTATTTCGCTGCCGCCTGTGCGACGGCGGTAAAGTCTAACTCATACTTTGGATTTCCTGGATGACTGATAATGTGCACATTACCACTCGCCATTGTGGCAATCATCGCCTGGGTATGCGTGTCTTTATCAACAGGTGCGAAAACCGGCTCATGGAAGCCTGCAATGATTAAATCCAGGGAAGTAAACATCGGACCGGAGCAGTCGATCTCGCCGTCAATATTTTTAATATTCGCTTCAATACCGCGGATAATTCCCACCCCGTCCACCAACCTTGGCCAAATGCGCATATTAATAAAATGCCAGTGATGCGGGGCATCTGCCATGTCCGGCCCGTGATCGGTGATCGCAAACAGCTTGATACCTTTGCGTTTGGCTTCGGCGATGTAATCACTCAGGGTACTGTAGGCGTGGGTGCTGGCGACGGTATGCATATGCAGGTCAACGGGATACATAATTCTCTCCTGTAGTCATTTTTCGTCAAGGATAGCAGGTATCTCCACCATTAATACCCTAAATAATTAGAGCTGTAGGACGGTGTTTAGACGAAACCCGGCGGCTGGCCGGGTTGTTATCAATATCCCCTAACGCGATCGACTTGACCCGTTACGGCTTTCCCGCTCTCAAGGTTTAAAATGGTGCGTGAGATATAGTCTACGGCCTCTGCAGGACGCGTCACGGCGGCAATATGCGGCGTCATCGCCACGCGCGGATGTTTCCATAGAGGGTTATTTTCCGGTAGCGGCTCGCTGCTGTAGACGTCCAGCATCGCGCCCTTCAACTTTCCGGTATTCAGCGCAGCCAGCAGATCGTCTTCCTTCAGATGAACCCCGCGTGCCAGGTTAAGCACGAACGCCCCATCCTGCAATTGATTCAGCAGCCCGGTGTTAATAATACCTACCGTTTCTGCCGTATTTGGCAGAAGATTAATCAGCACCCGCGTTTGGCTCAGGAACGCCGCCAGTTCTGCGGTACCGGCAAAGCTTTCCACACCGGGCCAGGATTTACGCGTCCGACTCCAGCAACGCAGCGGGAAGCCCCAGGCTTGCAGGCTCTCAGCCACTTTTGCCCCTAATACCCCTGCTCCCATAATCCCGACGGTGAACTCTTCGCGGGTATACTCTTGCAGCGGTTGCCATTTCGCCTGGTGTTTTAATTCCTGATAATCATCAAAGCGACGAAACCAGTGCAGCACCTGACTCACCGCATATTCCTGCATTTGCAGACCCATACCGGTATCTTCCAGACGGAAAAGCGGGATTGACGCATCCAGCATTTCAGGGTGGGCTTTTAGCTTGCTGAGGATAGAGTCCACGCCGGCGCCCAACGCGAAAACGGCTTTTAGCTTGCGGCCTGCCAGCATATCAACCGGTGGATGCCAGACGAGGGCATAGTCAGCATGCGCGTTATCACCCCGCTTCCATTCACGGACATTTGCACCAGGGATTGCCTTAGCCAGTGCCTTCAGCCACCAGGCCGTATCGAATGTCGGGTGATAGAAAAGTATTTCCATATTAACTCCTGAGCAGTGTTATGCGGAACTTTCTCGCACTTATCATCATTTTCCAAGGAATATCAGAATAGCAAATTTTAGGATGCTGGCAAAAAAAGCAATTCTTGCTTATTTACGCCCCATGTTGCTTGAAGTTTGTGTAAATGCACGTTTTTTTTAAAAAGTAGATTGACGTCGGGGCGGTGTTTCCCCTACATTAGCGCCCGTTCCGCTAACGCAGGAACAACAATACGGTGAGGTGTCCGAGTGGCTGAAGGAGCACGCCTGGAAAGTGTGTATACGGCAACGTATCGAGGGTTCGAACCCCTCTCTCACCGCCATATTTGAAGAAGAGCTCGTACGCAAGTACGGGCTTTTTTTTCGTCTGTTGTAATATGGCGGATGCGATACGAGCATCTTATCCGGCCGACAACGCAAATCCCCGTAGGTCGGATAAGCGAAGCGCCATCAGGCATCCTGCAAAGAAGCGTGTCTGTACTTTTTATATGCATATAAACGATTATCCCTGCTTATAAAAAACAAAGCCCGGTTCCCCGGGCCTTGAAGACGCAGAACCTATCAGCTGTAAGCGTTAAGCGTCCGCTGACAAAGCGCCGAGCGAACGCAATCATCTTTATTGAAACGAACGATTCCAATCATGTCATCTTCTTCGAAGCGGCCCAGCGCATCATTTAGCCCGGATCGAACATGCGCCGGTAAATCGCACTGGGTAATATCCCCGTTCACAATTACCGTCACATTCTCCCCGAGGCGCGTCAAAAACATCTTCATCTGCGCAGCAGTGACATTCTGAGCCTCGTCGAGAATGACAACGGCGTTTTCAAATGTCCGTCCGCGCATATACGCGAATGGCGCGATTTCTACCTTCCCAATCTCAGGTCGCAGGCAATATTGCATAAAGGAGGCACCCAGACGTTTTACCAGCACGTCATACACCGGGCGAAAATAGGGAGCAAACTTCTCGGAAACATCTCCAGGTAAGAAGCCGAGATCTTCATCAGCTTGCAGAACTGGACGGGTGACAATGATCCGGTCCACATCTTTGTGGATCAGAGCCTCTGCTGCTTTTGCCGCGCTGATCCAGGTTTTACCACACCCGGCTTCACCGGTGGCGAAGATCAGCTGTTTACTCTCAATAGCATTCAGGTAGTGCGCCTGAGCCTCATTTCGCGCCGTGATAGGTGTGGCATCGCGACTGTCACGCGCCATACCAATCGCTTCTACGCCGCCCATCTGCACAAGCGAGGTGACCGATTCATCTTCACGTTGTTTATGGCTACGCGAATCCCGTCTCAGCACACGTTTTGCTTCACGACGAGCTTTGATCACTGCTTTTTGTCTTCCCATGGATAGCACCTTGAGTTGTAGGTATACATCACACGCGCCATCTTCGGCACGATTATGCGCACGAACATCTGAGGGTTGGCTTCCTTGTAAGCCATTGCTTGCCTACGAATAAGACACCACACACGGCTACGCGCACCGTACAGGGCGTCGGTAACAAGGATAAGATGTGGAAGAGAGAGGAATTTAGCGGTGACGAGATGGCTACCGGAAGAGAAACGTCCGCGTAAGGTGGTGATAATGTAAGAAACCTGTCCAATACAGGACGTTACCATTCGCGATCTCCATAGTGAATGACTATCACTGCCGGGAACTACCGCTGTTACATATAAGTACAACAGAATTTATTCTCAATGCAACAATATTTTTACTTATTGTTAACTAAATTCCATCTTATCGTTGGCAACAGTCTCTTACAGAGAGATGACAGAATTATTTCACTGCAGCACGTATCACAAAAATTAATTTTTTCGTTCATCGCTGTATCAGGTCAACATGTGAGGAATTGCCCCGCACAGGCGCGGGGCACGGGAATCAGGCTTGTAGCAGAGATTGTCCGAGGTAGTGGTCCGGTGTTTTTACGCCCGGTAAAGCAAAGAAGTAACCGCCGCCAATCGGCTTAACGTACTCCTCCAACGCTTCACCGTTCAGGCGTTTCTGTACGGCCAAAAAACCTTTCTGCAGATCGTGTTGATAGCATACGAACAGCAGCCCCATATCCAGCTGTCCAGATTGCGTCACACCGAGCGAATAGCTGTAGCCACGACGCATCATCAGGCTGGATTCGGTCTCTTTGGTCCGCGGGTTCGCCAGCCGGATATGGCTGTCGAGCGCAATCACCTCACCTTCAGGATCATTGGCATAGTCCGGTACATCATGCTCATGCTGCATTCCCAGCGGAGCGCCGGTCTGTTTATCGCGCCCAAAAATGGTTTGCTGCTCTTTAAGCGGCGTGCGATCCCAGAACTCCACGCGAAACTGAATAAGTCTCACCGCCTGATAGCTGCCCCCTACCGCCCATGCAGGCTCGCCCTGATCGGCCGTGACCCACACCACGTTTTGCATCAGCTTTTCATCAGTACCATCCGGGTTCGCGGTCCCGTCTTTAAAACCGAGTAAATTTACCGGGGTTTCTTTGCCTTTACTGCGTGCAGCATGATCGGAGATAAATCCCTCTCGCTTCCAGCGCACGCTGAGCAGATCCGGCGTGTGCTTGATGATGTCGCGCAACGCGTGGATAACGGTGTCCTGCGTGTTGGCGCAAATTTGTAACAGCAGATCCCCGTGGCACAGCGCCGCATCCAGCGAATCATTCGGGAAGCGCGTCATTTTTTGCAGTGTTTTCGGCATTTGTGTTTTCAGGCCATAGCGCTCATCAAACAGTGAATGGCCGACCGACAACGTCATCGTCAGGTTGTCCGGGGCAATGTAAGCCCCCAGAATGCCGGAGTCCATTGGCGGCAAGCGCGGATTCGGCGTTTCTGGAGCCGGGCCGCCGGTGGTCAGGAACGCAAAGCGATGGGTCAGTAAACGGAACAGACGTTCAAGATCTGCTTTGTCGCTGGCGAGGACATCAAATGCCACCAGCATCATCGAGGCCTGCTGCGGCGTCAGGATCCCCGCCTGATGCGGTCCATAAAAGGGCTGTACATCATCGCGCGCATTGGGTGACAGAGTGCCCGGCGCACTGTGCGGTTTTTGCGCATGCGCAACCGGACAGCCGCCCGCCAGTGCCAGCGCGCCGCCCAATGCTCCCATGCCTTTCAACAGACGTCGGCGTGATGGTTCACTCACGCCGTTTTCATTATCTTGTTGCATGATGCTTAATCCAGACCCAGTACGCCGCGTAATTGCGACAAATCTTCTGCCAGCGTCGTAATCGGTCCTTTCAGCGCGTTGCGATCAGCATCGGTCAGTTTGTCGTAAGTTTCAAACCCGTCTTTGGTGCGATACTTGCTCAGGATGCTATCGACTTTTTTGAAGTTCGCATCCACTTTTGCCAGCAGTTCAGCATTGGATTTTTGCAGTTGCGGACGCAGGAGATCGACAATTTTCTGCGCGCCATCGACGTTGGCCTGAAAATCCCACAGGTCGGTGTGGCTGTAGCGATCTTCTTCGCCGCTAATTTTACTGGCGGCCACCTCTTCAATCAGGCCAGCCGCTCCGCCAACCACTTTTGACGGCGGGAAGGCCAGTTCACTGATGCGCGTTTGCAGGTCGATAACGTCGCTATTCAGCTGATCGGCGTATTTATCCATCCCCTTGGTGGTATTGTCGCCAAACAGCGCTTTTTCCAGGCGGTGGAAACCGGTGAATTTAGGATCGGCGGCTTTTTGCTCGTAATCATCTTCACGTGCATCGATGCTGCCATCGAGGTCAGAGAACAGCTCAGCAATCGGTTCAATACGTTCATAATGCTGGCGCGTCGGCGCGTACAGGGATTTAGCCTTCTCGATATCCCCGGCTTTAATGGCATCTGTAAATGCTTTGGTCCCCGCCACCAGCTGTGCGGTTTCTGCGGTCACATAGGCTTTGTATTCGGTTATTGCGCCGCTCAGGCTCAGCAAGGCGTCACTCTGCGGCGCATCTGCCGTTGCACTACCCTTGACGATCAGCTTCCCTTTCGGGTTCGTCAGCAGGCCGCAGGTCATATCATATTCGCCTGGCTGCAGGTTGGCGGTCATTTTCTGACTAAAGCCCGGCGCAATATTTTCACGCTCTTCCACCACCATCACGCCTTTGAGGATTTCCCACTCCAGCGCTTTCTGACTGTGGTTCTGAATAATGAACTGGGTTTTCCCGGCATTGACCGTGATCGTCATCGGTTCACACTGTTTGTCGTTAACCGTGACGTTGACCTTGGGAATATCTGCGGCGTGTGAGGCAAAAGCAGAAGTAAACAGCGCAGCCATACCCAGCTGCAGCGCACTACGGCGAAAGTTAATCGTCATGACCTATCCCTATAAATAAGTATGTTGTAACTAAATGATATTCTGCGTCGCGTTGTTATCAGGGTGCAGTACGAGACGCCGTAGAGCCTGAACGAGGCGGTAATGCAAACATAATCAGTGCCGGGATCAGGTAGATAAACCAGACGGCAACCTCACTGACGCTTGGCGCTTCCTGGTAACCAAAAATCCCTTCCATCAGCGTGCCAAACAGCGAGTGCGTTGACAGTACGCTGCTCAGATCAAATGCCACATCCTGGAAATGATTCCATAACCCGGCTTCGTGGAACGCGCGAATGGCTCCGGCGGCAAGACCTGCGGCCACCAGCAAAATGAACAAACTGGTCCATTTGAAGAAGGCCCCGAGATTGAGGCGAATGCCGCCAAGATAAATCAGGTAGCCCAGCACAACGGCCGTTGCCAGTCCAAGCATCGCCCCGACCGGTGGCCAGATACCCACATCCTGCTGAAATGCCGCAAGCAGAAAGAACACCGACTCCAGGCCTTCACGAGCGACGGCAAAAAAGACCATCATCACTAGCGCCCAGCCGTGATGATTGCCACGCTGTAGGGCGTTATCGACCGCCTGCTCCAGTTGAACTTTGACGTTGCGCGAAACTTTACGCATCCAGAAGACCATCCAGGTGAGGATCACCACGGCAATCACGGCCACGATCCCTTCAAAAAGCTCCTGCTCTTTTTGCGGAAATTCACCGGTAGTTTCATTGATGAAAATCCCCAGCGCCAGGCATAGCGCCGCCGCCAGCAGAACACCAATCCACATTACGCCAATCCAGCGACCGCGCTGAGTCCGTTTCAGGTAACTGGCTATCAGGCTGACAATCAGCGCGGCCTCTAAGCCTTCGCGCAACATAATCAGAAATGGAACAAACATGCGAAGCACCCTTAAACGTTATTCTCAGTCAACTCGTGAAAAGAAAAGTAAATTACAGTGATAGTGATTATCATTACAGGAAGGAAAAACTCAAGCAGAATGTTTTGAGAATGATGACTTAATGTAAATGGTTAGTCTGATAAGGGTTACTGTGATTTTGCGAAGAGGAAAAAAAGCCCGCACGCGGTGCAATGTTATTCAGTTAACGACACGTTTTCAGAAGGTATCAACATCTGCTGCCGGAGATAATGAACATGCTATCTCAGAGAAAGGTTCCGTTCACCTCATGTTCATCGTTTTTCTATGCCTTGAAGGCCAGTGAACGTGCAAGGGAGGCGGCGGTGAGCCTCCCTTGCACGTTCACTGGTATCTGCGCTTCAGAGAAATGACACTGCTGAGGTGAACGGAAACCTGAGCAAGAATCACATGTTCACCCTACATGCTTAACTGAACCGCATTGCCCGCACGCGGCGGGCTGTAGAAGCAATAAGCAGATTACTCAACCTGTAAACGCGACGGCGGTGCAGAGTGATAATGCGCATCAGCTTCAGCAAACCGTTTTTGCATTGCGGCTGAAGGGGCTTTACCCAGCAAGCTGAATACCACGATACCAATACTGCCGAACACAAAGCCCGGAATAATTTCATACAGGCCCAGCCAGGCGAACTGTTTCCAGACGATAACCGTGACCGCACCAATGATCATCCCAGCCAGCGCACCGTTACGGGTCATACGCGACCACAGTACGGAGAACAGCACCACCGGCCCGAATGCCGCACCAAAGCCAGCCCAGGCGTAGCTCACCAGACCGAGAACGCGGTTTTCCGGGTTAGCTGCCAGAGCAATAGAGATCAGCGCGACTACCAGTACCATGACGCGACCAATCCACACCAGTTCTTTCTGGCTGGCATTTTTACGCAGGAACGCTTTGTACAAATCTTCCGTAATGGCACTGGAACACACCAGCAGCTGGCAGCTCAGCGTCGACATCACCGCCGCAAGGATAGCCGACAGCAGAATACCGGCAATCCACGGGTTGAATAGGATTTGCGCCAGTTCAATAAACACCCGCTCGGCGTTCTGGTTCACCGCACCGGCCAGTGCCGGATTGTTATTGAAGTAGGCGATACCGAAGAAACCAACGGCCACCGCGCCCGCCAGACACAGGATCATCCACGCCATGCTGATGCGACGTGCATGCACGATGCTATGGTGAGAATCTGCCGCCATAAAGCGCGCCAGGATGTGCGGCTGACCGAAGTAACCCAGCCCCCAGCCCATCAGGGAAATAATGGCGACAAAGTTCAGGCCTTTGAGCATGTCCACGTTCTCAATGCTCTTTTGTTTGATCACTTCCAGCGAGTCTTCAAAGCCGCCGACACCAATAATCACCATCACCGGCGTCAGGATCAGAGCAAAAATCATCAGGCTGGCCTGCACGGTATCGGTCCAGCTGACGGCCAGGAAACCACCAATAAAGGTATAGATAATCGTCGCTGCCGCACCCGCCCACAGCGCTGTTTCATAACTCATGCCGAAGGTGCTTTCGAACAGACGCGCCCCTGCAACAATCCCTGAAGCACAATAGATGGTGAAAAACAGCAGAATAACCAGCGCGGAAATAATACGCAGCACGCGGCTTTTATCTTCAAAACGACCGGTAAAGTAATCCGGTAGCGTCAGAGCATTATTATTGAACTCGGTGTGTACGCGTAAACGTCCGGCCACCAGCTTCCAGTTGATCCATGCGCCTAATGTCAGGCCGATGGCGATCCAGCTTTCTGAAATCCCCGACAGGAAAATCGCGCCTGGCAGCCCCATCAGCAGCCAGCCGCTCATATCTGATGCCCCGGCGGAAAGCGCGGTGACAAACGGCCCCAGGCTGCGTCCACCCAGAATGTAATCATCAAAGTTTTTGGTTGAACGCCATGCAATAAACCCAATCAACAACATGCCAAAAATATAGACACAGAATGTCACTAACATCGGTGTGCTAATAGCCATCAAAACTCTCCAAAATTATGTATCGACAATGCCGTGGCTTGCCGTTTTATTACCCTGCCGGAACGTGGCAAAGATATCTATGTTGACCTGGGCGACCGTATCCTGCCGGAAGCAAGGATCATTCACAATCGATTTAACACACCATTTACATCAATTTTGATCTCGAGTAGATAGCATTTTTCTGGAGGTTGCACTCTCTCACACTTTTCGCGGTTGCACCTTTAAAAAGTGTTAACTGCCGCAGAGAAAAAGCGCTCGTATTTTTTACAGACATCCCAACAAATACCACATTTATTAACATTTCATTCATTTTCAAGCTTGCAAACCAAGTCACATTTAACACGGTTGCACAAAGTTGCAACATAGTGGATATTTCTCAGTAACTATCAGTCCCGTATTTCAGCACAACAGGAGTAAACGGCATGGGAACCACCACGATGGGGGTTAAGCTGGACGACGCCACACGCGAGCGTATTAAAACAGCCGCAACACGAATCGATCGCACGCCGCATTGGCTGATCAAACAAGCCATCTTTAATTATCTCGAAAGACTGGAAAATGACGATGCCCTGCCTGAGCTGCCTGCCCTACTGGCGGGTGCAGCCAATGAAGGTGATGACGCCTCGGCATACCAGAATGAAACTCACCAGCCTTTCCTCGAGTTTGCCGAGCAGATCCTGCCGCAGTCTGTTTCCCGGGCGGCGATCACCGCCGCGTATCGTCGTGCAGAAACCGACGCCGTACCGATGCTGATGGAACAGGCGCGCCTGCCGCAACCGATCGCTGAACAGGCTCATAAGCTGGCATATCAGTTAGCCGACAAACTACGTAACCAGAAAACCGCCAGCGGTCGCGCCGGCATGGTACAGGGACTCTTGCAAGAGTTCTCGCTGTCCTCTCAGGAAGGTGTTGCGCTGATGTGCCTGGCGGAAGCCCTGCTGCGTATTCCCGACAAAGCCACGCGCGATGCGCTGATCCGCGACAAAATTAGCAACGGTAACTGGCAGTCGCACATTGGACGCAGCCCGTCGTTATTCGTCAATGCGGCAACCTGGGGACTGCTGTTTACCGGACGCCTGGTCTCCACACATAACGAAGCCAGCCTCTCGCGCTCGTTGAACCGCATCATCGGTAAGAGCGGCGAGCCGCTGGTCCGCAAAGGCGTCGATATGGCGATGCGCTTGATGGGGGAGCAGTTCGTCACCGGGGAAACCATCGCCGAAGCACTGGCTAACGCACGGAAGCTGGAAGACAAAGGTTTCCGCTACTCCTACGACATGTTGGGAGAAGCCGCACTGACCGCCGCTGACGCGCAGGCCTATATGGTGTCTTACCAGCAGGCTATCCACGCGATTGGTAAAGCGTCTAATGGACGCGGCATTTATGAAGGGCCGGGGATTTCGATCAAGCTGTCGGCGCTGCACCCACGCTACAGCCGTGCGCAGTACGATCGCGTAATGGACGAGCTTTATCCACGCCTGAAGTCGCTCACCCTGCTGGCGCGTCAGTACGACATTGGCATCAATATTGACGCCGAAGAAGCAGACCGCCTGGAAATCTCCCTCGATCTGCTGGAAAAACTGTGCTTCGAACCTGAGCTGGCGGGTTGGAACGGGATTGGTTTTGTCATCCAGGCCTACCAGAAACGCTGTCCGTACGTGATTGATTATCTGATTGATCTGGCCACGCGCAGCCGCCGTCGCCTGATGATCCGCCTGGTAAAAGGCGCATACTGGGACAGCGAAATTAAACGCGCCCAGATGGACGGTCTGGAAGGGTATCCAGTGTATACCCGTAAGGTCTACACCGACGTTTCCTATCTGGCCTGCGCCAAAAAACTGCTTGCCGTGCCGAATCTGATCTACCCGCAATTTGCCACCCATAACGCCCATACGCTGGCGGCCATTTATCAGTTAGCGGGTCAGAACTATTATCCCGGACAGTACGAGTTCCAGTGCCTGCACGGCATGGGTGAACCCCTGTACGAGCAGGTTACCGGCAAAGTTGCCGATGGCAAACTGAACCGCCCATGCCGTATTTACGCACCGGTAGGGACCCATGAAACGCTGCTGGCGTACCTGGTGCGTCGGCTGCTGGAAAACGGCGCGAATACCTCGTTCGTTAACCGCATTGCCGACACCACCCTGCCGCTGGATGAACTGGTTGCCGACCCGGTCGAAGCCGTGGAAAAGATGGCGCAGCAGGAAGGCCAGGCCGGTCTGCCGCATCCGAAGATTGCACTGCCGCGCGACCTGTACGGCAAGGGACGCGAAAACTCTGCCGGGCTGGATCTGGCGAACGAACATCGCCTGGCCTCGCTGTCCTCTGCCCTGCTCAACAGCGCACTGCAAAAATGGCACGCGAAACCGATGCTGGAGCATCCGGTAGCTGACGGACAAATGACGCCGGTAATTAACCCGGCGGAGCCGAAAGATATTGTCGGCTACGTACGTGAAGCGACCCCGAATGAAGTGGAACAAGCGTTACAAAGTGCGGTGAATAATGCACCGATCTGGTTCGCTACGCCGCCGCAGGAGCGTGCCGCCATTCTGCATCGCGCCGCCGTTCTGATGGAAGGCCAGATGCAGCAGTTAATTGGCATTCTGGTTCGCGAAGCTGGTAAAACGTTTAGCAACGCCATTGCCGAAGTCCGTGAAGCGGTCGACTTCCTGCATTATTACGCCGGGCAAGTCCGCGATGATTTTGATAACGAAACCCATCGTCCGCTCGGCCCGGTGGTCTGTATCAGCCCGTGGAACTTCCCGCTGGCCATCTTCAGCGGGCAAATTGCCGCCGCGCTGGCTGCAGGCAATAGCGTGCTGGCAAAACCGGCAGAACAGACACCGCTGATTGCCGCCCAGGGGATCGCCATTTTACTGGAAGCTGGCGTGCCGCCAGGCGTGGTACAACTGTTGCCCGGCCAGGGTGAAACCGTCGGGGCACAGCTGACGTCCGATGAGCGCGTACGCGGCGTGATGTTCACCGGTTCAACAGAAGTCGCCACGCTGTTACAACGTAATATTGCCCGCCGTCTTGACGCGCAAGGCCGTCCGATCCCGCTGATCGCCGAAACCGGTGGAATGAACGCGATGATCGTCGACTCCTCGGCGCTGACGGAGCAAGTGGTCGTTGATGTGCTGGCCTCCGCCTTTGACAGCGCCGGACAGCGCTGCTCGGCACTGCGCGTCCTATGCCTGCAGGATGACATCGCCGAGCACACACTGAAAATGCTGCGCGGCGCGATGGCCGAATGCCGGATGGGCAATCCGGGCCGCCTGACCACTGACATTGGGCCGGTTATTGACGATGAGGCCAAAACCAATATTGAGCGCCACATTCAGGCCATGCGCGCCAAGGGACGTCCGGTATTCCAGGCTGCACGTGAAAACAGCGAGGATGCGCGGGAATGGCAAACCGGTACCTTTATTGCGCCGACGCTGATTGAGCTGGAGAGCTTCGACGAACTACAAAAAGAGGTGTTTGGTCCGGTGCTGCACGTCGTACGCTACACCCGCAGCAATCTGGGCAATCTGATTGAGCAAATCAATGCTTCCGGCTACGGCCTGACGCTGGGTGTGCATACCCGTATTGATGAAACCATCGCTCAGGTCACCGGCTCCGCACACGTGGGTAACCTGTACGTCAACCGTAATATGGTTGGCGCGGTGGTCGGCGTGCAGCCCTTCGGCGGCGAAGGCTTGTCAGGCACCGGTCCGAAAGCCGGCGGTCCGCTGTATCTGTACCGTCTGCTGGCTAACCGTCCGGAAAATGCGCTAAGCATCACCCTGGCGCGCCAGGATGCCGATTACCCTGTCGATGCACAGCTCAAGGCGGCGCTGAACCAGCCGCTGGATGCCCTCACCGAATGGGCAGCCGATCGCCCGGCGTTGCAGGCTCAGTGCCAACAGTTTGCTGAACTGGCGCAGGCTGGAACCCAGCGTTTACTGCCTGGCCCTACCGGCGAGCGCAACACCTGGACCCTGTTACCTCGCGAACGCGTCCTGTGTATTGCCGATAACGAGCAGGACGCGCTGGTCCAGATCGCCGCCGTGGCTTCCGTGGGCAGTCTCATCCTGTGGCCGGATGATGCTTTCCACCGTGAACTGGCTAAACGTCTGCCAGCCGACCTTTCCGGACGAATCCAGTTTGCCAAAGCGGATAATCTGACCGTACAACCGTTCGATGCCGTTATCTTCCACGGTGATTCCGATCAACTGCGCACGCTGTGCGAAGCGGTTGCCGCACGGGAGGGCGCAATTGTCTCGGTACAAGGCTTTGCCCGTGGCGAGAGCAATATTCTGCTAGAGAGGCTGTACATTGAACGCTCCCTGAGCGTCAATACCGCCGCAGCTGGCGGGAACGCCAGCCTGATGACAATCGGCTAAGGGTATGGTTAATTAAGGCTCCGGTAACGGCAATACCATTCAGTTAAGCGTGTAGGGTGAACATGTAATTCTTGCTCAGGGTTCCGTTCACCTCAGCGGTATCATTTCTCTGAAGCTCAGGTACCCGTGAACGTGCAAGGGAGGCTCACCGCCGCCTCCCTTGCAACCCAGGCTCCCGGCGGGAAAATCGTCGCTACGCGAGTTATTCGTCTTATTCCGTCTGACTGTCGGGTCGGGGCCGAGCCTGCATCCATGCAGGCCGTCCCCTCTGCCCGCATCCCTGCGGGCAGACCCGGTCAGCCGTCAACACCTCATCAATTTTCAGCCGGACCAGGGTGTCGCTTCAGCGCTCTGGCTTTCAGCTATATCCGTTTTGCTGTTCAGAGATATTCAAGTAAAAGCACAGGTGGACAGGTGTGGGCTGGTCCGGCTGAAAATTGCCGACGTGTTTCCGTAAGGCCGGGAGAGCCAGCATGGATGCTGGCTCAGGGCGCGTTTTGCAGGGACGCTACCTCGCGCCCGGCCCGATAGCCTGGAGAAATAAGCGGAGGGAACCACGAAGTGGCAATTTTCCTGCCGGGAGCCGGGATTGTAAAGGGCGTGGCGGAAAACGCCCTTTACACGTTCACAGGAATCGGTGCCTCAGAAAAACGATGAACATGAGGTGAACGGAACCTCTCTCTGAGATAGCATGTTCATCACCTCCCCAACACTGGTTGATGCTTTCTGAAACTGAGTCGTTGACTGAACAGTATTACCGGTAACGGGGCCTTTTTTATGGAGTCAGAGAGAAGCATGAAACGAATTGTACTGACATGTGCGGCACTGCTGCTCAGCAGCCCGGCGCTGGCAGAAGACTGCACCAACGCGAACACCCAAACTGAGATGAACACCTGTGCAGCAGAGCAATATAAGGCGGCCGACGCCAAACTTAATGAAACGTATCAGAATGCGCTTAAGCGTGCAGCGCCCACTCAACGTGAATTACTGAAAAAGGCGCAAGTCGCGTGGATAACCCTGCGCGATGCTGACTGCGCGTTAATCAGCTCAGGTACGGAAGGCGGCAGCGTACAGTCGATGATCACCAGCCAGTGTCTGACCGATAAAACCAATGAGCGTGAAGCGTTTCTCGCCTCGCTGCTGCAGTGTGAAGAAGGTGATTTAAGCTGCCCGTTACCGCCCGCCGGTTAACGCACGCGGATCCCTTCGATAATCATCCGCTGGACGTTCTCAACCGTTTGGTTAAAAAAGGCTTCATCGCGTAGTGTCGCACCCGTCACTGCTTCCACCTGTGGAGCAAAGTCGGCGTAGTGCTGGGTTGAAGCCCAAATCATAAAAATCAGATGATGCGGATCGACCGGAGCCAGTTTGCCGCTACTGACCCACCCGGCAATCAGCGCGGATTTCTCATCAATCAGCGTTTTGAGATCTCCCGTCAACTCGGTCATCAGCAGCGGCGCGCCTGCCAGCATCTCCATACAAAACAGCCGTGATGCCTGCGGGTAATCGCGGGAAACTTCCAGTTTGAGGCGGATATATTCTTTGATCGCCACCAGCGGCGCAAAGTCTTCACGAAAGGCCTTCAGCGGCGCCAACCAGATGTCGAGGATCTGGCGTAACACGGCAATATAGAGCACTTCTTTTGACGGGTAATAATAGAGCAGATTGGTTTTTGACACGCCCGCCTGCTCAGCCACCTGTTCAAGACGCGTGCCGTGGATCCCAAACTGGGAGAAGATATTTAGCGCCGCAGTTAAAATGGCCTGGCGTTTCGCGTTGACCGCCTGCGAGCGTTTACCTGTTTTTTTCTCTACGCCTTGAGCCATCCGCCCTCTCCTTGTTCTGAGGGCGTCAGCATAACAAATCATACGGTGAATGGATAAATTAAAGCGGCCACGGGAAGGTGTTACCGTGCATCCTTCAAACAAAAAAACCGCCGGATAATCCGGCGGCGGTGGCTTTGCGACGTCTGTCGTTGAACGCTCAGACGTCACGATATAGTTAACAGACAGCCTGGCAATTACGTTTTGTTATTGCCGTGGCTATTTTTGCCCCCTTTTTTGCCTGCCTCTGAAGCGCGTTGCGGGTCATTCTTGAAATTCCCCCCGCTGTGCTGGCCACCTTTTCGACCTGCTTCTGATGCTCTTTCGCGGTCTTCCGCAAAGTTGCCGGAACCGCCTCGATGGTTTGCCATTACTGACCTCCGTCATTGATTAGACATCATATTGCATAGGTACTGAGGAGTGATACCTCACGCAAGCTGTGGGCAATGCCCGATGTTCGCTGCGTGGGATTAAGCATAGTGAAGACTGGCCTGACAACCGGCTAACGGTAATATTCTGCAACAGGTTTGCCGGTATTTGGCGAATAATCACCGCCGGAAATCAATAACCCTTTCTTATGACTAGCAAATCCAACCTGCTCAAAAATGTATCATTTTGCGACAAAATAGAACTGCCATTAAAATTGTTATAAATCAAAGAAATGATGGTGAAATTTGCACTCCTGGCAGTACGTCATATCTTTAAAGAGAGGTAGCGATTCGCTACACAGACGGTTAACTCGAGGAGTAGTGTAAAATGGCAAAAGTTCTGGTGCTTTATTATTCCATGTACGGACACATTGAAACGATGGCCCATGCAGTCGCAGAAGGTGCAAATAAGGTCGATGGCGCGGAAGTCATTATTAAGCGTGTGCCAGAAACGATGCAGCCTGAGATCTTCCTGAAGGCGGGCGGTAAAACACAAAATGCCCCTGTCGCGACCCCGCAAGAACTGGCTGATTACGACGCCATTATTTTCGGCACCCCTACCCGCTTTGGCAATATGTCCGGTCAGATGCGTACCTTCCTGGATCAGACCGGTGGCCTGTGGGCTTCTGGCGGCCTGTACGGCAAACTCGCCAGCGTATTTAGCTCAACAGGAACCGGCGGCGGTCAGGAACAAACCATTACCTCAACCTGGACAACGCTTGCCCACCACGGGATGGTCATCGTTCCTATTGGATACGCCGCGCAAGAGCTGTTTGACGTCTCGCAAGTTCGCGGCGGGACACCGTACGGCGCGACCACCATTGCCGGGGCCGACGGCTCTCGCCAGCCAAGTCAGGAAGAATTGTCTATCGCCCGCTATCAGGGTGAATATGTCGCCGGTCTGGCAGTAAAACTCAACGGCTAATCTGCAACAGGAGGATTCGTATGCCAACTCAAGAAGCGAAAGCCCATCGCGTCGGTGAATGGGCGCGTCTGCGCAATACATCGCCGGAAATCGCCGAGGCTATTTTTGAAGTCGCCCATTATGACGAGAAACTGGCGGAGAAAATTTGGGAAGAAGGCAGCGACGAGGTGCTGATCAAAGCCTTCGAGAAAACGGACAAAGACTCACTCTTTTGGGGTGAACAGACTATCGAACGTAAAAACGTCTAGCATCATGACTCCCCCGTCTGCACGGGGGAGTTTCTTGTTATTTCACTCTACTTTGCCGCCGCATTCAGCACGCTATCGAATTTATCGATCGGGCAGAAGCCATTCGCATCTATCGGGCAGCCTTTCAGTTCCAGCGTCACGCGCTGCGCAGGTGATTTCAACGTCAACACCTGTGCATCACGCAGCTGCTGCGAGCTTTGATAAACATACTCGATTTTCATCAGATCCCGGTTAGCATTACTGTCATGCCAGCGCTGGAAGACAATCTTCCCACCAATCGGCGTGCGTTCGTTCTGGTCATGCAGCTGATACGGTTTGAAATCCAGCGCGGTGAGTAATGACGCAATGTTGGAGTCGTGACCGACCAACACGGTAATTTTCGGCGCTTTTGTACGCTCGGTCACCAGTGCGTTATCGATATATTTCACCAGCGGCCTGGCCACATTTTGCGCCACGGCCGGCGAGGTAAACAGGCTGTCCTGATAGCCATTTTTCAGCTTTGACAGCACCTTCCACTGTTGATCGGATTTGATCTCACCCCAGGCCACCTCATTTAGCGGGAACCCTTCGTAATATTGCAACGTGAACGCATCCACCAGCGAGTTACCAACCTTTAGCGGTCCTGAAACTCCAGGCTCCTGTTGGTACTTCGCAGTAAACGTGTCTTTGGCGTCGGTCAGTGAGCACTGCTGTTTTTCTTTACAGGACGGTGAGTCTTTGTAGTTTGTCATTTGCTCTAGCAACTGGTAGCTGTCGCTAAGCTGCATTTTGCTGCGCTCTTTTTCCATCGCCTGCACGGCCTGCTGACTAAAGGCGGTGGAATCATCGGTGATTACCGGGTTGAAGGTGGGATCCATGGTGCCCATTTTTTCCTGATGGTGCACGGGAACATCGCAGCCCGGAAACGCGCCGGTCACAAAGAACTGCGCCGTTGCGACCGTACGCTGCAGGCTATTGGCGTAGGTATACACCGTGTCCGGGGCCGGACACTCACCGGATTTCACCATCCCCTGCTCTGCCAGCCATTCACGCATGTAATGGCCCATATAGATTTCCAGCACGCCGCCTTTGGTGGTGAGCTGACCGCCCGGCACATCCCATTGTGGCCACGGCTTCGGCGTCGATTGCTCCAGAACGCTGCCATTATTGGCTAAAGGTGCACGTAAGTTATGTCGGCTCATCATCAATACTTGCTGGAGTTGATAGCCCTCCGGCGCGGTCTGCGCCTGTGCGGCGGATGACAGTAATACGACCCCTGCCACGGCTGCGGCGATTAACGATTTATTCATCCCTACGACCTCTTGTTGTTATCAATCACCACTGAGTGTGACAGAAACACGACATTTTTCCGGGAACGCTTTCGCAAAAATGCAGGTGTAGTTAAGGGTTTATCTTAGCTGTGTAAAAATGCCGGGTTTCCCCGGCTCGATATTCAGAACGTTTTTGCCCACCACAGCCGCAGTTTCATACCCCAGTAACTGGTCCAGCCGCTGGTCGTGGAAACCACGCGACCTTGCGACATCACCACCAGCGTCGGCGTGACGCTAACCTCCCAACTGCGGGAGAGTGCGCCATCGGCGTCGTTGATGACCGGGAAGTCCACGCCTTTACGCGCCAGCCAGCGAGACACCTCCGCCTCACTGCCAGAGCGTAACACAATGGTCATCACGTTCTCGCCTTCCCGTTGCAGCCTGGCAACTTCTGGCGTGGTGAAGCGGCAAACGCCGCACCAGCTGGCCCAGAAATAGAGCAGCACAGGTTCCTGTTTGCTCAGCGCCGCAAGGGTGACGGTTTCACCGTCCAGCGTCTGCAAAGGCGTGCTGTCAAAAGAGGCGGGGAGCGTGGGCGCGCGCCACGCATCCATCAGCAGCATGCCACCCGCCAGCAGCGCCAGTAAGATGAGCCCTTCGCGCAGCCAACGGCGCAGTTTACTGAGCATTGGCCGCCGCCAGCTTTTCTTTGACCACGGCTTCCAGCGTTTCCCACGGTACGGCACCTGGGATCAGTTCATCGCCGATGATCGTGGCAGGCGTACCGCGCACACCCACCAGTCGCGCTAGCTGCAGGTTGGTGCTCAGCGTCTCCATACTTTTATCATCCAATGTTACCGGGGTCGCCGCCGATTTTTCCTGCGCCTGTTTGATGCTGGCGGCAGTATGGTAGCCCCTTTTCTGCATCAGTTTTTCATGCAGCGCCAGGAACTGCTGCGGGTGCTCACGCCAGGTCATCAACGCGGTGCGCGCCGACAGCACCGAACTTTCACCTTTGAACGGCAGTGGTTTAATGATCACCGCAACATCCGGGTACTTTTGCACTATTTTTTCCAGCATCGGATCCAGCTGCTTGCAGTACGGGCAGTTGTAATCGGTAAAGTTAATCAGCGTCAGTTTTGCCTGCTTCGCGCCAATGCGCGGACTGTCAGGATCGTTAAACAGCGCTTCCTGAATGAGCGCTTCAATTTGCTTTTCCTGCTCCGGGGTAAACGGCGCCGGCTCTTGCGCCACACTGATGGCAGAAAACAGGGACAACAGCAGAACAATCAACAGTTTCATGGTGTGACTCCTTTAGCATCTACCAACGTGTTTAACACCGCATCGCGGGTTAACAGCGTCGGTAACGCCTGACCTTCCGGCAGACCGGGGCCATAAATTTGGTTAAACGGCACAGCAACCTGGCCGCGTTTTTTTAGAAATTCGGTAATCGCTTCAGAGGGCAGCGTCCAGTCACCGCGTAGCGCCACCACATCGGGCTGCTGCAGGGCGGTCTGCACGTCTTCTTTATTCAACACGTTGTATTTGTTGACCTTACAGGTAATACACCAGTCGGCGGTGACATCGATAAAAACACGTTTATGCTGGGCCAGCGCGCCGGTGATGGCCTGTTCGCTCAGCGGCTGCCAGTTGACGCTCTCTTTGGCGGCACTTTGCCCTGAGAATCCCAGGTGTGGGAGCAGCAACGTTGCCAGCCAGATGGCTGACCCCAGCATCATCACCCCAAGAAGACGACGCAGGATAGTCATCCAGCGCCCCGGACGCGGTAAACGCATTGCCAGACCCGGCCGCAACGCCACCAGCAGCCACGGCAGGCTCATTCCCAGCCCAAGCGCCAGAAACAGCCCCCACAGCGTCGGCAGCGGAGCCGTTAACGCCACCGCCACCGCCGTCCCCAGAAACGGCGCACTGCACGGCGTGGCAAGCAACGTCGCAAACGCCCCCTGCCAGAAATGCCCGCCCAGGCCATTACCACCGTGGGTCGCCAGCGTGGTGGTCATCGTTGAAGGTAAACGGAATTCAAACAGCCCGAACAGGCTGGCACTGAAGGTCAGCATCACCAGTACCATCACGCCGATAAACCACGGATTCTGGAACTGGATCCCCCAGCCGAGCGCCTGATTGGTCATTCGCAAGACCGTCATCAGCGCGGCCAGTGCCATAAAGGAGACCACGATCCCGGCCACCGAAGCCAGAAACTGGCGGCGAACCTGGCGACGGCTGTTCTCCTCGACGAGTAAAATTGAACCCAGCTTCATCCCAAGAACCGGCAGCACGCAGGGCATCAGGTTGAGGATCAGCCCACCCAACAGCGCCATCAACACCACCTGCCACAGCGGGAGCGCCGTGTTTTCCGCTGCCGGCTCGTCACCAATGATAAGGCGACTTTCCTGAGCAACGCCGTTATCTGCCAGCACCAGCGTAACCGATTTACCGCGCAGATCCGGCGCACCCTCGCCCCAGCTGTCATGCACCGGGATCGTGGCGCGCAGCGTTTCACCCTCCACGCGAATTTTCGGCATGCCAAAGTCCGCCTCATCGACGGTGTCCAGATACAGTCCAGGTGCAGACCAGCCACCCTTACGCTGCGCCTCGACGACCAGTTCTCCGGCGCGCGCCCCGGCGTGCAGAGAATCCGTCAGACCACTGGCAAGTGGGATCTGCCCCATGGCCTGTGCATAGTCATGGGCAAAGGTGGCGTCCAGGACAGAAGGCGTCACAGAAAAGGGATAATCTGTCAGCAGACAAACGTTGCTACAGGTCGACAGCGTCAAAACGCCGTTCAGCGTAGCCGGTGACGTACCGCGCACCACCATCGGGAACGTCACCCGATCGTGATAGCCCTGGGTGGTAATATTGGCGACCTCAAAACGCGCAGGCGTGGGCCAGAACCAGTCCACAGTTGGCATGGCGCCCTTCCAGGCAATAGACGGCGCGACGCCGCCCTCGCCCGGCGAGCGCCAGTAGGTTTTCCAGCCATCCTCCAGTTTGACGTCCAGCAGCAGCCTGGTTTCCCCCTCGGCGGACGTATCGGCACGCAGCCGCACACTGGCATGGTCATTCTCGGCTGAGCGCAGCCAGCCGATATCAGCCGCCCAGGATACGGGCAGCCATAGCAATAACAGACAGAGCAGCGCCTGCCTGAAAACAGTCATCATATTTTTTCTCCGTGAATAATTATCTAACAGTCAGCAACGGCTGCTCTGTCATTCACGGAAGACGCAAAACCTGAGATGAACCCGCAGAGTGGGCGGCGAGATAGCTCGCGGTGGGAAAAACGGCAGACGAAAAACCCGCACCGGCGCCAGTAGCGACAGAAGCAGGCAAAGCACCAGAATGGCACCTTCAAACAGCACCGGAGGCGAAGCCAGCAATGACTTCGCACTCAGTTCGCAAGGGGTCACGGGTGAGGCGTCATCAGCCTCTGTTTGCGCGCTGGCAACAACGGTTGCGGCAGTGGTGTTCATCTGCAACGCGTGCAGACCCGCCATGCGCTGCGCAGTGCATACCATCACTACGACACATGCCAGGCACAGGAACCACCATCCCATCCGTTGACGTTTTGCCATTTTACCCTCACTGATTGACGCGGTTATCTTAGCTACTGGCGAGGTTTTGGCAACCTTTACGCTGTAAAGTTATGTCGGTGCAGGACATTCATTCGCCCTGCGTGTATGTCATGGAAACAAATAATCGCCACCGTAAAATATAACGAGGGAAATATTTCGCTATTTCCGATAACTCCAAAAAATTCACCCAGGCATTTAAATACGTTATTAAAAAGCATCCATGCGTAAATCAAAGTAAGGAGCAGCGCATTATAAAATAAATGCTTTATTATAATGATGGCGTAATGGACATCGCGTTCATTATAAACATCTTTGTTTATAATATGTTATTTAGAGTATATGAAAATGAAAAAATATCTACTCCCGCTGATCGGGTTGCTGTTTACCGTGAGTGCTCAGGCCGCAACATTTACCGATGGAAAAGAATTTATCACGCTGGAAAAAGCCGTACCGTCAGCCCCTGCTGCACTGAAGTTTTTCTCCTTCTACTGCCCCTCTTGCTATCAATACGATGAGGTCCTGGAAGTTACTGATAATGTGAAAAAAGCCTTACCTGAGGATGTTAAACTCACCGAGTACCACGTCGACTTTTTAGGTCCTCTGGGAGCCGATATGACGCACGCCTGGTCTGTCGCCATGCTGTTAAATGTAGAAGATAAGGTTAAACCTTTACTTTTTAATGCCGTACAGAAGAAACAGTCGATTAAAACCGCTGATGATATTCGCAACGTGTTTATCCAGGCAGGCGTGAGCGCCAGCGATTATGATGCCGCATGGAATAGCTTTGCGGTGAAATCACTGACCGCTAAACAGCAAGAATTGGCCAAAGCCGTCGATTTGAAAGGCGTACCGGCTATCTTCATTAACGGCAAATATATGATTAACCCGAAAGGATTAAATTCCGATAACGTGAATGCCTTTGTGCAGAACTACGCAGAGACGGTCCGTTTTCTTATTACCAAATCCTGATCATTAATATTGCACGACGCACCACCAACAGAAACCATCTGCTACCGTTGGTGGTGCACAATGTCCGATTCATGCCGTCAGGCGTCACTGTTTTCGTCCCTTTCATAGTTGGCATTCGCACTTTTCAGGATTACCCTAAACTTACGGTGATGCCTTTCCCGAGGGGTATCCTTCTTCATGGGTTGATTCATACGAGATAACACTATGGAATTAAAGGATTATTACGCCATCATGGGCGTGAAACCGACGGACGATCTCAAAACCATCAAGACCGCCTATCGTCGACTCGCCCGCAAATACCATCCTGACGTCAGCAAAGAAACCGACGCCGAAGCACGTTTTAAAGAGGTTGCTGAAGCCTGGGAAGTCCTAAGCGATGAACAACGTCGTGCCGAATACGATCAGTTGTGGCAGCACCGCAACGATCCGCAGTTCAGCCGTCAGTTCCAGCAAGGTGAAGGTCAGAGCTACAACGCCGAAGATTTTGACGATATTTTCTCCTCCATTTTTGGTCAACACGCTCGTCAGTCGCAACAACGCCACGCCCATCGTGGGCACGATATCGAAATCGATGTGGCCGTGTTTCTCGAAGAAACCCTTGCTGAGCATAGCCGCACCATCAGTTACTCCCTGCCGGTCTACAATGCCTTTGGTCTGGTAGAGCGAGAGATCCCCAAAACGCTGAATGTAAAAATTCCAGCCGGTGTAGGCAACGGCCAGCGTATCAGACTGAAAGGCCAGGGCACGCCCGGTGAGAACGGCGGCCCGAACGGTGATTTGTGGCTGGTGATTCATATCGCGCCGCATCCGCTGTTTGATATCGTCAACCAGGATCTGGAAATTGTCGTACCCCTTGCCCCCTGGGAGGCCGCGCTGGGTGCTAAAGTCACCGTGCCAACGCTCACTGAGAGTATCCTGCTGACGATCCCCCCTGGCAGCCAGGCCGGTCAACGATTACGCATCAAGGGCAAAGGGCTGGTGAGTAAAAAACAGACCGGCGACCTGTACGCGGTGATCAAAATTGTGATGCCACCTAAACCTGACGACAACAGCGCCGCATTGTGGCAACAGCTGGCGGACGCACAGAAGACCTTTGAGCCACGCAAAGAGTGGGGGAAAGCATAATGGCTAACGTTACCGTCACCTTTACCATTACCGAGTTTTGCCTGCATACCGGCGTTTCCACCGAGGAGCTGACTGAGATTGTCGGCCTGGGGATGATCGAACCCCGAGAAGATGAAAGCGCCCACTGGCAGTTTGACGATCGCGCGTTAAGCGTCGTACGACGGGCTTTGCGTTTACGTCAGGAACTGGCACTTGACTGGCCAGGGATAGCCGTTGCGCTCACGTTACTGGAAGAGAATGCGCAGCTGCGTCAGGAAAATCGCCTGCTGCGCCAGCGTTTGTCGCGCTTTGTCACGCATTCGTAACGTATTGAGATTAACGCTCGATTGATAACGTGAAATACCACGGGTAAGCGACGAATTCAGCGCTTACCCGTGTCGTCAGGATTTATCCGTCTTGCCGAACAGCAACGCCGTGTAGTGGGTATTCACTTTGCCGCTGCGTTTACCGTCAGGCCCAAAATATCGGTCATCCCGGCACAGACGCTCAGTGGTGTCGCAGAACAGGCCGCCCTGGAAGGTAAAGGCCGTCGTGTCAAATTGTCCGGCCGCTGCCAGTTTATCGCCCTGCTTCTTTCCGACATACTTTGTGGTCAGCGCTACCGACAAGCCGTGCTCATCCGCACAGATGTATTTGTCGCACAGTACGCCCGCTATGGGGCTATGTGGTCCTGTCGTCACGGCATATGCTGGCAGTGACAGGATACTAACTACCAGCAGGCTACCGATTTTTATCATCATACTCTCCCTGGATTCTTCACCCGACGTGATTAATATTGTACACCAGAACCCCTTTATAACCATGAGCTACAATTATATTACTTTTAGATAATCAGCCGCACATGTGATGACAATAACGTGCAAAGGTTTACTATAAGCCTGTTTTTTTAGCAGGGAATTAAAATGAACAAAATAAAAGACGTAATAACTTCGGCCCTGACATTCGGCGTCTTCTTAAATAATGGGCTTTACCTTTCTCATGCCTGACCTCATATTATTAACCGATGACATCCCTCCCCTGCATGCAATACAAAAAATGTGCGCGTAAAAATTATTCAGGGATTACTATGAACCGAAAACGCTTACTGCTGATACCATTATTTTTTAGTATCGCGATTATCACTGCGTGTGATAATAAACCTTCAGAAAAAAACATGACCAAAGAACCCGAGGTTGGAGTTATTACCCTGACACCTTCTTCCATTGATATTAAAAGTGAACTTCCGGGCAGAGCAATATCATTCGAAATTGCTGAAATAAGACCTCAGGTCAGCGGTATAATTATTAAACGCAACTTTATTGAGGGTGATAAAGTCAGCAAAGGCGAATCGCTCTACCAAATTGATCCGGCCCCTCTGCAGGCAAAACTCGATGCGGCCAAAGGCTCTCTGGCAAAAGCGCTGTCTACCGCCAATAATGCGCGTTTAACATACCAGCGCCAATCCGCTTTATTAAAATCCAATTACGTCAGCCGCCAGGATTATGACACCACGCGTGCACAACTTAATGAGGCTGACGCTAACGTGGCCGTCGCCAGAGCGGATGTCGAGCAGGCAGCCATTAACCTTCATTACGCCAATGTCACCTCACCTATCGATGGCATTAGCGGTACCTCTTCCGTTACCGTTGGCGCACTGGTCACCGCGAATCAGGAAAGCGCGCTGGTCACCGTTCAGCAACTGGACCCGATTTATGTCGATTTAACCCAGTCAGTACAGGACTTCTTACGCCTGAAAGAAGAAAAATCCAGTGGAAAAATCGCCCAGCAAAAAGGCCAGATCCCGGTTGAATTGATACTGGAAAATGGCAAACCCTACCGCTATACCGGGGCGCTGCAGTTTTCCGATCCCACCGTTGATGAAACCACTGGCTCCGTGACCCTGCGCGCCATCTTCCCGAATCCCGACGGCGAGATTTTGCCCGGTATGTATGTCACCGCTTTACTGGATGAAGGTCGCCAGCAGAACGTTCTAATGGTTCCTCAGCAAGGAGTTACCCATAACGAGCAGGGAAAGGCGACTGCCCTGATCCTCGACCAGAAAAACAGAGTTCAACTGCGCGAAATCAATGCAGTAAAAGCCGTCGGTAACCAATGGTTAGTGACCGCAGGATTACGTCCCGGCGACCGGGTTATTGTTTCCGGATTACAACGAATCCGTCCGGGAATGAAAGCCCGGGTTCTCTCTTCGCCATCAAACAGCCCTGACACGGTAACCGAACAGCAATATTTCAGGTATTAAGGACACCTTCTTCATGGCTAACTTTTTTATTGAGCGCCCGGTTTTTGCCTGGGTGCTGGCGATTATTCTGATGTTTACCGGGGGGATTGCTATTATGAACCTGCCGATCGCCCAATATCCGCAAATAGCGCCCCCGACGATTACGATTAACGCCGCCTACCCTGGCGCAGACGCAAAGACCGTAGAAGACTCCGTCACTCAGGTGATTGAACAAAATATGAATGGTCTTGATGGCCTGATGTACATGTCGTCCACCAGCGACGCGACAGGCAATGCGTCAATTATCCTGACGTTTAAAACCGGCACATCACCCGATATTGCACAGGTTCAGGTGCAAAATAAACTGCAGTTGGCGATGCCCTCCTTGCCGCAGGAGGTTCAGCAACAAGGGGTCAGCGTGGATAAATCCAGTAGCAATATCTTAATGGTTGCCGGCTTTATCTCGGATAACAACAGCCTGAGCCAATATGATATTGCTGACTATGTTGCCTCAAACATTAAAGACCCTCTCAGTCGTACTGCCGGGGTGGGGAGCGTGCAATTATTCGGTTCACAATACGCCATGCGCATTTGGCTGGACCCGCAAAAACTCAACAAATATAGCCTCACACCGCAGGACGTTATTGCACAAATTAAGATACAGAATAATCAGATATCGGGGGGACAACTGGGGGGTATGCCTCAGTCGGCAGACCAGCAGTTGAATGCGTCAATCGTTGTTCAGACGCGTCTGCAAAGCACCGATGAGTTTGGTAAGATCTTTCTGAAAGTCCAGCAAGACGGTTCTCAGGTTCTGTTGCGTGACGTTGCGCGAATTGAGCTGGGGGCGGAAAATTATTCGACGGTCGCACGTTATAACGGCAAACCTGCCGCCGGGATCGCGATTAAGCTTGCCGCCGGCGCAAATGCCCTGGAAACATCCCAGGCGGTCAAAAAAGAGCTGAACAAATTATCGGCATGGTTCCCGGCCAGCATGAAGACCGTTTACCCCTATGACACCACCCCGTTTATCAAGATTTCAATTCAGGGTGTTTTCCAAACATTGATCGAGGCAATTATCCTGGTCTTCCTCGTCATGTATCTATTTCTGCAAAATTTCCGCGCGACGCTTATCCCCACAATCGCAGTTCCCGTGGTTATTCTCGGCACATTTTCCATCTTGTCTGTCGCCGGTTTTACGATTAATACACTGACGATGTTTGGCATGGTGCTGGCAATAGGACTTTTAGTCGATGATGCCATCGTAGTGGTCGAGAACGTTGAGCGTATTATTTGCGAAGAAAAATTGCCGCCAAAAGCGGCAGCGCATAAAGCGATGAGCCAGTTGCAAAGAGCGCTGGTCGGTATTGCCGTGGTGTTATCTGCCGTATTTATGCCGATGGCCTTTATGAGCGGCGCGACAGGTGAAATCTTCCGTCAGTTTTCCATCACCTTGATCTCCTCTATGACGCTATCGGTATTCGTGGCGATGAGCCTGACACCCGCACTTTGCGCCACGCTGTTGAAACCCGCGCCTGAGGAGGAGAACACAAGAACACATTTTCTGTTCACCCATTTCAATCATTTCATGGAGAAGTGCACCCGGCACTACACGGACAGCACGCGTAAACTCTTGCGTTGCACAGGCCGTTATATGGTCATCTATTTGGTGATCGGGGCCGGCATGATTGGCTTGTTTTTACGCACCCCAACCTCCTTTTTACCTGAAGAAGATCAGGGGGTATTCATGACCACAGCACAATTGCCTTCAGGTTCAACGATGGTCAATACCCGCAAAGTCCTCGACGAAATAACAGATTACTACCTGACGAAAGAAAGGAAAAATGTCGCGTCTGTTTTTACCGTTGGTGGATTTGGCTTCAGCGGCCAGGGGCAAAACAACGGGCTGGCCTTTATCAGCCTGAAGCCATGGTCAGAACGTGTTGGTGAAGAAAATGCAGTTACCGCCATTATTCAACGGGCAATGGTGGCTTTAAGCGCCATTAATAATGCCGTGATTTATCCGTTCAATTTACCTGCGGTAGCAGAACTGGGAACCGCTTCATGGTTTGATATGGAGCTGCTGGATAACGGTAATCTCGGACACGAAAAAATGATGCAGGCACGCAATCAGTTGCTGGAGCTGGCCAGTCAGTCATCCGGAGAGGTCGCCGGGGTGCGTCCTAACGGGCTGGAAGACACACCGATGTTCCATGTTAATGTTGACGCAAAAAAAGCTGAGGCCATGGGCGTTTCACTCGCGGATATTAATCAGACCCTCTCCACAGCGTTTGGTAGCCGCTACGTCAATGATTTTCTTAACCAGGGCCGCGTTAAAAAAGTGTATGTCCAGGCTGATACGCCGTTCCGTATGTTACCGGGCAATATAAACCACTGGTACGTGCGCAACGCCTCCGGCTCTATGACCCCGCTTTCCGCCTTTTCAACCACCGAATGGACCTATGGTTCACCCCGTCTTGAACGCTACAACGGGCAGCCTGCGATGGAAATTCTGGGACAGCCGGTTGCCGGGAAAAGCAGCGGTGATGCAATGAACTTTATGGCATCCCTGATTAATAAACTCCCTCCCGGCGTCGGCTACGCGTGGACGGGTCTGTCTTATCAAGAGGCGTTATCCACCAACCAGGCCCCCATGCTATATGCCATTTCGCTCGTGGTAGTCTTTCTTGCGCTGGCAGCACTGTATGAAAGCTGGTCCATTCCTTTTTCCGTGATGCTCGTAGTGCCCATTGGCATCGCCGGTGCGTTGCTGGCTACCGACCTGCGTGGTTTGAGCAATGATGTTTACTTCCAGGTCGGCCTGCTCACCACGATGGGCCTGTCGGCTAAAAACGCCATTCTGATCGTTGAGTTTGCCGTCGAGATTATGCAAAAGGAAGGTAAAACACCGCTTGAGGCTGCGGTCGACGCGGCGCAAATGCGTCTTCGCCCTATTCTGATGACCTCACTGGCTTTCATTTTAGGTGTAATTCCACTGGCGATAAGCAACGGCGCGGGTTCTGGTGCACAAAATGCTGTCGGCACCGGCGTAATCGGGGGCATGCTGGCGGCGACCGTACTGGCGATTTATTTTGTCCCGGTCTTCTTTGTGCTCGTTGAAAACACGTTAGCGCGATTTAAAACATCGCGCTGATATAAATAAATATAATATATCCGTATATGATAAACACTCTGGGGTTACATTATGTAATCCCAGAGTTTTTAAATAATCGATTAACAATGATTTAATGCATATTCTGAACATTCACCGCAACTTCAGAATATTTTCAGGCCTGAATGAAGTGCAACAGATCGTTATTAATCACCTCGGCATGGGTAGTATGCATCCCATGCGGATAACCTGGATAAATCTTCAGAACGCTGTTAACGAGCAATTTATCCTGCAACAGCGCTGCATTTTTATAAGGGACGACCTGATCATCATCTCCTTGCATCACCAAAACGGGTAGCGTAATGGCTTTTAAATCATCGGTCTGATCGGTTTCAGAGAACGCCTTAATTCCTTCGTAGTGCGCTTTTGCACTCCCCATCATGCCCTGTCGCCACCAGTTTTGAAGAGTTCCATTGGATATCTCTGCCCCTTCCCGATTGAATCCATAAAAAGGCCCGGTTGCCACGTCAAGATAAAACTGCGCGCGATTAGCGGCAAGCGCCTGGCGGAATCCATCGAAAACGCTGAGCGGTGTCCCTCCCGGATTATTATCGGTCTTAACCATCAGCGGTGGCACGGCGCTGATCAGCACGGCTTTCGCCACGCGACCTTGCGGTTGTCCGTATTGAGCGACATATCTTGCCACCTGCCCCCCTCCCGTGGAGTGACCAATATGCACGGCATTATGCAGGTCAAGATGCTCCACCACGGCCGACACGTCTGCCGCATAGTGGTCCATATCATGACCGTCGCTCACCTGATCTGAACGTCCATGCCCGCGACGATCGATGGCGATAACACGATAACCGTGATTAAGGAAGAATAACATCTGGTTATCCCAGTCATCTGCGCTCAGCGGCCAGCCATGATGGAATACGATAGGTTGCGCATCTTTCGCACCCCAGTCTTTATAAAAAATGTTTACACCATCTTTTGTTTTTACAAATGACATAGTTGTATTTCCCTCGAGAGGATATTCCGCCTAAAGATCGTTGATACCACATTGATCGCGCAACGTCTTACCAGCATGTTACACATCAACGCGAATGAACCTGCGTAAGGCTTAGTGAGTATAGTTGCAAAAAAAGAAACCTATTAATTTTGGTTTTACTGGATATATAACGTATGCCATCAACAAATCGTTAAAAACAAAGCGTTATTAGCTAACATCCACTTACCTGAAAATTAAACTTCACATTATTAATGAATACCACTCATAGCGCCTATCCTCCTGCTGACCATTATCTGCAAGCACAAACCCGTTAACATGGTCCTGTCTTTCAATATCCAGATGGTTCAGCATGCTTAACCTACAAGCACAAACGCAGTCAGCGACGGCTAAAAAAACCGGTCTTACCTTTGTCCTTATCCTTAGCGCCTTAATGGCCGTGACCTCCTTATCAACCGATATCTATCTGCCGGCAATGCCCATGATGGCAAAAGATTTACACGGCGATGCTGAGTTAACCATCACCGGTTTTCTCATGGGTTTTTGCATTGCACAACTGATTTGGGGACCGATTAGCGATCGTTACGGGCGGCGTCTGCCGCTATTCATTGGTTTAAGTCTATTCGTGATAGGTTCGGTCGGCTGCGCGTTATCAACGGATATTGTACACATTGTCTTCTGGCGTGTTTTTCAGGCGCTGGGTGCCTGTACCGGCCCGATGCTGGCGCGCGCAATGATCCGCGACCTGTTTAGCCGTACTCGCGCAGCACAAATGCTGTCGACCCTGATGATCATCATGGCTATCGCGCCGATTGCCGGTCCTCTGATTGGCGGGCAAATGATTAAGGTCACCTCGTGGCACACCATTTTCTGGCTACTGGCGATAATCGGTACATTCATGCTGCTGTCGTTATGCTGGCTACCGGAAACCCTGACGGAAGACAAACGTTCCCAGGCTTCCATCTCCAGCGCCTTTCATCATTATTCCGCATTACTGACCAACACCAGATATATGCGCTTTACGCTATGCCTGACGTTTTACTACATCGCGGCCTACGCCTTTATCACCGGTTCCCCGTTTGTGTACATCACGTACTTCGGCGTTGATCCGCAGCATTATGGCTGGTTATTTGCCATCAACATTGTGGGACTGATGGCCGTGAGCACGGTCAACAGACGCCTGGTTTATCGCTACCCACTGGAAGCGTTACTTAAGATTGCTGTCTTCATCGCTACCGTTGCCGCCATCGTGCTGGCTGTTACAACGGGTCTGGACGCGGGAGGGATCACCGTGATTGTCGGAGCCGTATTCGTGTTCTTATCAATGAATGGCATCATCGCCGCGACGTCTACGGCATGTGCACTGGACGCCGCGCCGAATGTCGCCGGTTCCGCATCGGCGCTAATGGGCGCGTTGCAATACGGTAGCGGCATCATCTCCTCGCTGTTGCTGGCACTCTTTAGCGATGGCACACCTTGGACAATGAGCTGGGTCATTGCGGTATTTACGACAGCCAGCGCCGTAATGGCACTGAGCATTCAGGTAAAAAATCCGCAGTAGCACGAGATACTGCTATTCCCCCAGAGAATGACAAAACACTTAGATTTCCAGTGCTGTAAGAATTGTGGCTTCTATTTTCTCTGGGGTGGTGAACGGTGCAAAACGCTTGAGCGGTTTACCGTCACGTCCAATCAGGAACTTAGTGAAGTTCCACTTGATCCGCCCACCCAGCACGCCTGGCAATTCGTCTTTCAGGTAGCGAAATACCGGATGCGTTGCGCCGCCGTTGACCTCCACTTTCTCGAACATCGGGAAACTCACACCGTAGTTGATGTGGCAGGTCTGAGCGATTTCGTCGGCACCGCCGGGTTCCTGCTTACCAAATTGGTTGCAGGGAAACCCCAGCACCACCAGCCCCTGCGCAGCGTACTTCTTGTAAAGCACCTCAAGACCTGCGTATTGTGGCGTAAAGCCACAATGGCTGGCAGTGTTAACGACCAGAACCAGCTTGCCAGCGTAGTCAGCCATAGAGATGAGCTGACCCTGCAGGCTGGTGGCAGTAAGTTGATGAAAAGTGGTCATGTCGGGATCCTCAGAGCAGACGTCGACATTGCCATGCAGCGGGTTGCTGCTGGGGTAATCGTCGCGGGTCGTGGCGAGGAGATCCGGCTCCCCATTGATTAACACCCTATTATACGAGCAATATCCGTTTCCTCATCATTCATTAGTTACGCCACTGCCATTTTGTTAATCTTCGTTACTGGTAATCAGAATGGATGTCAGGAAATGAGCGAGCAGATAAAGATAGATATTCCGCCACAGGATGGTCGTGGCTTTTGGGTTGCTAAAGGTCAAACGTTTAGTGTTATTGACCCTGAAGGGCAGCAGGTTGCGGACTTGTGGGCAATGTCTATCAGCGCTGGTGAAATTGACTGGCTAAGCACATCTCAGACGCGAGATATAACAGAGCGATTATTCCCCGCACCGGGAGAGTCTTTTTACAGTGAAAAAGCCAACCCCTTACTCACATTAGTGCAGGATAACTCACCATGCCCACATGATATGCTGTTCCCGGCCTGCAACCCTGGACTTTACGAACGAGCAGGCCTGTATGATCACCCGAACTGTCGTGACAACATGCTGAGAGCACTGCAGGCGGCAGACATATCACTCCCCATCGTTCCCGATCCGGTCAATTTTTTCCAACGCTCAGAACCGCAGGCTAACGGTAAGCTTGAGGTATTGGCTTCGAACAATCCCCCCGGAGGAAATGTGCTATTACTCGCGGAAACAGATCTCTATGTGGTGGTTACTGCCTGTTCTGTTGATTTCCACCCGACCAATGGGGGCCACTGTACTGGTATCCAGATTATCGTTGGTTGAAATTCTGATAGATTAGGACTGGGCTATCACCGACTTCCAGGACGTGCACAGCAGGTACAATAAGCCTTTCGGGGCACTTTTATTTGAGGTTAACGATGGAATTTATTCCTTATTTTTTATTTGCCGGAGCGCTGTTTCTTAATGCCGGCGTTCCAGGACCCAGTATTGCTGCCCTTGTGTCACGGGTCATTACGAATGGCTGGCGAAATGTCATACCTTTCATCGCTGCAATGTGGATAGGTGAAGTGATCTGGCTCTCCATGGCTATGGCCGGGCTAACTACCCTCGCGCAAACATTCCAGTTCGGTTTTCATATTCTGAAATGGGTAAGCATCGCCTACCTTTGCTGGCTTGCGTTTAAAATGTGGCGCAAGCCTGTGAATGAGAAAACAGACGAACTTCCGCAACGGACATCTTCATGGTCAATGTTTAGCGCGGGTATGGCATTAACGTTGGGTAACCCCAAAATCATGGTGTTCTACCTGGCTCTTCTTCCGTCGTTTATCGATTTGTCAAAAGCCGGTGTAAGTGAATGGGCAATCCTTGCCAGCATTACGCTGGTGACATTGGCCGCGATCGATCTGACCTGGACGTTCCTTGCACACAGAGCACGCGTTTTATTACGGACGCCTAAAGCGGTGAGATTTGCCAATCGTATAGGCGCTGTTGCTATGGGCGGTGCCGCTGCGGCTATCGCTGCACGCAACTAATACCCTAAAAAGTCTGCTGGCCATTTGTCGGCAGATTTATTAAATCTGAGCGTCTGTTTCTGGCTCTGACCGGCCCTTGAGGCTGGCATTATCCGTAAAAAACCTTGTACCATTTTTAATGAAGGAGTTCGCATGCTTAAAGTCATCGCCGAAGATTTTATCAAACCTGAATGCGTCGACAACGTTCTCCCTTTATACCGCGAACTCATCGCGGCAACGAAGAAAGAGCCCCTGTGTATTGCTTATGATTTGTACCGGGATGAAAAGGATCTGGGGCATTTTATTTTCATTGAAGAGTGGCCTGACCGGGCAGCACTCGATGCACACTGTGCCAGCGAGCATTTTACTCGGCTTGTTCCTTTGATTGATCAATACGCACGTAAAGCGGCGCAATATATCCTGATGGATGGTCGGGTGGAGCCGGTGAGATAAAGTCCGTTTCCGGCTCGAAGCCGACCGGCGTTGTTCCATCAGATTAATGAATCCATCTAATAAAGCTTAGTGAATTACTCCATCTAATCAAATAAATCAGTTTGCGTTATGCTGTTACGGGACAACAGTTGAAGGATAACGTCATGCAAACAGTCACACTGAACAACGGTATTAACATGCCCCTGTTGGGCTTTGGTGTATTCCAGATGACGGATGCCGCCGAGTGCGAGCGGGCGGTGATTGACGCCATCGAAACGGGTTATCGCCTGATTGATACCGCTGCCTCTTACCTGAATGAAACTCAGGTCGGCAACGCGCTAAAACAAAGCGGCGTCGCCCGCGATGAACTTTTTGTGACCACCAAACTGTGGTTACACGATACAAACTACGAAGGTGCGAAAGCCCAGTTCGAGCGGTCACTGAACCGACTACAGCTCGACTATGTTGACCTGTATTTGATTCACCAGCCTTACGGCGATGTCCACGGCGCATGGCGTGCCATGGAAGAGCTGCAACAGGCAGGTAAAATTCGTGCTATTGGCGTGAGCAACTTCCATCCCGACAGACTGGCCGATCTTATTGCCTTTAATAAGGTCACCCCGGCGGTGAATCAGATTGAAGTGAACCCTTTCAATCAGCAGCTGCATGCCGTGCCGTGGATGCAAAGTCGTGGCATTCAACCTGAAGCGTGGGCCCCGTTTGCCGAAGGGAAAAACGGTCTGTTCCAGCATCCTGAGTTAACAGCGATAGGCCAGAAATACGGCAAAAGCGTCGGTCAGGTTGTCCTGCGGTGGATCTTCCAGCGTGGCATCGTGTCACTGGCAAAATCGGTGCGCAAAGAACGTATGGAAGAGAATATCAACATCCTCGATTTTGAACTGAGCGCGGAAGACATGCTGCACATCACCGCGATCGACACCGCAACCAGCGCATTCTTTTCCCATCGCGACCCGGCCAGAGTGGAATGGTTGGCTGGCCGTAAGCTCGACGTCTAATCCGCGACACAAACAGAGGTTTACTGTCGCAAACACGTTATCTCGGTCAATCCTGGCTCGACGTGTTGGCGACAGGACTCGGTTTCATGGGGTTAAGCCACGGCTTACATGACTAACACGCTGAATCTGTTTGCCTGACACGTTAAATGCCGCAACCAGAACCGAATAAAACGAAAAAACCCAAGTCGCATAACGACTTGGGTTTCGTATTTGGCGGAAGCGTAGAGATTCGAACTCTAGAACCCTTTCGGGTCGCCGGTTTTCAAGACCGGTGCCTTCAACCGCTCGGCCACGCTTCCAATGAGGCGCACTATAAACATCCCGAACGGACCTGTAAAGCACCAATGTGTTCGTTTGCCTGAAAAACAGTCAAAATATTGTTAATCGACTGAAATAACAACAGATTGAACGTTTATTCAGCACAAATATGCTCTTCTGCCACTTAGTGTTTTTTGATGAACATATCTTTGGTGTAGTAATAGCCCCGGTTATCCGGCGCAAATCCCCCTACCCACGGCTTCACCAGATGTGCGCGAACATAGTGATAAATCGGAATGGCTGGCACATCCTCAGCCAAAAGCGCTTCCGCCTGCTGATAATACTTGCCACGTTCTTCCACTGAACCTGCTTTCGCCGCATGACTCATCGCCTCATCATAGGCAGGGTTGCTGTACTGGGTCGTGTTCTCACTATCGCCGGTACGGAAAATATTCAGGAAGCTTGAAGCATCATCGTAATCAGCGATCCACGCATAGCGCACCACATCAAAATTACCGGTGTGCATGGTGTCCAGCATCGTTTTCCACTCCTGGTTTTGCAGCGTCACCTCGACACCCAAATTTTTCTTCCACATCGACGATGCCGCAATCGCAATCCGCTGATGCGTTTCGAAGGTGTTGTAGAGCAAATTTAATGAAAGCGGATGTTCAGGGCCAAAACCGGCTTCTGCCAGTAGTTTTTTCGCTTCCGCAATACGTTTATCCCGCGGCCACGACGCGTATTCTGGCGCGGATAACGTCACCCCGCCAATTTCAGGCTGGCTGATAACCCAGGCTTCCCGCTGCCCCTGCCCCATCACCTTTTGGGCAATGATGTCTTTATCCAGCGCCATATTCAGCGCCCGACGCACGCGCGAGTCGTTAAACGGCGCCCGGGTCGTATTAAACTGGTAGTAATAGGTTGATAACAACGGTGAGACGTGAAGCTCATTACCCATTGTTTTTTTCAACTGGGCAAACTGATTCACCGGCACGCTCAAAACAATATCGATTTCACCGGCCTTGTAGCGGTTAACATCTGCCGCTTCTGAGCTAATAGGCAGATAAGTGACTTTATCAATGACCGTGTGCGCGTTATCCCAGTAGTGCGTATTGCGCACCGCGACAATTCGCTCGTTCACCACCCACTGCGACAGTTCGTACGGTCCACTGCTGACAAAATGCTCTGGTCGGGTCCACTTGTCGCCATAACGGCCAATCAGTACCTTATCCAGCGGTACCAGTGACGGGTGCGCCAGCATAGCCAGAAACGCCGCCGTCGGTTGCGTCAGGGTAATTTCCAGCGTGGTATCATTCAGTGCTTTTACACCCAGCGTGGTGGGGTCTTTTTTCCCCTGTGCGATATCGACAGCGTTGGCCACATGCATGTTGCCAAGGTAAGAGGCATACGGTGAAGCTGTTTGCGGTGAAACCAGACGCTGCCAGCTCCAGACAACATCCTGTGCGGTAATGGCAGAGCCATCAGACCAGGTAATACCCGGTCGTAAATGAAAGGTCCAGATGGTGTTATCTTTATTCTCCCAGGATGCCGCCAGTCGAGGCTCGATAGCCCCATCCTGACTGACGGCAACCAGACCGTCGAACATATCGCTGATTAAAGTAAATTCAACGTTGCTTTCAACTTTATGCGGATCCAACGATGCAGGTTCACTCCCGTTATTTCTCACCAGTTCCTGTTTTTCGGCCAATGTTGTTCCTGCAGGAACATTGGCAGCCCATACCGCACCGTTTATCGATATCAAACAGGCGGTCAACAGCGAAAACGTAAATACCTTCGATTTTTGTTGAGTCATTCCCTGCACCTTATTGTTCTGTTTTATGATGACACCGCAGTCACTCTTAAAGGGATGTAGGGGATAACGCAATATTTTTCAGTTACCTATCAGATATCGATCTGACATTTTCAAACATTAAGTGGTAACATCTGATTCAGGCACTTTTGCTGAAATAAAATGCTTAAGTCTGGCGGGTTAAAATGCGTAAAGATGGGTAAAACCGCTGTGTCATTACCCGCGATTTCATTATCCTCCGTCATTAATTACATCTGTCATAAGAGAGTGACTCATGGATCGTATTATTAGTTCATCGCGCGACCGTACATCGCTACTCAGCACGCATAAAGTGCTGCGTAATACCTATTTTCTGCTTAGCCTGACGCTGGCGTTTTCTGCCATCACCGCAACGGCTAGCACCGTGCTGATGCTGCCATCCCCGGGTCTTATCCTGACGCTGGTCGGTATGTATGGCCTGATGTTCCTGACCTATAAAACGGCAGATAAGCCGGTCGGTATTCTGTCAGCTTTCGCCTTCACCGGCTTCCTGGGCTACATTCTGGGACCGATGCTGAATGCCTACTTGTCTGCGGGCATGGGTGATGTCATCGGTATGGCGCTGGGCGGTACCGCGCTGGTCTTCTTCAGCTGTTCTGCCTACGTGCTGACCACCCGTAAAGACATGTCCTTCCTCGGCGGTATGCTGATGGCGGGTATCGTGGTGGTGCTGATTGGTATGGTTGCCAATATTTTCCTGCAGTTGCCGGCTCTGCATCTGGCTATCAGCGCGGTGTTTATTCTGATTTCTTCAGGCGCTATCCTGTTCGAAACCAGCAATATCATCCGTGGCGGTGAAACCAACTACATCCGTGCAACGGTCAGCCTGTATGTGTCGCTGTACAACATCTTCGTCAGCCTGCTGAGCATTCTGGGCTTCGCCAGCCGCGACTAAGTTGTCAACTCGCATTATCCAGCCCCGCTTATGCGGGGCTTTCTTTTTTGCTAAACTGCCGCCAGTTTGACTAACGCAGTGAAGGATTATGTTGATCTTTGAAGGTAGAGAAATCAGTACCGACAGCGAAGGCTATTTAAAAGACACTACCGAGTGGAGTGAGCCGCTGGCCGCTGCCATTGCCGAAAACGAAGGTATTACCCTGACGCCCGAGCATTGGGAAGTGGTGCGCTTTGTACGCGAGTTTTATCTGGAGTTTAATACGTCTCCGGCAATCCGCATGCTGGTAAAAGCGATGGCCAACAAGTTTGGCGAAGACAAAGGTAACAGCCGTTATCTTTACCGTCTGTTTCCGAAAGGTCCGGCTAAACAGGCAACCAAAATCGCGGGCCTGCCTAAACCGGTAAAATGTATTTAATAGCGGATACTAAATCCCTTTAAATCATCGCCAGGACGGTGGGGTTCGCTGAGAATTCTGTCTACCCTGGCGCTACGCGGGCCCCCAGCCTTTAACCACCTCATCAGTTGTTCCACCTGGTCGCTTTCGCCGCAGGCGACAATCTCTACGCTACCGTCATCCATGTTCTTTGCGTATCCGGTTAATCCCAACCGTTGTGCTTCATGCTGAGTGGTGTAGCGAAAACCCACGCCCTGTACCCGGCCGTGAACCCAGGCAATGATGCAGACTTTAGACATTACGGTTCTCCTTATCATCGCGTTGCGCGTTGCAAATCCTCGAAAAACTCAGGACAATGGCGCCCATTTCTTTGAATCGACAGAATAGCAAATTATGAGTGTACGTTTAGTGTTAGCCAAAGGGCGCGAAAAATCATTACTTCGCCGCCATCCGTGGGTATTTTCTGGTGCCGTCGCCCGTATGGAAGGTAAAGCCAGCCTGGGTGAAACCATCGATATTGTTGACCATCAGGGTAAATGGTTAGCACGCGGAGCCTGGTCACCGGCGTCGCAGATCCGTGCACGCGTCTGGACATTCGACAAGTCCGAATCCATTGATATTGACTTCTTCACCCGCCGTTTGCAGCAAGCAAAGACGTGGCGCGACTGGCTGGCGAAGAAAGACGGCCTGGACAGCTACCGTCTGATCGCCGGAGAATCCGATGGCCTGCCGGGTATCACCATTGACCGTTTTGGCCGTTTCCTCGTCCTGCAACTGCTCAGCGCCGGGGCTGAATATCAGCGTGCCGCGCTGATTAGCGCCCTGCAAACGGTGTTCCCTGAATGCGCCATTTATGATCGCAGCGATGTTGCAGTGCGCAAAAAAGAAGGTATGGAGCTGACCCAGGGGCCCGTCACGGGCGAACTGCCTCCGGCCCTGCTGCCGATTGAAGAACACGGCATGAAGCTGTTGGTCGATATTCAGCACGGTCATAAGACAGGTTACTATCTGGATCAGCGTGACAGCCGTCTGGCCACGCGTCGTTATGTACAAGACAAACGTGTCCTGAACTGTTTCTCCTATACCGGCGGTTTCGCGGTATCTGCGCTGATGGGTGGATGCAGCCAGGTCGTCAGCGTTGATACCTCGCAGGAAGCGCTCGACATCGCCAGACAAAACGTCGAACTGAATAAGCTGGATCTGAGCAAAGCTGAATTTGTGCGCGATGACGTCTTTAAACTGCTGCGCGCCTATCGCGATCGCGGTGAGAAGTTTGATGTCATCGTGATGGATCCGCCGAAGTTTGTGGAAAACAAAAGCCAGCTAATGGGCGCCTGTCGTGGCTATAAGGACATCAATATGCTGGCTATCCAGCTACTGAATCCTGGCGGTGTACTGCTGACGTTCTCCTGCTCCGGACTGATGACGACCGATTTATTTCAGAAAATCATCGCTGATGCCGCATTAGATGCGGGTCGTGATGTACAATTTATAGAGCAGTTCCGTCAGGCCGCCGATCATCCGGTGATCGCTACCTACCCGGAAGGGCTGTATCTGAAAGGGTTTGCCTGTCGCATCATGTAACTTGAAAAGTGGAATATTGCCCTTACATAGAGGGTATCTATTTCCCGGGAGGTGACTATGATTGCCAGCAAATTCGGTATCGGCCAGCAGGTCCGCCATTCCCTGTTAGGTTACCTCGGAGTGGTCGTGGATATCGACCCGGAATATTCGCTTGATGACCCGTCACCTGATGAGTTGGCGGTTAACGACGAACTTCGCGCCGCTCCCTGGTATCACGTGGTGATGGAAGACGATAATGGCCTGCCAGTGCATACGTATCTGGCGGAAGCACAGTTGAGCAGTGAGCTACAGGAAGAACATCCAGAGCAACCATCGATGGATGAACTGGCACGGACCATCCGTAAACAGCTTCAGGCTCCACGCCTGCGCAACTGACTTTAGCCGTTGCCGGATGACGATAAACTCATCCGGCAACTGCTCATTCTTATTTCGCCAGCCCCAGTCTCGGGATCTCGATAGCCGGGCAGCGATCCATCACCACAGCCAGACCCGCATCACGCGCCAGCACCGCCGCCGGCTCATTGATCACGCCCAACTGCATCCATAATGTCTTTGCCCCGATGGCAATCGCCTCCTGCGCAACACCCCAGGCCGCTTCTGAATTACGGAAGACATCCACCATATCCACCTTCTCCGGCACATCCGCCAGCGTCGCATACCCTTGCTGTCCCAGTAACGTTTTCCCGGCAACCTTGGGGGAAACAGGAATAACGTGATAGCCCTGATCGAGCAAATATTTCATCACGCGATAGCTGGGGCGGTCGGGTTTATCGCTTGCCCCTACCAAAGCAATCGTGCGGGTGGATGTCAAAATGCCAGCAATATCGGTCTCTTTCATCATCTTCCTCCAGGCTGTTTTGCAAAGTGTACGACAAACCTGACGTTGCAACCATTCATCCCATACCGGCGCATGAGAGCTAAACTGGAAATTATGTCTATATGTTAGTAAACATGATTGTCGAAAACTTTTGATACATCTTACTCAGGTATTTTCTGGACAGGAGAACCCTATGAGAGCCGGCATTGTGACAGCCTTGATTGCCCTGTGTTTGCCGGTATCCGTTTATGCGACCTCACTGCGTCTGTCAAGCGACATTGACCTGCTGGTACTGGACGGAAAAAAAGTCTCCAGCTCATTGTTGCGCGGTGCCGAAAGCATTGAGCTGGAAAACGGTCGGCACCAGCTGGTTTTTCGCGTCGAGAAAACCATTCGCCTGTCCAGCCATGAAGAACGGCTGTATATTTCTCCCCCGTTGGTCATCAGCTTCGATACCCAACTGGTCAGTCAGGTTAATTTTCATCTTCCACGTCTGGGCAACGAGCGTGACGCGGCGCATTTCGATGAAACCCCGCGCGTGGAACTGTTGGATGGTGACGCCATGCCGATTCCAGTCAAGCTGGATATTATGACCATTACGTCCGCGGCGAAAATCGTTGATTATGAACTGGAGACAGAACGCTATAACAAAGCAGCTAAGCATGCTTCATTACCCCAATTTGCCACCATGATGGCAGATGACAGCTCGCTACTCTCCGGCGTTTCTGAACTGGACCGGGTGCCACCTCAATCGCAAACGCTTACCGAGCAGCGATTGAAGTATTGGTTTCAACAGGCCGACGCGCAAACGCGAAGTAACTTCCTGCAATGGGCAGAGAAGCAGCCCCCTTCATGACATTTATGTCCACGTACGCATTTTTTTTGTCTTTCTCTTGCAGCGTCAAGTGCTTCCAGTACTCTGTAACCAGGTTAACTTGGGAGCTGTACTATGGAATTGACGACTCGCACCTTGCCAGCGCGCAAACATATTGCGCTGGTTGCACACGATCACTGTAAAAAGATGTTGATGAACTGGGTTGAACGCCACCAGCCACTGCTGGAACAACACGTTCTCTATGCGACAGGCACAACGGGTAATTTAATCCAGCGCGCGACCGGTATGGACGTTAACGCTATGCTGAGCGGCCCGATGGGCGGCGACCAGCAGGTGGGAGCGCTGATCTCTGAAGGGAAAATTGATGTGCTGATCTTCTTTTGGGATCCGCTCAATGCCGTGCCTCACGACCCTGATGTCAAAGCCCTTCTGCGCCTGGCAACGGTGTGGAATATTCCGGTAGCGACCAACGTGTCGACGGCCGACTTTATTATCCAGTCGCCGAATTTCAGCGACGAGACGGAGATCCTGATCCCCGATTACGCCCGCTACCTGGCTGAGCGCCTCAAATAATAGCCTGCAGGCGGCTGTCGCCGCCTGCTTTCAAGGTTTACGGCTAACTGGCACATCCCGCTGTTTAAGCTCATCGACAAAACACGACGGCGCGTCTTTATTAAACAGCAGCCATACCCGATGCCGTGCACGCGTAAGCGCCACGTAAAGCAAGCGTCTCTCTTCTGCATCAGGAAAATCTTCTACCGCCGGCAGCAGCGCCTCCTCCATAATTGACTCGCGGGCCGGTGCCGGGAAACCATCATTACCGTCATGAAGCCCGACAATAATGACGTAATCCGCCTGCTGCCCTTTACTGGCATGGATAGTCATAAACTCAAGCTGTAGCTTGGGCCAACGGGTCGCCGCCTTCTCCAGGCTGGCAGGTTTCAGATGATGATAGCGCGCCAGTACCAGAATTCGCTCCTCGGCTTTCGCAAAACCAGACAGCTTATCCAGCAGCGCATCCAGCTGGCTTTCATCCAACAGCGTCACCGCTTTTTTGTCACCAACCGTCAGGCTGTTAAGCGGTTTGGCGAGCTGATGCGGGTTTTGCTGAATAAAGCCGTTGGCTACCTCTCCAATACGGCTATTGAAGCGGTAAGTGGTATCCAAATCGCAGCGTTCGCCCTCGCCAAAGGTGTGATGGAAGGCAGTAGTTAACGAAAGCTGTGCGCCACTAAAGCGATAAATAGCCTGCCAATCGTCTCCTACAGCAAACAAGGTGGTCTGTGAATTTTGCTGTCGCAACGCAGCCAGCAACGCTGCGCGCTGGGGGGAAATGTCCTGAAACTCATCAACCAGAATATGTTTCCACGGGCTGATAAAACGCCCCTTTTCCAGAATGACGATGGCCTGATGAATTAGCCCGGAAAAATCAACGGCGTTTTCTTCTTTCAGGGCGCTCTTCCATGCCTTAAGCAACGGCGCCATGAGCTTGATACGTTTACTGAATAGATCGCGAATGTCCTCCGGCGCATTGGCAATCATTTCCGCTTGCGCCCCCCCGTGCATACGCATCAGGCTAACCCAACGATCCAGCCTCGGGGCCAGGCGACGCTGCAGTTTTTCATCATCCCAAAAATTACCTTCAGGTACTGACCACTGCATCTCTTCTTCTAACCATTGCCGCCAGCCTTTGGCCTGCGCCTTTTTCTCACTACACTGCTGACGCCAGGCGGTAATAAAAAGTTTATGGCGCGCGGGGGTATCGTTTTCAAGCTTGCTTACCGTTGGGACCTTTTTACTGCCCTGCTGAATGATGTGCAGCGCCAGCGAGTGGAACGTCCGGGCGGTGATGTCTTCTGTATGCAGTCGCTCACGAATCCGCTCATCCATTTCCTCGGCCGCTTTGCGACCAAACGCCAGCAGCAGAATTTGTTCGGCCACCGCGTCTCCCTTTGCCAGTAGCCAACCTGCACGTGCCACCAGCACAGATGTTTTGCCACTTCCCGCACCCGCAAGCACGAGTAACGATTGCTCACCGTTAACCACCGCCCGGGCCTGAGCCGGATTCAGCGGCGAAGATTCAATCTGCTGGAAGAACTCGGCGTACTCTGTCAGCATTGCGTCGGTATAGGCTTGATTATGCTGCAACCGGCAGGCTTCAATATCCTGCAACCATGCCTGACACTGGCGTATTGCCTCGCGACAGTTGTCAAATTCCTCCAGCCTTTCAACCGGCAGCGGCAGCGCCGCGAACGCACGGCGGATTTGCTGTTGCAGGCCTGCCGTTTGGTTGCGTGTCAGCCATTTATTTTCATGGGTACGGGCCGCAATCGTCTCGAGCTGCTCCTGCAAAACCGTGGCGGCGACCTCGCTCATTTCCTGGCTCCACTGCTGCCAAAGCATGTTGAGATGGCGATGAAAACGCTGAGTTTCTGCCCATTCCGTCCCATGCAGTCGCACAACCTTATCGCCCGGGAGCACAAATTCGAGTTCCCCCCATACGAGACCCCGTTTGCAATGAATAGCCAGTAATTGATTGAATGGAATAAGATACTCGTGACGATCGCCGGAAACTTTAATCCCGGCATTAAGAATAACGGCCCGATCGTACGGGTGTTGCGCCAGACGTTTTCCAATAGAAGTAGCTTTCAGTTCCATAAGGCTTAAGCGGATCCACACGAAGAGGTTTACTTATCAGTGTAACCGCCAGAGAAAACGTGCTCCAGCCCAAAAAAACGTTACAATTGCCGAATACACCAAAAACAAGAGTTAACCGAGAGTTTATGCGTACAGTTCTGAATATTTTAAATTTTGTGCTCGGGGGGTTCGCCACCACCTTAGCCTGGTTACTGGCAACGCTGGTCAGTATCGTGCTTATTTTTACCCTGCCATTAACCCGCTCATGCTGGGAGATAACGCGCCTTTCTCTGTTTCCCTATGGCAACGAAGCGATTCATGTTGATGAACTCAACCCGGCAGGTAAAAATGTTCTTCTGAACACCGGCGGAACATTACTGAATATTTTTTGGCTGATTTTCTTCGGCTGGTGGCTGTGCCTGATGCATATTGTCTCCGGTATTGCCCAGTGCATCACGATTATTGGGATTCCGGTGGGGATTGCTAACTTTAAGATTGCCGCAATTGCACTCTGGCCCGTCGGTCGCCGCGTGGTCTCGGTAGAAACTGCCCGCGCAGCACGTGAAGCCAATGCGCGTCGCCGCTTTGAATAACCAGGACTGATGGCCTTTATGTTAAGTCCTCTGCTCAAACGCTATACCTGGAACAGCACCTGGCTGTACTACGTGCGAATTTTTATCGCACTTTGTGGTACCACCGCGCTGCCCTGGTGGCTGGGCGATGTAAAACTCACCATCCCACTAACGCTGGGCATGGTAGCCGCCGCGCTGACCGATCTCGACGATCGTCTCGCTGGACGCCTGCGTAATCTCATCATTACGTTGATCTGTTTTTTTATTGCCTCCGCCTCCGTCGAACTGCTCTTCCCGTGGCCGTGGCTGTTTGCCATTGGACTCACGCTTTCCACCAGCGGCTTTATTCTGCTGGGCGGATTAGGTCAGCGCTATGCAACGATAGCCTTCGGCGCATTGCTTATCGCCATTTACACCATGCTGGGCACGTCGCTGTACGATCAGTGGTATCAGCAGCCGATACTACTACTCGCCGGGGCTATCTGGTACAACCTGCTGACATTGACCGGACATCTCCTGTTCCCAATCCGTCCATTGCAGGATAATTTGGCGCGCAGCTATGAGCAGTTAGCGCACTATCTGGAACTGAAATCCCGTCTGTTTGATCCCGACATTGAAGATGAAAGTCAGGCGCCACTCTATGATTTAGCGTTGGCCAATGGGCAACTGATGGCGACGCTGAACCAAACTAAGGTGTCGTTGTTGACCCGCCTGCGCGGTGACCGCGGACAGCGTGGAACGCGCCGCACGTTGCACTACTATTTTGTGGCGCAGGATATTCACGAACGCGCAAGCTCTTCACATATTCAGTACCAAACGCTACGCGACCATTTCCGTCACAGCGACGTGATGTTTCGCTTCCAGCGCTTGATGTCTATGCAGGGGCAAGCCTGTATGCAGCTATCACGCTGTATTTTATTGCGCACACCCTACCAACATGACCCACATTTTGAGCGCGTTTTCACCCATATCGATGCCGCACTTGAGCGCATGCGTGCGAGCGGCGCCCCCGCAGACTTGCTCAAAACATTGGGATTTTTGCTCGCTAACCTGCGTGCTATCGACGCGCAACTGGCAACGATTGAGTCCGAACAGGCGCAGGTCATTTCGCGCAATGAGTCCGAGAATCAGCTTGCCGATGACAGCCCACATGGATTCAGCGATATCTGGTTGCGTTTGAGCCGCAATTTCACCCCCGAGTCCGCCCTGTTTCGCCATGCTGTCCGCATGTCGCTGGTGCTCTGTGTTGGTTACGCCATCATTCAGATAACCGGTATGAATCATGGTTACTGGATCCTTCTGACCAGTCTGTTTGTCTGTCAGCCAAACTACAACGCCACCCGACATCGCCTGGCTCTGAGGATTATTGGCACCCTGGTTGGGATAGCGATTGGTTTACCCATTTTGTGGTTTGTCCCCTCTCTGGAAGGGCAGCTGATCCTGTTAGTCATTACCGGCGTGCTTTTTTTCGCCTTTCGCAACGTGCAGTATGCCCATGCAACCATATTTATCACCCTGCTGGTGTTGTTGTGCTTTAACCTGCTGGGTGAAGGCTTCGAGGTCGCGCTGCCGCGAGTCATCGATACGCTGATCGGCTGTGCTATTGCCTGGGCTGCCGTCAGTTTTATCTGGCCAGACTGGCGTTTTCGTAATTTACCGCGAGTCATTGAGCGGGCTACGGATGCAAACTGTCGTTATCTGGACGCGATCCTTGAGCAGTATCACCAGGGGCGTGATAATCGTCTGGCATACCGTATTGCCCGCCGTGACGCGCATAACCGCGATGCGGAGCTTGCTTCCGTGGTCTCGAACATGTCGAGTGAACCTGATGTTACGGCCCAAACGCGCGAAACAGCATTCCGTTTACTGTGCCTAAACCATACCTTTACCAGCTATATTTCCGCCCTCGGCGCTCACCGGGAACAGCTGACTAACCCAGAAGTCCTGGCATTACTGGACGACGCTGTCTGCTATGTTGATGATGCGCTTCATCATCAACCCGCTGACGAGCAGCGCGTATGCCAGGCACTGGAAGGTCTAAAGCAACGGATCCAGCAACTTGAACCGAGCCCGGACAGTAAAGAGCAGTTGGTCGTACAACAGGTTGGATTATTGATTGCGCTGCTACCAGAAATCAGACGCTTACAGCAGCAAATTGCGACGTTACCCTCTAATGCCCCAGTTCAGGCACCAGTGAACTGACCCACTCAACCAGCTCCTGGCGACGAACCGCCGGGAGCGCGGCTTCATGTATCCCACTGATTGCACCCTCAAGCGCATAAAGAATTTTCACCGTCAGCGATGGGTTAATTTGCAAAAGCTTCAGCCAGCACATTTGAGCCCCCAGTGTACGTAATGTACCCTCATCTTTAATTCCGGCTTCACTCAGCAGGGTCTCCAGGTGAAAGGAAATGTTCGGCAGTTCCCGTAACCGGTGTTGCGAAACACGCATCTGTTTTTCTTTTACTGCGGCATCCAGCGAATATCGTGATAAAGACACCAACTGCGGATGGTTTCGCCACAGCGCATCATTAACTTGATAATAGTTGAGTATCACGGGACGTCCCCGCTTCATAAACGTCAACCAGACCGGGGAATGTTTGACACAGTACTGTACACTTTGCTCACAGGCCCGCAGGTATAACTCACCGTTGGCGACCATGGCAAAGACCGTATCGCCCACCGTCAAGCTATAACTGCCAAATAAAGAGCGGTAGCTAATTGTACCTAAAGAGGCCAAATATTCTTGTGATTTATAGATCCTGGCATAAGAGAGGTTTTTCATAAAAGTCCTTTTAAATCATAAGATAATGGAATGATTTTCAGTAACAGATCCGTTAATGACGACGATAGGCAACTTAGCCCCAAGGGGCAAGATGAATTTTATATTTCCCGCCACGACGGCTAAAAATTGCGAGTCTGTTTCCGAAAATAAAGTTGATCTTTGGTGATAGCAGCGTTACTGTATATCCATACAGTAACTCACAGGGCTGGATTGATTATGTACACTTCAGGCTACGCAAATCGTTCTTCGTCGTTCTCTTCAACATCAAGCAATAGTGCGCGCGTTTCTTCAGAAAATGCGACTGCCGGGCTTATCAGTGAAGTGGTCTATCGCGAGGACCAGCCCATGATGACGCAATTACTGCTATTACCCCTGCTTCAGCAGTTAGGCCAGCAATCACGCTGGCAGCTCTGGCTCACGCCTCAGCAAAAGTTGAGCCGGGAGTGGGTACAATCAGCAGGGCTTCCATTAACCAAAGTCATGCAAATCAGCCAGCTTTCACCTTGCCATACGTTGGAATCGATGGTTCGCGCGCTGCGCACCGGCAATTACAGTGTGGTTATCGGCTGGCTGACTGAAGAATTAACGGAAGATGAACATGCCGAACTGGTGAAAGCGGCTGATGAGGGTAACGCAATGGGATTTATTATGCGCCCTGTTCGCGCTCAGGCACTTGCGGGGAGACAGCTTTCCGGGCTAAAAATTCACTCAAATTTGTATCATTAAGTAAAATTAGGATTAATCCTGGAATTTTTTTTCATGCTTTATTTTTATTTTGAGTTGTAATGAATTTTTAGTCTGAATGCCTGTCTCAAGCGGTTTTCAGCATGCTGGCAGTACAATTATTCATCCCTAAATGTTAAATATTGTGTATACAAGCCTTTTTTTTTCATATGCCTGACGGACTTCACACTTGTAAGTTTCCAACTACGTTGTAGACTTTACATCGCCAGGGGTGCTCGGCATAAGTCGCAGATATCGGTAGAGTAACTATTGAACTGGTCCCCGGGTGAAGGATTTAACCGTGTTATCTCTCTGGAGATAGTCATGGCGAATTTTGGATGATAACGAGGCGCAAAAAATGAAAAAGACAGCTATCGCAATTGCAGTGGCACTGGCTGGTTTCGCTACCGTGGCGCAGGCCGCTCCGAAAGATAACACCTGGTACACCGGTGCTAAACTGGGTTGGTCTCAGTTCCATGATATTGGTAACAACCAGATCAACAACAACGGTTCGACCCACGAAAGCCAACTGGGTGCTGGTGCGTTCGGTGGTTATCAGGTTAACCCGTACGTTGGTTTTGAAATGGGTTACGACTGGTTAGGTCGTATGCCGTACAAAGGCAGCGAGCAGAATGGCGCTTTCAAAGCTCAGGGCGTTCAGCTGACCGCTAAACTGGGTTACCCAATCACTGACGATCTGGACGTTTATACCCGTCTGGGTGGTATGGTTTGGCGTGCTGACGCTAAAAACAACGATGGCTTTAAAGACCACGATACTGGTGTATCCCCAGTATTCGCGGGTGGCGTAGAGTATGCAATTACTCCTGAAATCGCTACCCGTCTGGAATACCAGTGGACCAACAACATCGGTGACGCGAACACCGTTGGTGGTCGTCCGGATAACGGCCTGTTAAGCGTTGGTGTTTCTTACCGTTTCGGCCAGCAGGAAGAAGCAGCTCCAGTAGTTGTTGCTCCTGCTCCGGCTCCAGAAGTACAGACCAAGCACTTCACTCTGAAGTCTGACGTTCTGTTCAACTTCAACAAAGCGACTCTGAAACCAGAAGGCCAGCAGGCTCTGGATCAGATGTACAGCCAGCTGAGCAACCTGGATCCGAAAGACGGTTCCGTTGTGGTTCTGGGCTTCACTGACCGTATCGGTTCTGACGCTTACAACCAGAGCCTGTCTGAGAAACGTGCTCAGTCCGTTGTTGATTACCTGATCTCTAAAGGTATTCCTTCTGACAAAATCTCTGCACGTGGCATGGGCGAATCTAACCCAGTTACTGGCAACACCTGTGACAACGTGAAAGCTCGCGCTGCACTGATCGACTGCCTGGCTCCGGATCGTCGTGTTGAGATCGAAGTTAAAGGCATCAAAGACGTTGTAACTCAGCCTCAGGCTTAAGTTCTCGTCTAATAAAAAACCCCGCGATGCGGGGTTTTTTTTCACCTGTGGTTCACCATAAAAACGTGGGTGCTCAGCGCACCGAAGCCGACATCAGGCTATTCTTTTCCCAGCAGCGCTTGTAAATCCTGTTTCAATGTGGACATTCTGTTCGCGTACTTCTCTTTATGCTCTGCGTCTTCAATCAGCTGCACGATGGTTTCAGAAAGCGTTTTTCCACGCCGCTGCGCAAGCCCTGCTAAGCGCTGCCAAACCATGAACTCCAGATCGATAGATTTCTTACGCGTATGCTGATGCTCTGCATTAAAGTGCCGTTTACGCCTCGCGCGTATGGTTTGCTTCATACGATTTTGCAGCGCGGCATTCATGTGTTCTTCAATCCAGGTATTCACCCGAACCGGTTCATTTTCGAGGGTTAGCAATAAATCAACGGCTTCTTCGGCAGCGCTGGCTTCCACGTAACGGGTAATCAACTCCCCTTCACGATGCTTTTTCACCAGATACTTCCATTTCCAGCCGCTTTCAAGATTTTCAAGTTGTTGATATTTCATTGCGATCTCAATGTTACCGTGTAACTCTTATCAGAATATCAGCTTTTTGGGCATCTGAAGAAAAGAATATCCAGCCTGTGAACTGTCGCGCGTCATCATCCCCGTTTAGCGGTGCATTCCACGTGTGCAGTGCTGACGGTTACGGTATAATCTCGTTTTTTACAACAGACTAAAAAACATCAACTTTGACCATTACGAAACTTGCATGGCGTGATCTGGTTCCTGATACTGACAGTTATCAGGAAATATTTGCACAGCCGCACGTCACTGACGAAACCGATACCTTACTCAGTGATACTCAACCACGCTTACAATTTGCGCTTGAGCAACTGCTTCAGCAATGGGCGACGTCCTCCTTTATGCTGGTGAAAGCGCCGGAAGAGCTTGAGTATCTCAATCTTATCGCCACGGCTGCGCGCTCATTACATACGGATGCCGGAAGCTTAACCGGAGGTCATTACGACATCTCTGGGCACACTATCCGTTACCGTGCAGCACAGCACGCAGAAGACAATTTTGCGACCTTAACTCAGGTAGTCAATGCTGACTGGGTTGAAGCCGAACAACTGTTTGGCTGTTTGCGTCAGTTCAATGGTGAAATTACGCTGCAACCGGGACTGGTGCATCAGGCAAACGGGGGCGTGCTGGTTATCTCATTACGCACCCTATTGGCTCAACCCCTGCTGTGGATGCGCCTGAAAGCCATTGTCAGCCACGAGCGCTTTGACTGGGTAGCTTTCGACGAATCTCGTCCACTTCCTGTCTCCGTACCGTCTATGCCGCTGAAACTGAAAGTGGTGTTAGTCGGTGAGCGTGAGTCGCTGGCCGATTTCCAGGAAATGGAACCAGAATTAGCTGAACAGGCAATTTACAGCGAGTTTGAAGATAATCTGCAGATAGTGGATGCTGAAACCATGACCCAGTGGTGTCAGTGGGTCACGCATACTGCCATACGCAACAATCTTCCCTATCCCGCCCCTGACGCCTGGCAAACGCTGGTGCGTGAGGCCGTTCGTTATACCGGCGATCAGGCGACATTACCGCTTAATCCGCTGTGGATCATCCGCCAGTTCAAGGAAGTGGCGCCCCTTTGTGAAGGCGAAACCTGCAGCGCAGAACAGCTGGGTCTGATGCTGGCGCAACGCGAATGGCGGGAAGGTTTCTTGGCCGAACGCATGCAGGATGAGATCCTGCAAGAGCAGATCCTTATCGAGACGGAAGGCGAGCAAATTGGACAAATAAACGCGCTGTCGGTGATTGAGTTTCCAGGGCATCCTCGCGCGTTTGGTGAACCTTCTCGTATCAGCTGCGTTGTGCATATTGGCGATGGCGAATTTACCGATGTTGAGCGTAAAGCCGAACTGGGCGGAAATATTCATGCCAAGGGTATGATGATCATGCAGGCGTTCCTGATGTCGGAACTGCAGCTCGAACAGCAAATCCCCTTCTCTGCCTCGCTAACCTTCGAGCAATCCTACAGCGAAGTAGATGGAGACAGCGCATCCATGGCTGAACTGTGCGCATTAATTAGCGCCCTTGCCGATGTTCCTGTCAATCAAAGCATCGCGATTACCGGTTCTGTCGATCAGTTTGGCCGGGCGCAACCTGTCGGTGGCCTGAACGAGAAAATTGAAGGTTTCTTCACTATCTGCCAGCAGCGTGAATTAACCGGTACGCAGGGCGTGATTATCCCTTCAGCCAACGTCAGGCACCTGAGCCTACCGCCAGCCCTGTTACAGGCCGTTGAAGAAGAGAAGTTCACTATTTGGGCGGTGGATGATGTGACCGATGCGTTGCCACTGTTGTTAAATTTGGTGTGGGATGGCGAAGGCCAGACAACGTTGATGCAAACCATTCAGGAGCGTATTGCTGCGGCAACGCAACAGGAAGGTCGTCACCGTTTTCCATGGCCGCTACGTTGGCTGAACTGGATTATTCCGAACTGATCGGACTTGTTCAGCGTACACGTGTTAGCTATCCTGCGTGCTTCAATAAGATAAGGCTTACAGAGAACATGGTAGATAAACGCGAATCCTATACAAAAGAAGACCTTCTTGCCTCTGGTCGCGGTGAGCTGTTTGGTGCTAAAGGCCCGCAATTGCCTGCACCCAGCATGCTGATGATGGACCGTGTCATCAAGATGACCGAAACCGGTGGCAATTTTGACAAAGGTTATGTTGAAGCTGAACTGGATATCAACCCGGACCTGTGGTTCTTCGGTTGCCATTTTATTGGTGATCCGGTGATGCCAGGCTGTTTGGGTCTTGATGCCATGTGGCAGCTGGTTGGATTCTACCTCGGCTGGCTCGGCGGTGAAGGTAAAGGCCGTGCACTGGGCGTGGGTGAAGTGAAATTCACCGGTCAGGTTCTGCCGACCGCGAAGAAAGTTACTTACCGCATTCACTTCAAACGCATCGTTAACCGCCGCCTGATCATGGGCCTGGCCGATGGTGAAGTGCTGGTTGATGGCCGTCTGATCTACACGGCGAACGATCTGAAAGTAGGCCTTTTCCAGGATACGTCTGCGTTCTAATCGCGGATATCCGTCAGCCTGATAAGACCCTACAAAAGGCGAAACCTCCGCACTGCGGAGGTTTCTTTTATCTAAAGAGACAGAATCAGGCCATTAACACCCTATCCCCCATGGCTTCTCGCCAGCCTCCCAGCCAGTATGACCGTTGATTCAGCGTCTGATAGGGACACATTTCTTTTGAGCGACCGGCGATGCCGGCCTGATATCCACGTTGATGTGCCCGTTCCAGGCGATCTCGTTTTTGTCTCTTCATGCCTCGTTTCCCTCATTTTTGGGTCTGGTGGAAAAGAAAACAGTGATTACTAAGTGTGCAATCACACTAAACGAATACCCCGAAACATCTGACTCGTCAATGCGCAAAATTCACGCCAGTGTCATATTTGTGAACTACCTGGTAAATCATTTGTACAAGAATTGTGAGTCAGAACAGTTATATCAGCCGAGAAAAAAATAAAAAAACCGCCCTGGGCGCTGAGCCAAAGGCGGTGTAATTTACAATTATTTAAGCTTAAGGAATACGTTTCAGCTCTTGAGCAATAGCTGACGCCTCCTGGCTCCATGCGTTAGCCAGAACCTTCACCATCTCATCATAGCCATCCTGGGTCTGTACGGCTTCGATGTGGAACGGGCGCTTAATCAGTTGTCCCTGGTGATTCAGCAACCATTCGCCGCTGACTATCACTTTACCATCGTAGCGGCCATGGAAGCCGGTTACCGTCACGTTGAGCGTGTCCTGCGTACTGCCCAACGGTTGAGAGGCAACAACCCATCCCGGTAGCTGTGTGCTCAGGTTGGCGACGAGAGTGTTACGCAACTGCTGATCTAACGGGCTGGCCCACAGATTACTGTTGGCAATAACGTACTTCACATCGCTGGTTTGGTACACCACGCCATTACCGGCCAGGTAATCCGGTACCGCCACCTGCTCAACCCACAGCAGGCGGTTACCCTGGTTAGCGCTACTCTGTACGCCCCCTTGGGCGATAGGGAGCTGGTAATAGCTTTTATTCTCTCCGCTGGAGCTGCATGACGTCAGCCAGACCGCCATCATCACCACTAGCCACTTTTTCATTGTTTCGCCCTCTTCGGCTCTGGATCTTTTTTGTCCTTCGCTTCAAACACCAGCGCGTTACTCTTATCGTTCAACGTTTTCAGCACCGGCTGCAGCTCGCGCAGAACCTGATCAAGACGCTGCATATCTGCCACCATCTTGTTATAGGCCGCGGAGCCTGGCTGGAAGCCCTGCATGCTACGATTCAGTTCGCGCAGTGTATTCTGCATATCTGCAGGAAGCTGCTGCATCGACTGGCTACCGGTTATCTTATTCATGTTATCCAGCGTCGTTTGCAGATGCTTCATCGTGCGCTGGCTTTCTGAAAGCGTCGTCGTCGCCTGCACAATCATCGGATTCAGTGGCAGATTATTAATCTTATCCAATGCTTCCATCAAACGTTGCTGGATCTGCGCCAGACCACTGCTCACGGTCGGGATAATTTGGTAACCATTAAATTCGCGCACGCCCGTAATCGGTGGATCCTTCGGATAGAAATCCAGATCGACATACAGCGCCCCGGTGACCAGATTCCCTGTTTTCAGCGATCCACGCAGTCCGCGTTTGAGCAATTCGGCCAGATGGGTACCGACATCAGTATCTTCACCCAACTGCGCCTTAAGGCGTTCAGGTTCAATGCGCACCAATACCGGAATACGATAATCATCATTGAACACCTGACGCATATTCGGGGCAAAGAAAGGCACCTTGCTAACCGTACCGAGGCGAATACCACGGAACTCCAGCGGCGCACCAGGCTGCAACCCGCGAATCGAGTCTTTAAAGAACATCAGGTAATCAATGTGATCCGTATACAGCGAGTCCTGAATACTTTTTTGATCGTCATAGAGGCTGAACGTAGCCTGTTGTGCAACCGGCTGGCCTTGTTCTAACCCCTCCGGCACATCAAAGCTGACTCCACCGCCAAACAGCGTGGTTAGCGACCCCATTTCTACGCGCATCCCCGCTGAAGTAAGATCGACGGCAATACCGCTGTCCTTCCAGAAACGTACGTTGCTGGTGACCAGGCGATCGTTTGGCGCATTAATGAAAAGCTGATAGCTGATGGAGCGTTTTTGCGCATCAAAGGTGCTGGTCTCAACTGACCCTACGCGATACCCGCGGAACAACACCGGGTCTCCCGGGCTAAGCTGACCGGCTTTTTTGCTGTCCAAAATCACGCGGATCCCCTTCGCATCTGGCGGTGCCAGCGGTGGAGAGTCCAGCAGCTGATAATTGGCGAGCTGGCTGCCTTTGTTACCGGGCTGCAGTTCAATATACGCCCCGGATAACAGCGTGCCTAAGCCACTGATACCTTCACGTCCCACCTGCGGCTTCACTACCCAAAAGACCGAGTCTTTATGCAGCAGCTTTTCCATACCAGAATTGAGGCGTGCTTTAATTTCCACATGCGTCAAATCGTCGGTCAGCGTAGCGCTCTCAACGACGCCAACATCCACGCTGCGGCTCTTGATCGTGGTTTTGCCACCTTCAATACCTTCAGCATTGGTTGTAATCAGCGTGACGACCGGCCCCTGATGACTGTAGTGATAAAACAGGACCCACGCGCCGATGAGTGCGGTGACGATTGGGAATATCCACACGGGCGACCAGTTTTTAACCTTTTGCACTTTGGCTTCCCCACTTTTAGATTCCATGCTGTCAGGACTCCTCATGGCCTGGTTCTGGTTCACGGTCCCACGACAGACGTGGATCAAACGTCATCGCAGAAAACATTGTCATAATGACGACTAAAGCAAACATCAATGCACCCATTGCAGGATAAATGTTCATCAACCCTCCCATACGCACCAGCGCAGAGAGTACCGCAATAACAAAAACATCGATCATTGACCAACGACCGACAAATTCCACAACTTCATAAATGAAATGCATACGTTCACTGTCGCGTTTGCCGTGCCCTTTAGCATCCCAGCACAGCCAGGCAATGGCGATCATTTTTAGCGTCGGCACCAGAATACTGGCAATAAAGATGACCGCCGCCACTGGATAAGAACCTTCGCTCCAGATTAAAACGACGCCTTCAATAATGGTTGATGGCAGTTTTGACCCTAACAAATCGGTAATCATGATCGGCATAATATTGGCGGGCAGATACAGCATGATCGACGTGAACAGGAGTGCCAGCGTCCATTGCAGACTGTTTTTACGTCGCACGTAGCCCGTGGTCTGACAGCGCGGGCAGACCGGCTCGTCAGCGGGGAGGATCGCGGTACAACAGGAGCAGGAACGCAACCCCTGGTGAATACCGGGAACACCGGGCTTTAAGACCTGTTTAACCTCCGGCATTGGCGCGATATCATCCCACAGCCAGCGACGATCGACACACTGAAAGGCGCGCAGTTGAAGAACGCAAAACAGACACCACGGGATAAAGCTGCTCCCCACGCCGATATCGCCATAGGCCATCAGCTTAACAAAGCTCACCAACACGCCTGCAAGGAAAATTTCTGCCATTCCCCAGCTTTTTAACTGAAACAGAATCCGCGCCAGCCACGCTTTCAGCCGCCAGGGCATCTCAACCCGGTTCACCAGCAGTAAGATGGTGAACAGGCAAAAAGCAGGAACCAACTGCACGAATAATAAAAAGAAGGTGCCAAGACTGGCGTAGTCTTCTGAAAACAGAACGCCGGGGATTTCCAGCAACGTGACTTCGCTGCTCACCCCTGCGACATTCATGTTCACAAAGGGAAAAAGGTTCGATAAAAGCAGCATGAACAATGCTGCGATAACATACGCGGTGGGACGCTGTCTTGGCGCGTCCCACGCAACAGTTAATGTCGTGCCACATCTTGGACATGCCGCTTTTTGACCATGCGTCAGGCTCGGTAATGCCACCAGCATGTCACACTGCGAGCACAAAATATGCTTCGCGGCATGGTGATGTTCGCACATATGCGCTCCTTTAATTATGCGCCATTCTTCAAAGACTCAAGATACTCCCAGCGCTCAAAGGCTTGCTCAAGTTCTTGTTCCGCTTCGCTCAGATTAGCTAATACCTGCTGCGTTTGCTCATGTGGCTGACTGAAAAAAGAAGCATCAGCAACCTGGGCCTGCAACGTTTCCAGTTTAGCTTCCAGCTCTTCAAGCTGCGCGGGGAGCTGCTCCAGTTCGCGCTGGTGTTTATAGCTTAGTTTGCTGGTGCCGCGTTTTACAATTTCTGCTTTAGGGGCAGCAACTTCCTCTGTTTTTTTGGCAACAGGCTGTTTAAACGCCACATACTGTGACTGCTGCTCACGTGCGTCATGGTAACCACCTACGTAACGACCAATTTTGCCGCCGCCTTCGAAGATCCAACACTCGGTAACGGTGTTATCAACAAACTGGCGATCGTGGCTGACCAGCAACACGGTTCCCTGATAACCGTCAATCAACTCTTCAAGAAGTTCCAGCGTTTCGACGTCGAGATCGTTGGTTGGTTCATCGAGAATCAAAAGATTGCTGGGCTTCAGAAAAAGACGCGCCAGTAACAGACGGTTTCGTTCCCCACCGGAGAGCGCACGCACTGGTGTCATCGCACGCTTAGGGTGGAACAGGAAGTCCTGCAGGTAGCCCAGCACGTGACGTGGTTTACCGTTGACCATCACCTCTTGCTTACCTTCCGACAGGTTATCCATGACGGTTTTATCCGGATCCAGCTCCGCACGGTGTTGGTCAAAATAAGCCACTTCCAGCTTGGTACCGACATGGATACGGCCGCTGTCAGCCTGTAACTGACCCAACATCAGCTTGATTAGCGTTGTTTTACCGCAACCGTTAGGTCCAATTAACGCAATTTTGTCACTACGCTGTACCTGCGCCGAGAAGTCTTTCACCAGTTGTTTACCGTTAATCTGGTAATCAACATTCTCCATCTCAAAGACAATTTTGCCCGACCGGCTCGCCTCTTCGACCTGCATCTTCGCAGTACCCATCACTTCACGACGCTCGCCACGCTCACGACGCATCGCCTTCAGCGCACGCACGCGGCCTTCGTTACGGGTACGGCGCGCTTTAATGCCCTGACGGATCCAGACCTCTTCCTGCGCCAGTTTGCGATCAAACTCCGCATTCTGTAGCTCTTCTACACGTAGCGCTTCTTCTTTCTCCAGCAAGTACTGATCGTAATTACCCGGATAGGTCACCAGCTTGCCGCGATCGAGATCGACAATACGCGTTGCCATATTGCGAATAAACGAACGGTCGTGAGAAATGAAGATGATCGTTCCATTGAAGGTTTTCAGGAACCCTTCCAGCCAGTCGATGGTTTCGATATCCAGGTGGTTGGTCGGTTCATCCAGCAACAATACGCGTGGATTGCTGACTAACGCCCGGCCCAGTGCGGCTTTACGCAGCCAGCCACCGGAAAGCGATGCCAGCTCCATGTCTGGCTCCAGCCCAAGCTGTTCCAGTACTTCATTGATGCGGTTTTCCAGTTGCCACAGATTGTGGTGATCCAGCTGTTCCTGAACCTTCGCCAGTTCCTGCAGGTTTTTATCACTCGGATCGGTGATCACCAGATGCGAAATATCATGGTAACGCTTGAGATACACCGCCTGCTCTGCAATCCCTTCGGCAACGAAATCGTAGACGGTACCCTGCACGTTACGCGGCGGATCCTGCTGCAGACGTGCCACAACCAGATCCTGTTCATAAATAATACGTCCGTCGTCAAGACCCTGTTCACGGTTGAGGATCTTCATCAGCGTCGATTTGCCCGCGCCGTTACGGCCAACCAGACAAACGCGCTCGTTATCTTCGATATGCAGTTCAGCATTATCAAGAAGCGGCGCATCGCTGAACGACAGCCATGCACCATGCATACTGATTAATGACATTTATTTTTCCTTTCAGGCTGCGGTAATCAGCCAGCAATTGTGGATCTGACGGTTACGGGCAAAGTCCTGAGAAAGCGTTTTTTGGGTAATTTCTTGTGCTTTCAATCCCAGTTCAGCCAGACCGTCGAGGTCCATACGGAATCCACGTTTGTTGTTAGAGAACATGAGCGTGCCGTCTTTACGCAGCAGACGCTTCAGATCTTTCATTAGCGCCAGATGATCGCGCTGCACGTCAAACGAGTCTTCCATACGTTTTGAGTTAGAGAAGGTCGGTGGATCGATGAAGATCAGATCAAACTGTTCATTGGCTTCGCGCAGCCAGCCCAGGCAGTCGGCCTGAATTAAACGATGCGCGCGGCCGCTAAGCCCGTTGAGTCGCAGGTTACGTTCCGCCCACTCCAGATAAGTGCGAGACATGTCGACCGTGGTGGTGCTGCGCGCACCGCCAAGCCCGGCGTGTACGCTGGCGCTGCCGGTATACGAGAACAGATTGAGGAAATCTTTACCCTTGCTCATCTGGCCCAGCATGCGGCGCGCAATACGGTGATCGAGGAACAGACCGGTATCAAGATAGTCGGTCAGGTTAACCCACAGGCGCGCGTTGTACTCGCTCACCTCAATGAATTCACCCTTCTCATTCATCTTCTGATACTGGTTTTTCCCTTTCTGCCGTTCACGGGTTTTCAGCACCAGTTTATTCGGCGCAATCTCCAGTACCGACAGCGTGGCGGCAATGATGTCGAACAGACGCTGGCGAGCCTTCTGGGCATCAACCGTCTTCGGCGGCGCGTATTCCTGAACCACAACCCAGTCGCCGTAGCGGTCGACCGCGACGTTGTATTCTGGCAGGTCAGCATCGTACAGGCGATAGCATTCAATGCCTTCCTGACGCGCCCATTTTTCCAGCTTTTTGATATTTTTACGCAGACGGTTGGCGTAGTCTTCCGCCACCGTGGCAGGCTTACTGTCTGCGGTGGTTTCCGCGACGTGATAGTTTTTCTGTACGCAATCCAGCGGGCCATTTTTGGCTTTAAACTGCTTATCCGCGCGCAATTGCAGACTGCTGAGCAAATCCGGCGAGGCGCTAAACAGCGACAGATTCCAGCCGCCAAACTGGTTTTTCATCGTGCGGCCCAGCAGGCTGTGCAGTGCGATCAGCGCCGGTTCGCTATCCAGACGTTCACCGTACGGTGGGTTGCTGATAACCGTACCATACGGACCTTGCGGTAGCGGGTTGCTCAGTTTCGCTACGTCTTTGACGTCAAACGTCACCAGATCGGCAATCCCGGCGCGGCGGGCGTTGCTGCGTGCTTTCTCAATCACCCGGGCATCGCTATCAGAGCCATAGAAGTGCGACGTATAGTCAGCCAGCCCTTTACGTGCACGAACCTGTGCTTCCGCTTTCACCTCTTGCCAGACTGCTTCATCATGCTGTGCCCAACCGTTAAAGCCCCAGTAGCCACGGTGCAGGCCGGGTGCGCGATCGGTTGCCCACATCGCGGCTTCAATCAGTAGCGTACCGGAACCACACATCGGATCGAGCAGCGGCGTACCCGGCTGCCAGCCAGAACGCATCACGATAGCCGCAGCCAGCGTCTCTTTGATCGGCGCCTGACCGGCACGATCGCGATAGCCGCGCTGATGCAGACCATCACCGCTGAGATCGAGGGCAATACTGGCAGTATCTTTGTTCAGCCAGACGTTGATGCGCAGATCGGGGGATTCGCGATCCACATTAGGACGCGCCATATTTTTACGGGTAAAGGAATCGACAATCGCGTCCTTTACCTTCAATGCGCCGTACTGGCTGTTGCGAATGGTGTCGTTCAAGCCGCTAAAATGCACGGCAAACGTCGCTCCAGGGTTAAATATCTCTGTCCAGTCGATTGCCTGAACGCCGAGGTACAGATCAAGATCGCTGTAGACCTTGCACTCTCCCATCGGCAGGATAATGCGCGAGGCCAGGCGGCTCCACATCAGGCTCTGGTAAACAAGCCGGGTGTCGCCCTTAAAATGGACCCCACCCTGAACCACCTGGCACTCTTGCGCGCCGAGGTTTTCCAGCTCAGTTTTTAACAGCTCTTCCAGCCCACGGGCCGTACTGGCAAACAGAGAATTCATAATGTCACTTTTACTCCAATAAAATTGCTGCGCATTATAGCTAATCTCACGTCCTTGTCATAAAGTTGAAGGCTTATTTTCGTTCGAGGGACTGTACAGTGGTAACGTTAACCCGACTTTTTGTTCATCCGGTTAAATCAATGCGCGGTATTGGGCTAACACACGCCCTGGCAGACGTTAGCGGTCTGGCCTTTGACCGCATCTTTATGGTTACCGAACCCGACGGAACGTTCATCACCGCCCGGCAGTTCCCCCAGATGGTCCGTTTTACCCCTTCCCCTTTACACGATGGATTGCATTTAACCGCACCCGACGGTAGCAGCGCATTGGTGCGTTTTGCAGACTTCGCCACCCAGGATGCGCCAACGGAAGTCTGGGGAAACCATTTTACCGCACGTATTGCGCCAACAGCTATCAATCAGTGGCTCAGCAGTTTTTTCTCGCGCGATGTACAGTTGCGCTGGGTTGGCCCGCAGTTAACACGCCGGGTCAAGCGTCACAACGGGGTACCGCTCTCGTTCGCCGATGGCTTTCCTTATCTTCTGACTAATGAAGCCTCACTGCGCGATGTGCAACAACGCTGCCCGGCCAGTATCCGAATGGAGCAGTTTCGCCCCAATCTGGTGGTCTCGGGGGCTAGCGCCTGGGAGGAAGACACCTGGAAGGTGATTCGCATTGGCGAGGTCATCTTTGATGTAGCAAAACCCTGCAGCCGCTGTATTTTCACCACCGTCAGCCCCGAAAAAGGTCAGAAGCATCCGTCTGGCGAGCCGCTGGCCACGCTGCAAACCTTCCGCAGCGCGGTAGACAACGGCGATGTCGATTTCGGTCAGAATCTGATTGCCCGCAATAGCGGCGTGATCCGCGTTGGCGATGAGGTTGAAATTCTGTCCACCGGGCCCGCCCGAGCTTACGGCACGGTAGCTTCCGATGATACGGTTGCACAACAGCAGCAGCCTGATGCCAGCGTGCTTATCGACTGGCAGGGGCAAACCTTTCGTGGCAACAATCAACAGGTGTTACTGGAACAACTGGAAAACCAGGGGATCCGGGTTCCTTATTCGTGTCGGGCGGGGATTTGCGGATGCTGCCGGATTCGGCTGGTAGAAGGCGAAGTCAGCCCGCTGAAAAAATCAGCGATTGGCGATGACGGGACGATTCTTTGCTGCAGCTGTGTGCCAAAAACAGCGGTCAGGCTGGAGAGTTAAACGGCTTGCTCAAGGCTGAAACTGTCAACAGGGAGTTGCGGTTTCAGTCTGTCATTCATGATTTTAATGGCGTCGCCGAGCTGCATAGTGCGCCCGGCAATAACCACGCCCGGCTGCGCCAACAGACACAGGGCCGCATTTTCACCCGGCTCAACCACCAACAGGTTTACCTGCTCTTCGCTATCACTTAAATACACGCAGGCCGCGTCGCCGACGACAGGTGACCAGCTAACAGTGTGCGCCACAAAGTGCCAGCTTTTTGGCATTTGCGGTTTCAGATAACGAATAGCCACCAGTGCATTGAGTACCAGCTCCGCTTTTTGTTCTTTGGTTAAATCCAGATCACGGCATTTTTCTTCAAAAGAAAAATAAAGCGCGGCATCATCAACGCAAAAACCGGACGGAGAGAATGCATCGGGTGTGAGCATTTTGCGCGCAAAACGCGAACGAAATAACATGCCATTGGCTAAATCGAGCATCATACGATCGTGCTCTTCATCATAATACCAGCGCCAGTTATCGTCGGGTTTAATTCGCATCAGTATCTCTCCATTCCTTAATCATCGTCGTTACGACAGTATCCTTTTGCCGCTTCGTTTATTGCCCTAATAATAAAAGCTCAGAATGTTTAAATAAGCAACAGTAAAGGAATATAAAACAACCAGGGCCAGAAATAAAGCCCTGGTTTGTGATTAAGGTAGTATTCAGATATTGGTGATGATCTCTTTAATCAACGGCGGACCTTTAAAAATAAAGCCGGAATAAATCTGAACCAGGGAAGCCCCTGCGGCTATTTTCTCACGCGCAGCGATGACTGAGTCGATACCGCCAACGCCAATAATCGGTAATTGTCCGTTTAATTCCCGGGACAACATGCGAATAATTTCGGTGCTTTTTAATTGTAACGGTCGACCACTCAGGCCACCCATTTGATCGCAATTTTTCATTCCCTGTACCAGGGAGCGATCGAGCGTGGTGTTGGTGGCAATGACGCCATCAATATTATGACGGACTAAACTGTCAGCTACCTGGATCAGTTCTTCTTCAGAAAGATCCGGGGCGATCTTTACCGCCACCGGAACATATTTATGGTGGATCGCCTGGAGATCGTTTTGCTTATTTTTAATTGCCGTCAGCAAATCATCCAGCGCTTCGCCGTATTGCAGCGTGCGTAACCCTGGCGTATTAGGTGAGGAAATATTAATCGCAATATAGCCAGCATAGGCATAGACTTTTTCCATACAAATCAGATAGTCATCTTTGCCATTCTCTACCGGGGTATCTTTGTTCTTACCAATATTGATCCCCAGAATGCCGTCAAAATGCGATTTCTTAACGTTCTCTACCAGGTTATCAACGCCCAGGTTATTGAAGCCCATGCGGTTGATCAAACCTTCTGCGTCTACCAGACGGAAAAGACGTGGCTTGTCGTTACCCGGTTGCGGTCGTGGTGTTACGGTGCCAATCTCAATCGAGCCAAACCCCATGGCACCGAGTGCATCAATGCACTCCCCGTCTTTATCCAGTCCGGCGGCAAGACCGAGCGGATTCTTAAACGTCAGCCCCATGCAGGTTACCGGTTTTGCCGGTACTTTCTGGCGGACAAGCGCTTCGAGCGGCGTGCCCGTAATGCGACGTAATTGCTGGAATGTCAATTCATGAGCGCGCTCTGGATCGAGCTGAAAAAGGGCTTTACGAACGAAGGGGTAGTACATGAACTCTCCTGGATTCCCGGTGTGCAAACCGGGGGCGTATTATGTGCGATCGCGAACAAAAAGGGAATTGACCTGCGGCAATAAAACGCAAACGTTTTCTTTCCTGCCCTCCTTTTATGCAATTTTCAGCTTTTCTATCCCGCATAAATCATTTCGATAAACAAAATCTCTCTGCCAGACTGCACAAATTGTTATCAATGTTAAATAAAAACGAATAATTGGTTATAAGGAGAGATTGTAAATATGCGTGTTATCACTCTGGCGGGTAGCCCACGCTTCCCCTCTCGCTCCAGCGCCCTACTGGAATATGCGCGAGAAAAACTGCACGGACAGGATGTCGAGGTCTATCACTGGAATCTGCACAATTTTGAGCCCGAGGATCTGATCTATGCGCGCTTCGACAGTCCGGCACTGAAGACGTTTATCGAACAGTTGCAGGATGCAGACGGACTGATTGTCGCCACGCCGGTCTACAAAGCGGCCTATTCCGGCGCATTGAAAACCTTGCTCGACCTGCTCCCCGAACGTGCACTGGAAGGCAAAGTCGTGTTGCCACTGGCCACCGGCGGCACCGTGGCACATTTACTGGCCGTCGATTACGCCCTGAAACCGGTACTCAGCGCACTGAAGGCCCAGGAGATCCTGCACGGCGTTTTCGCCGATGATTCGCAGGTTATTGATTATCAACATAAGCCGCAGTTCACGCCGAACCTGCAATTACGCCTGGACAGTGCACTCGAGACCTTTTGGCAGGCGTTGCAGCGTCGTGATGTCCAATTTGTGCACGTGAACACGCTGCGGGGTGCCGCCCATGCTTAATTTACTCAAACGCCATACGCCGTGGCTGGCGCTGACCGGACTGCTGTCTTTATCCACGCTGGTTGACGCCGCAGAGACCGCGCCAGACGCCCTGCGCATTGGCTATCAGAAAGGCAGCGTCAGCATGGTGCTGGCTAAAAGCCATCAGTTGCTGGAAAAACGCTACCCACAAACAAAAATCTCCTGGGTGGAGTTTCCAGCCGGCCCGCAAATGCTGGAGGCGCTCAATATCGGCAGCATCGATCTGGGCAGCACGGGTGATATCCCACCGATTTTTGCTCAGGCCGCCGGGGCCGATCTGGTCTACGTGGGCGTCGAGCCACCAAAACCACATGCGGAAGTGATTCTGGTCCCGAAAGACAGCTCCATCCACACCGTCGCAGAGCTTAAAGGGCATAAGGTCGCCTTGCAGAAAGGCTCCAGCGCGCACAATCTGCTGTTGAGGGCCCTGCAGCAGGCCGGGTTGAAGTTTACCGATATCCAGGCTACCTGGCTGACGCCCGCCGATGCGCGTGCCGCTTTCCAACAGGGGAATGTGGATGCATGGGCAATTTGGGACCCGTATTACTCCGCCGCCTTGCTGCAAGGTGACGTACGCGTACTCAAAGACGGTACCGACCTCAAACAAACCGGATCGTTTTATCTTGCCGCACGCCCTTATGCCGAGAAAAACAGCGCATTTGTTCTGGGAGTGCTGGACACCTTCAGCCAGGCCGATGCCTTAACGCTCAGCCAACGCCAGCAGAGCATTACCTTATTGGCGAAAACGATGGGGCTGCCAGAGCCAGTCATAGCGTCTTATCTGGACCATCGCCCGCCAACCACCATTACGCCGGTCAGCGCTTCTGTTGCCGCATTACAGCAACAAACTGCCGATCTGTTTTATGACAACCGTTTGGTGCCGAAAAAAATCGATATTCGCCAGCGTATCTGGCACCCCACTCAGCAGGCAGGAACAAAATTATGAGTCTGAACATGTTCTGGTTTTTACCCACGCACGGTGACGGTCATTATCTGGGAACAGAAGAAGGTGCACGCCCGGTCGATCATGGTTATCTGCAACAAATTGCGCAAACGGCCGACCGCCTGGGATTTACCGGGGTACTGATCCCGACAGGCCGCTCCTGTGAAGATGCCTGGCTGGTTGCCGCCTCAATGATCCCGGTCACCCGGCGATTAAAATTTCTGGTCGCGCTGCGCCCCAGCGTGACGTCCCCCACGGTGGCGGCACGCCAGGCGGCAACGCTCGACAGACTGTCTAACGGCCGCGCGCTGTTTAACCTGGTGACGGGCAGCGACCCACAGGAGTTGGCGGGCGATGGCGTATTTCTCGATCACACCGAGCGTTATGAAGCTTCGGCTGAATTCACCCAGGTATGGCGACGCTTGCTACAGGGCGACACCGTGGATTTTAACGGTAAACACGTTCACGTCCGTGGGGCGAAACTCTTTTTCCCACCCATACAGCAACCTCATCCGCCACTGTACTTCGGCGGGTCTTCCGACGTAGCGCAGGAACTGGCCGCTGAGCAGGTGGATCTCTACCTGACCTGGGGTGAGCCGCCCGACCTGGTGAAAGAGAAGATAGAGCAAGTACGGGCAAAAGCAGCGGCGCTTGGGCGTAAGATCCGCTTTGGTATTCGCCTGCACGTGATTGTGCGCGAAACCACCGCAGAGGCATGGCAGGCAGCGGATCGCCTGATTGCCCATCTGGATGATGACACCATTGCCAAAGCCCAGGCCGCTTTCGCCAGAACCGACTCTGTAGGCCAGCACCGAATGGCGGCGCTGCACAACGGCAAGCGCGACCAGCTGGAAATTAGCCCGAATCTGTGGGCCGGCGTTGGGCTGGTACGCGGCGGAGCAGGCACAGCGCTGGTGGGCGATGGTCCGACTGTGGCGGCACGGATTAACGAGTATGCCGCGCTGGGTATCGACAGCTTTGTGTTGTCCGGGTATCCGCACCTGGAAGAGGCGTACAAGGTTGGCGAGCTGCTGTTCCCGCACCTGGATGTGGCGATCCCAGAAATACCGCAGCCTCAACGCCTGCATCAACAAGGTGAAGCCGTGGCGAACGAATTTATTCCGCGTAGCGTCGCGCAACGTTAAGGAGCCCGATGATGGCAACGCCGCAAAATAAGTGGTTATTTCGCCTGGCTCCGTGGTTTTTACCGGTAGGCCTGGTGACGCTCTGGCAGCTGGCATCGTCCATAGGCTGGCTGTCCACCCGCATCCTGCCCTCTCCGGAAGGGGTAGTGGAAGCCTTCTGGACGCTTTCCGTCAGCGGTGAACTTTGGCAGCATCTGGCGATCAGCACCTGGCGGGCGACGATCGGCTTTTGCATCGGCGGATCGATTGGCCTGACGTTGGGGCTGATAAGCGGCCTGTCACGCTGGGGGGAACGATTACTGGACACCTCGGTGCAGATGCTGCGTAACGTACCGCATCTGGCGCTTATCCCTCTGGTCATTTTGTGGTTCGGTATTGATGAATCCGCCAAGATCTTTCTCGTTGCGCTGGGTACGCTGTTCCCGATTTACATCAACACCTGGCACGGGATCCGCAATATCGATCGCGGGCTGGTGGAAATGGCGCGCAGCTATGGGTTATCCGGTCTTTCACTGTTTATCCATGTGATCCTGCCCGGCGCTCTGCCCTCGATCATGGTCGGCGTACGTTTTGCTCTCGGGCTAATGTGGCTGACGCTTATCGTGGCAGAAACAATCTCGGCGAACGCTGGCATCGGCTATCTGGCAATGAATGCCCGCGAGTTTCTGCAAACCGATGTGGTGGTGGTAGCCATCATTCTCTACGCCCTGCTCGGCAAGCTGGCCGATATCAGCGCGCAATTACTGGAACGCAGTTGGCTACGCTGGAACCCTGCTTACCATGCGAAGGAGACCACCGTATGAATACCACCCGTTTAAATCAGGGAATTCCGCTACTGCTTAGCGGCGTAACAAAACGCTACGGCGCCAATACGGTGCTCAATCAGCTAGATTTGGCCGTTCCGGCGGGGCAATTTGTTGCCGTAGTGGGCCGCAGCGGCGGCGGGAAAAGTACCCTGCTGCGTCTGCTGGCCGGTCTGGAATCCCCCACCGCAGGGGAATTACTTGCCGGCAGCGCGCCGCTGGCGGATATTCAGCATGATACGCGAATGATGTTTCAGGACGCACGCCTGCTGCCGTGGAAATCAGTCATTGATAACGTAGGACTGGGCCTTAATGGCCACTGGCAAGATGCAGCCCGGGATGCGCTGACGTCTGTTGGGCTGGAAAATCGGGCGCAGGAATGGCCTGCCGCCCTTTCCGGTGGGCAAAAACAGCGCGTGGCGCTGGCACGGGCACTGATTCATCGTCCCGGATTACTGTTGCTGGATGAACCACTGGGCGCGCTGGACGCGTTAACGCGTCTGGAAATGCAGGATTTGATTGTCTCGCTGTGGCAAAAACAGGGATTTACCGTACTGCTGGTCACCCATGACGTCAGCGAAGCGGTGGCGATGGCCGATCGCGTGTTGCTGATTGAAGAGGGAAAAATCGGTCTGGATTTAACGGTCGATATTCCACGCCCACGGCGACCAGGTTCAGTGCGCCTGGCAGAACTGGAGGCGAAAGTGTTAAATCGGGTGATGCAGCGTGGCGAGGCAGAACAGTCAATCCGACTGCATGGATAAACATCCCGGACGTTGTAGGCCCGGTAAGCGTAAGCGCCACCGGGCATTTTGCCGGATGGCGGCTTTAGCGCCTTCTCCGGCCTACAAAACGACAGGTCAACGTCTCAGGCTAACGCTTTGGTTATCTTCTCGAACAAATCGCCGGACAAATTCTCCAGACCTTTCAGTTGCTCGAGCGCCGCACGCATCTTCGCCTGGCGTTTGGCATCATAACGTTTCAAGCGGATCAGCGGTTCAATCAGACGTGAGGCCACCTGCGGGTTACGGCTGTTCAGCTCGGTCAGCATGTCGACCAGGAACTGATAGCCGCTGCCATCTTCCGCATGGAACGCCGCCGGGTTGCTGCCCGCAAACGCGCCAATCAAAGAACGAATACGGTTCGGATTGCTCATGCTAAAGGAACGATGCTGCAACAGGCTGCGTACCGTTTCCAGCACGTTGTCCGCGGGGCTTGTGGATTGCAGGATAAACCATTTATCCATCACCAGACCGTCATGATGCCACTTGTCGTCATACGCCTGCATCAGCGCATCGCGACACGGCAACTGCGCCGCTACCGCCGCGGACAGGGCCGCCAGCGCATCGGTCATGTTGTTCGCTTCACGGTACTGCTTGCTCACCAGGGTATCTGCCAGTTGCGTTTCGCCGAAAGCCAGGAAACGCAGACAAGCATTACGCAGCGTGCGCTTGCCAATATCAGCGTGCTCAACGCGGTACTCGTCAAGATGGTTGGCGTTATAGATTGCGAGGAATTCATCTGCCAGTTCGGTTGCCAGCGTGCGGGTTAACGCCTCGCGCACCTGGGTGATGGCCACCGGATCGATAATCTCAAACAGCTCGGCAATTTCATTTGCCGAAGGCAGGGTCAGGATCTCTGCTGCCAGCGCCGGATCGATTTTCTCATCCAACAAAATGGCACGGAACGCATCAGCCACGTGCACCGGCAACGACAGCGGTTGCCCTTGCTGATGGCGAGCAACGTTCAGCTTGATATAGGTGGCCAACAGGCTTTGCGCCGCATCCCAACGGGAGAAATCGTTACGCGCGTGACGCATCAGGAACGTTAACTGCTGATCGCTCCATTTATATTCCAGTTTTACCGGTGCAGAGAATTCACACAGCAGTGCAGGAACCGGCTGGAAGTAGACATTATCAAAGACAAAGGTCTGCTCCGCCTGGGTAACGTTGAGCACAGAATTCACCGGATGCCCGCCTTTTTGCAACGGGATCGCTTTGCCTTCGTTGTCGTACAGTTCGATGGCAAAAGGAATATGCAACGGCAGTTTTTCCGCTTGATCCGGCGTGGCCGGCGTGCGTTGGCTAATCGTCAGCGTGTATTGCTCGGTGGCCGGGTTATAGTCATCACGCACGGTCACAATCGGCGTGCCAGACTGACTATACCAGCGGCGGAAATGCGAGAGATCGACGTTAGACGCATCTTCCATCGCCTGCACGAAATCATCACAGGTCGCCGCGCTGCCGTCGTGACGTTCAAAATAGAGCTGCATTCCCTTCTGGAAATTCGCCTCGCCCAGCAAGGTGTGGATCATCCGAATCACTTCTGCGCCCTTTTCGTACACGGTCAGCGTATAGAAGTTGTTCATCTCAATGACACTATCCGGGCGGATAGGATGCGCCATCGGGCTGGCGTCTTCGGCAAACTGCAGGCCGCGCATGGTACGTACGTTACTAATACGGTTAACGGCGCGAGAACCGAGATCGGAGCTAAACTCCTGGTCGCGGAACACGGTTAAGCCTTCTTTCAGGCTCAACTGGAACCAGTCGCGGCAGGTCACGCGGTTGCCGGTCCAGTTGTGGAAGTATTCGTGGCCGATCACGCGCTCAATATCGAGGTAATCTTTGTCGGTGGCGGTATCAGTACGCGCCAGCACGTATTTGGAGTTAAAGATATTCAGACCTTTATTCTCCATCGCGCCCATATTAAAGAAGTCCACCGCGACAATCATGTAGATATCGAGGTCATACTCCAGGCCAAAACGCTCTTCATCCCACTTCATGGAATTTTTCAGCGAAGTCATCGCCCACGGCGCGCGATCCAGGTTACCGCGATCAACGTACAGCTCTAACGCCACTTCACGCCCGGAGCGGGTGGTAAAGGTGTCGCTCAGCACATCGAAATCACCGGCCACCAGGGCAAACAGATAGCATGGTTTCGGGAACGGATCCTGCCACTGTACCCAGTGACGCCCGTTGTCCAGCTCGCCCTGGGCAATGCGGTTACCGTTAGACAGCAGGAACGGATAACGAGTTTTATCGGCGATAATTTTAGTGGTAAACCGTGCCAGCACGTCTGGGCGGTCGAGATACCAGGTAATATGGCGGAAACCTTCTGCTTCGCACTGCGTGCACAGCGCTTCACCGGATTGATACAGACCTTCCAGTGCGGTATTCGCCGCCGGGCTGATTTCATTCACGATATGCAGCGTAAAACGTTCCGGCAGGTGGCTGATGACCAGCGCCCCCTCTTCTTCTTTATACTCTGTCCACGGTTCGTCGTTCACGTGGATTGACACCAGGGTCAGATCCTCGCCATTCAGGCGCAGAGGGGCATCGGACGCACCATGACGGACAGCCTGGCTCACGGCAGTGACCACGGTTTTTTCAGCATCCAGGTCAAAGGTCAAATCAATATCAGTAATCTGGTAATCCGGCGCACGGTAGTCGTGGCGGTATTTGGCTTGTGGCTGTTGTGTCATAAAAAACCTTTAGCATCTATGGTAGTGTCTCGGGTTCAGTCTATTCCTGTTGCGTAAATCGCGCTATGCAGAATGTTCATCTTTTCAGGCACAAACACCCTTTTTGCTACATTTGTATAACACGAGGCACGAATTGCCCTCGACCAGAAAGTCAGCTTATGGTGTGATCGGGGTTCAATAAATCGCTAAACAGGGTATACTCCAGCGGTTTTCTTAGTTGTTTATTGTACTAAACGCTCCCGTGAGAGGATGCTACTGCGCACCTATGACACAATTCGCTTCTCCTGTTCTGCACTCGCTGCTGGATACAGATGCTTATAAGTTGCATATGCAGCAAGCCGTTTTTCACCACTACTATGATGTACAAGTAGCGGCTGAATTTCGTTGCCGTGGCGATGACCTGCTCGGTATTTATGCCGATTCTATTCGCGAGCAGGTGAATGCTATGCAGCACCTGCAACTGCAGGAGGACGAGTACCAGTGGCTCTCCAGCCTGCCTTTCTTTAAAGCTGATTACCTCAGCTGGCTTCGCGATTTCCGCTATAACCCGCAGCAGGTATGCATCACCAACGATAACGGTAAGCTGAATATTCGTTTAACCGGCCCGTGGCGTGAAGTCATCATGTGGGAAGTCCCGCTGCTGGCAGTGATTAGCGAGCTGGTGCACCGCTACCGTTCGCCAGAAGTCGGTGTGCCGCAAGCGCTGGATGAACTGGAAGGCAAACTAGTCGAATTCTCTGCTTTAACGAAAGATGTCGATATGTCCCGCTTCCATCTGATGGATTTTGGTACGCGCCGTCGTTTTTCGCGTGACGTGCAGCAGGCGATTGTTAAACGTCTCCAGCAAGAGCCATGGTTTGTCGGCACCAGTAACTACGATCTCGCCCGCCGCCTGTCATTAACGCCAATGGGGACTCAGGCACACGAATGGTTCCAGGCTCATCAACAAATTAGCCCTGAACTTGCCACCAGTCAGCGCGTCGCACTTGCCGCATGGTTGCACGAGTACCCTAATCAACTCGGCATTGCGCTGACCGATTGCATCACCATGGACGCCTTTTTACGCGATTTCGGCGTTGAGTTTGCGACCCGCTATCAGGGTCTGCGCCATGACTCTGGCGATCCGCTGGAATGGGGTGAAAAAGCCATCGCGCATTACGAGAAATTGGGTATCGATCCACTGAGCAAAACGCTAGTGTTCTCCGATAATCTCGATTTGCAGAAAGCAATCGAACTGTATTGCCACTTCTCTTCTCGCGTGCAGCTGAGTTTTGGGATTGGCACACGCCTGACCTGCAATATTCCTCAGGTCAAGCCGCTGAATATCGTTATCAAGCTGGTCGAATGCAACGGCAAACCGGTGGCGAAGTTATCCGACAGCCCGGGTAAAACCATTTGTCATGATAAAGCGTTTGTCCGTGCGCTGCGCAAAGCCTTCGATCTACCGCATATCAAAAAAGCCAGTTAATCTCTCCAGGGAGTCGTTTCGACTCCCTTTTCGCGTTTATTTCCGAAATCTTTCACTCCAGCTACGAATTCTGCTTGTCTGATTGCAGATGCCAGGTAACATAGGTATCCCCCCCATTTACGGGTGGACATGTTTTTATATATCCGACTATTAACAGAGAGACTATTATGAGCGTAGTGCCTGTAGCCGACGTACTCCAGGGCCGCGTAGCCGTTGACAGCGAAGTCACCGTGCGCGGATGGGTGCGTACCCGCCGAGATTCAAAAGCTGGCATCTCCTTCCTCGCCGTTTATGACGGTTCCTGCTTTGATCCTGTACAGGCCGTCATCAATAATTCTCTGCCCAATTACAATCAAGACGTATTACGTCTGACGACGGGCTGCTCGGTTATCGTAACGGGTAAAGTCGTTGCGTCTCCAGGACAGGGACAGAGCTTTGAAATCCAGGCAACCGACGTTGAAGTAACCGGCTGGGTTGACGATCCTGATACCTACCCAATGGCCGCTAAACGTCACAGCATTGAGTACCTGCGTGAAGTGGCGCATATGCGTCCGCGCACCAACATGATTGGTGCAGTCGCGCGCGTTCGTCATACGCTGGCGCAAGCGCTGCATCGCTTCTTCCACGAGCAGGGTTTCTTCTGGGTATCCACTCCGCTGATCACCGCTTCCGATACCGAAGGCGCCGGTGAAATGTTCCGCGTTTCAACGCTGGATCTGGAAAACCTGCCGCGTAACGATCAGGGTAAAGTCGATTTCGATAAAGACTTCTTTGGTAAAGAAGCGTTCCTGACCGTTTCAGGTCAGCTGAACGGCGAAACCTACGCCTGTGCCCTGTCTAAAATCTACACCTTTGGACCGACCTTCCGTGCCGAGAACTCCAATACCAGTCGCCACCTGGCTGAGTTCTGGATGCTGGAACCGGAAGTTGCGTTTGCCGATCTGAACGATGTTGCAGGTCTGGCTGAAGCCATGCTGAAGTATGCGTTCAAGGCCGTACTGAATGAGCGTGCAGACGACATGAAATTCTTCGCTGAACGTGTCGACAAAGACGCGGTTTCACGCCTGGAGCGTTTCATTGAGGCTGATTTCGCACAGGTGGATTACACCGACGCGGTAAGCATTCTGGAAAACTGCGGTAAAAAATTCGAGAACCCGGTTTACTGGGGCGTGGATCTGTCTTCCGAGCATGAACGTTACCTCGCGGAAGAGCACTTTAAAGCGCCGGTGGTAGTGAAAAACTACCCGAAAGATATCAAAGCGTTTTATATGCGCCTTAACGAAGACGGTAAAACCGTCGCGGCAATGGACGTACTGGCGCCGGGAATTGGCGAGATCATCGGTGGTTCACAGCGTGAAGAACGTCTGGACGTGCTGGATGCCCGCATGCTGGAGATGGGGCTGAACAAAGAAGATTACTGGTGGTATCGCGATCTGCGTCGCTACGGCACCGTTCCGCATTCCGGTTTCGGTCTGGGCTTTGAGCGTCTGATAGCCTACGTCACTGGCGTACAAAACGTTCGTGATGTTATCCCGTTCCCGCGTACACCGCGTAACGCCAGCTTCTGATCCTGAATGATTCTGCCAAAGGCCAGCATTGCTGGCCTTTTTTATATCCGTCGCTCACAAACGATTTTCCGCTTAAGACAGACTCTTCATTCTTACTGAATACAATCTCTTACTCCATTCATCCTGTTACGTAATATTTCCCTGCAACATATACGCACAAAAAATAATCAGCATTTTATTGTGGATTAGCATTTTCTGATTAAATAGACCATTTTTTAACCATTCACATGGCATTCTGGACGGCTAAAAATAGTCAAGTGTAAAAATCGATCTTTCCGGCATCCGCACAGAAAAACACCGTTATGCTAATTAAACATAAGAAAATCATATAAATAGAAATGAAACTGTTGTTTTTTAGCGCGGGGACAGCTGAAGTTTGATATTGTTCACAAAGTTGCATAAAAATAACACTTAGTTACACATTTTTTCTTTTTGAAACTAAATCTTTATATTTGTAGCACTTTGACGGTAGCGAAACGGTTGTTTGAATGGAAAGATGCCTGTCAGACACATAAAGACACCAAACTCTCATCAATAGTTCCGTAAATTTTAATTGACGGAATTTATTGGCGGCAGTGGCAGGTGTCATATAAAAACCGATGAGGGTAATAAATAATGATGAAGCGCAATATTCTGGCACTGGTTATCCCTGCTCTGCTGGTAGCCGGGGCAGCTAACGCTGCAGAAATCTATAATAAAGATGCCAACAAGCTGGATCTGTATGGTAAAGCGGTAGGCCTGCACTATTTTTCCAAGCACAACGGTGATAACGCCTATGCAGCAAACGGCGACCAAACCTATGCTCGTCTTGGTTTCAAAGGGGAAACTCAAATCAATTCCGAACTGACGGGTTACGGTCAGTGGGAATACAACTTTGCCGGTAATAACTCCGAAGGTGGTGACGACGCTCAGGAAGGCAACAAAACCCGTCTGGCATTCGCTGGTTTGAAATATGGCGACCTGGGTTCCTTCGATTATGGTCGTAACTACGGCGTCGTTTACGATGCGCTGGGCTATACCGATATGCTGCCGGAATTCGGTGGTGATACCGCGGCTTCCGACCAGTTCTTCTCTCAGCGTAACGGCGGTCTCGCAACCTACCGTAACTCCAACTTCTTCGGTCTGGTTGAAGGCCTGAACTTCGCCGTACAGTACCTGGGCAAAAACGAGCGTGATGACGTTCGTCGCTCTAACGGCGACGGTGTTGGCGGTTCCGTAAGCTACGAATTCGAAGGCTTTGGTATCGTTGGTGCCTACGGTGCAGCTGACCGTACAGATGCTCAGCAAAACCCGCTTCTGCGCGGTCATGGCGACAAAGCTGAGCAGTGGGCGACCGGTCTGAAATACGACGCCAACAACATCTACCTGGCAGCAAACTACAGCGAAACCCGTAACGCTACCCGTATCAGTAACGGCTACGCTAACAAAACTGAAGACGTGCTGCTGGTTGCTCAGTACCAGTTCGACTTCGGCCTGCGCCCATCCCTCGCCTATACCAAATCTAAAGGTAAGGACATTGAAGGTATCGGTGACGTAGATCTGGTGAACTACTTCGAAGTGGGTGCGACTTACTACTTCAACAAAAACATGTCCACCTATGTTGATTACATCATCAACCAGATCGATTCTGACAACAAACTGGGCGTAGGTTCTGACGACACCGTTGCAGTCGGTATCGTATACCAGTTCTAATAGCAGACCTCTTTGCTAAATGCCTAAAAAACAGGACTTCGGTCCTGTTTTTTTATGACCGCCAGCGGATTCTTGCGTCTTCAAAAAACACTCTATCTTTTCGTCACTAACGGTTGGCATTTTGTAAATCTACCGTTAACCTGATAGCGGACTTCCCTTCTGTAACCACAATGGAACCTCGTCATGTTTGAGAACATTACCGCCGCTCCCGCCGACCCAATTTTGGGCCTGGCTGATTTGTTTCGTGCCGATGACCGCCCAGGGAAAATCAACCTCGGGATCGGTGTATATAAAGATGAGACAGGCAAAACGCCGGTGCTGACCAGCGTGAAAAAAGCCGAGCAATATATACTGGAAAATGAAACCACCAAAAACTACCTTGGCATTGACGGTATTCCGGAGTTTGGTCGCTGCACTCAGGAATTACTGTTTGGTAAAGGTCACGCACTGATTAACGACAAACGCGCACGTACCGCGCAAACCCCTGGTGGTACCGGTGCATTGCGTGTGGCGGCTGATTTCCTGGCAAAAAATACCTCAACGCAGCGCGTATGGGTAAGTAACCCAAGCTGGCCGAACCATAAAAGCGTCTTTAACTCCGCCGGTCTGGAAGTTCGTGAGTACAATTATTACGACGCGGCCAGCCATTCATTAGACTTTGATGCGCTACTGGCAAGCCTCAGTGAAGCACAGGCAGGTGACGTGGTACTGTTCCACGGTTGCTGCCATAACCCTACCGGTATTGACCCTACGCTGGAGCAGTGGCAAACGCTGGCACAGCTGTCGGTAGAAAAAGGCTGGTTACCACTGTTCGACTTCGCTTATCAGGGCTTTGCTCGTGGTCTGGAAGAAGATGCCGAAGGCCTGCGCGCATTCGCCGCGCTGCACAAAGAGCTTATTGTCGCCAGCTCTTACTCCAAGAACTTTGGCCTGTACAATGAGCGCGTGGGTGCCTGTACGCTGATTGCTGCCGATGCCGACACCGTTGACCGTGCGTTCAGCCAGATGAAGTCCGTCATTCGTGCCAACTATTCCAACCCACCGGCCCACGGTGCGTCGGTTGTCGCCACCATTCTGAGCAATGATGCCCTGCGTGCAATCTGGGAGCAGGAACTGACCGACATGCGTCAGCGCATTCAGCGTATGCGTCTGCTGTTTGTGAATACATTGCAGGAGAAAGGGGCAAACCGTGACTTCAGCTTTATCATCAAACAGAACGGCATGTTCTCCTTCAGCGGTCTGACGAAAGAACAGGTTCTGCGTCTGCGTGAGGAGTTTGGCGTTTACGCTGTCGCTTCCGGACGCGTGAACGTAGCGGGTATGACACCTGACAACATGGCGCCGCTGTGCGAAGCGATTGTTGCCGTGCTGTAAGCTCACCTGAAAAGAGAAAGCCCGCATATTCGTGCGGGCTTTTTTTTGCCGTATGGCGAGGCGGCTGACGGACTGGATTTACCAGACCGGCATTTCATCCTGCAGGAACGGATTATGCTGGCGTTCATTCCCCAACGTGGAAAGCGGACCGTGACCAGGAATAAACGTCACATCATCGCCCAAGGGTAATAACTTGCGTTTAATCGAGTCGATCAGCTGGCTGTGATCCCCACGCGGGAAGTCGCTGCGTCCGACTCCACCTTTGAAAATCACATCGCCTGAAATCAGCAGCTTTGACTGTTCATCAAAGAAGACCACGTGCCCCGGCGTGTGGCCCGGACAATGCAACACCTGTAACGTCACGTTGCCAACGCTGATGCGATCGCCTTCGTTTAGCCAGCGATCGGGCGTTAACGGCTCGCAGTCACCCAAGCCAAACATGCGGCTCTGCGAAGGCAGTCCCTGTAGCCAGAACTCATCTTCTTTTTCCGGACCGATAACCGGTACACCATAATGTTGCGCCAGTTCAGACGCCGCGCCCACGTGGTCAAGATGACCATGGGTGAGCAGGATCTGCATAAGCGTCAGACCGCTGGCATCCACTTCCTGTTTGATTTTATCGGCATCGCCGCCGGGATCGACCAACGCGGCAAGACGCGTTTGTTCACACCAGATCAGCGAGCAGTTCTGAGCGAATGCAGTGACCGGAATAATACGATAGTTCATACAGCTCCTGTTTCATTAAGCGACGGCTCACCAGTGCCGTGCAGGCCCGGTGTCAATATGCACAAAGTTACTGCGTGGGTAGTATCCTACACCACCTGCGCGCATAGATAACGCAGCTTTGCGAATATTACTTAATGCAACGCCTTCAATGTGGAAATCCATTGCCTGTCCTTTGGTGTGGTAGCTTTTCTTTGCCACACCGCGACTGCGCGCACGTAATTCGTTGTTGGTATCGACAGAACGATAGCCGGAGATCAGCTGTACGGGTTTACGCGTGCCAAGGAGGCCTTGCAGACGGAAGAGTTGATCGAACAATCCCGGATCGATGGACTTGACTTTATTCGCGCGGAAATCACGGAAAAAGTGGTTAAGTTTTGCTAATTCGTCCTGAATATAGCCCCTGCCATCAAAAAACTCAGCTTTAATTGACTCACCGGTATGCAGGTTATTCAGAGTCAATATACGCGGACGTGGGGTGGAGAGTGTGGCAAACGCAGGCGTGGGCAGGATGGCGGCGCCGAGGGCAACGCCACCAAGCGCCAGCAGTTTGCGGCGATTAGCGTCAAATTTGTCCATGGTATTAAGGTCTACAAGGTCAATGTTATCGTATGTATGCTCTAGCGCACGCGGGAAACCTTACCGGGCTAACTAGTCTGCGTCAAGGCTCCCAACCCCAGGAAATACGGGGCCTGCAGCCATTTCACCCCGTTTCCAACATAACTTACGACAATCATTTTCCTCGAACTGCTTCATTTATCTGATTAATTGTTCCACTTTTGACACAATTTGTGCACTGGATCGCGCAGTAAGATCGTAATTGTAAATATCTGTACGATATTGCGTACGCCCATCGGGTCCAACAAATGCGGTCAGATAGTAAAGATTAACCGGAATATTTTGGCGAATATTCACGTAGCGGGTATCCCCTTGTTTCAGGGCATCCGAGATCCGCGAATCATTCCAGCCCGCATCCTGTAGCAGCATGTTCGCCAGTTCCGAGGCCTTATTCACGCGCACACAACCGGAGCTAAGCGCTCGCGTATCTTTCTGGAACAAATTATGATTCGGCGTATCGTGCAGATAAATAGCGTCTGAACTCGGCATATTGAATTTATACCGTCCCAGCGAGTTACGCGCACCCGGCGCCTGCTGGAAGCGGAACGGCAAATTTGACGGTGTAATCGTCGCCCAGTCCACCTGCCACGGATCGATGGTTTCTTTGCTGTTCCAGCCACGCATCACGGTATACCCGTGACGTTCGAGATAGCCCGGATCGTTCCAAACTTTCGGCAGAATGTCTTTGCGCGCCAGCGTCGGTGGAACGTTCCACGGTGGGTTAACGACGACGTTATTCAGCGCACTACTCATCATCGGCGTTTTACGATCAGGACGTCCCACAATAACCCGTGAAGCCAGCACCTGATTACCGTTTTGATAATAAACCAGCGAGTAAGCCGGAATATTAACCATGATCCCGGTAGACAGATCGCCCGGCAGCAGGCGTAAACGCTGAATATTCAGTGCCAGCACGCCCGCACGCTGCGCTGGCGTCACGTTCAGCCAATCACGTGTTGCAGGACCAATGGCACCATCGGCCCCCAGTCCCTGCCAGGTCTGAAAACGCTTTACTGCCGCAACCAGTTCACTGTCGTAAGCGCCACGTCCTTCCCGGGCGGACGTGCTGACTGTCGCATCCACCATCCCGGTACGCTGCAAAATTTCACGCAGGGCCGGAATGTCATTACTCCATTCACCAGGGCGCAGCGTGGCTGTACTGGTTAACTGCGGCCACGGGCGTGAATCGCCCACCAGCTTCAGCAATGATTCGTGCATCGCCGCGTACTGCGGGTGCTGCGGCGTCAGACTGGCTATAAAGGGGGTTAACTGGCCGTTATCCAATGCCACCTGCCATTGATTAATCACTGAAATGGGTGGCGTAGTCAGCGCGTAAGGCTTGTCGCTGTAGAGCCAGCGATTGCCTTTGACCGGGATATTGGCAATAAAGTGAAGGTAGCCCATCATCGCGTCAGAAAGAACGGCATCCCGCGCCAGGCCCGTTACGCCTGGGTCGGTCAATAAAGCCACCCAATTGGTGAACTGCGGCTGAAAACCGGCAATCGCCACCTCGGCGAGCTGTTGCTGAAAGGCTTTGACCGCATCGCGATTTTCCCACATCGGTTTCATATCGCGGGCAGCGTACAGCAGTGCCAACTGGCTCATGTAAACTGGCGTATAACTTGTTGGAAGTTGAGAACGCAATTCGGTACGGGCATTATCCACAGACGCGCCATCCGGCAGCGCCTGAATACCCGCCATCACGGCTGTGGCGAAAGATTGTCCCTGCGGCTGCGATAACGCCGTTGGCTGTTCACTGACGGCTGCTGAGCTGTCGCCAGGGATCATTTCAGGCTCATCGGCCTGCGCATTGAACAGTGGAGCGAATGTTACGGCCAGGCACACACTGATTGCCAACAGCCGACGACCACACATTTTATTAAGCAACATCCCTTGCCCCCTGTTTTCTTTATCATACTTAAATAGCCAGGCCGTCTGTATTCTCCCGATTATCTCGGGGCGGGCCTGTAAAACGCCAATACGCTCTGAAGTATGACGAGCAAGCCCGGTGACGCGTCGGGCTTATCTTCAGTATATAAACATCAAATCGTTTTTGCCTAACCTAATGTAAAGAAATATAAAGAAATTACACCAGGCATTGAGTCCTTTTCAGAAAAGAAGAAGGCGGCCCTTTAGCCGCCTTCCTGACTTAACTTGCCTGCGATGAGGCATCTTCCGTTCCGGGCAGCGGTTCAGGAAGCTGCGGTGCAAACCCGCGCAGACCCACTACATGAACGTGCTCAGTATTCTGGAAGACCTTACGCACCAGTTTATAGGTGGTGCCTTTCTCCGGGCTGATGTTCTCCGGCGCGGCGATAATAAGCTGCATCTGCAAACGCTCGCACAGTTCAAACAGGGTCGCGATAGAGCGTGCATCCAGTCGTGCGGCCTCATCAAGGAACAGCAGACGACACGGGGAAATATCTTTCCCACGCAGTCTACGTCCTTCATCCTCCCAGCTTTGTACCACCATCACCAGAATCGACATCCCGGTACCGATCGCTTCACCCGTTGACAGCGCACCGGACTCAGCACGCAGCCAGCCGTCTGAACCACGGTTAACTTCAACTTCCATTTCCAGATAGTTGCGGTAGTCCAGCAGCTCTTCACCGATGGTTTGCGGCGTGCGCTGCCCCATGTCAATCTGCGGATTCAGACGCTGATACAGCTTCGCCAGCGCTTCCGAGAAGGTCAGGCGGTTACTATTGAACAGATCCTGGTGCTGTTCGTGCTGCTCGGACAGGACATCCAGCAACGTGGCGTGGGTTTCACGCACGTTAACGTTCAGACGAACGCTGTTAACCTGACCAAAGGAGACGTTTTGCAGACCCTGGTTCAGCATGCGAATACGGTTTTGCTCGCGCTGGATAGTCTTGCGGATGATGTTCGCCACGCTGCGGGAGCTGATTGCCAGCTTCTGCTCACGCGAGGTTAACTCTTCCGTCAGACGGCTCAGCTCAATTTCCATCTGTTCGATGGCTTCCACCGGATCGTCGGTACGGATAATATCCTGACGAATACGCTCACGCAGATGCTGGTAGACCGCCACGAAGAACTGGATTTTGCGTTCCGGACGCTTCGGATCTTCAGACATGCGCAGTACGTCACGCAGGTGTTCGTTGTCCGCCACCGCCAGACGTAGCGCACCCAACGCCTTATCCGACATTGAACGGAGTTCATCCCCGGAAAGATAAGCCAGCTCGCGACGGTGCAGACGACGTTCAACGCCGTTGTCTTTCACCATGCGCATCACGGCGCACCATCCGGCTTTCGCCATGACCACCTGCTCACGCATTTCAAAATAATCACGTTCCAGCTTACGCAGCCTGCGGGTCAGGTTATCCATTTCCGCTTCGCAGAAGGTCAGTGCTTTTTCCAGCTGGTTACGGCGGGCACGGTTGTTGCTGAGCTGGGCGTGCAGCTCATCACGACGGATACGTGCTCGTTCTTCCGCTCCGCTGTCGGCGCGAACGCCAATATCCTGCAGTTCGCGCTGTAAATCGTTGAGCAGCTCTTTTTTGGTGTCATACGAGCTTTTCAGCGACGCCATTACCTGACTGTACTGGCTGAGCTGTGCGGCATGACTGCGCAAGGCGTCACGGGCTCGGGTACGTTCCGCTTCGGCGTGTTCCAGACGCTCACGCAGCTTCTCGTTCAGATCGCTGTTACCGCTGAGCATTTCGGCCGAGTCAGAATAGCTAAAGTGTGCGCGGCGCTGGACGACTTCGGTCAGCGCAAACGCCTGCTGACGCGCGTCACGCTGCATCTGCTGCGAGTACGCGTAATCTTCTTTTAACTGTTCAAACTGCTCGGGGTCATTTTGCAGAACCGAAACCATTGGCTCCAGTTTGGCAAGCTGATTACCATGCTGCTGAACGAAACGCGCGGCCTCCTGGGCTTCATCCAGACGTTCGCGGATTTCGTCCACGCGATCAGCTAAGGTGTCATCGGCCAGTAGATTCAAACGCGGCAACAGGCGGTTAAGGGCTGAGACGCCCTCTTTCGCCTGTTCAAACTGCATGCGTTGCTGCTGGTTATCATTTTCATGATTGGTCAGCGCACGCTCCAGCTCAACGCGGCGGCTGTTCAGTTGGCGAATTTCCGCCTCGGGATCGGACTCAAACGCCACCGACAGATGGCTGCCGATGAAGCGGCTAAACGCCTGGTGCAGACGTTGCGTTTTCTGGACGTCAAACGAGAGCGTAGCGAAGCGTTCGGACAGCCCTTCACGTTCGGCATGCAGCGTTTCGATGCGGCTTTCCCGCGCGGCGCGACCAAAAATCGGTACCGTCGGGAAGCGAGAATAACGCCACTGACGCTCGGCGGTTTTCACCACCACCGCGCCTTCCAGTTCATCTACGCTGAAGACGCTGTCATCAAACGACTGCGGGTCCCCTTCGATGAAATAGAGATCTTCCGGGCAATCCGTCAGTCCAGACAGCTGTTCGGTGACCAGCGACAGATCCGGGACCACGATGGCATGGCGCGACGGGCCATACAGCGCGGAGAAGTACGGGGCATCTTCAAGGCTGACGTCATCGTAGATTTCTGACAGCAGCACGCCACCAAAACGTTCGGCCAGTGCGTTGAGGCGCTGATCTTCTGCGCCCCCCGGCTGACTTAAGCGTTCTATCTCTTCATCTACCGCGTTTTTACGTGCGCCGACTTCATCACGCTCAACAATGGCTTCGCGTTCGCGCTCCAGCAGTTGTTGCAGATATTCGGTGACCTCCTGGCTGGAGGTGAACTCTTCACCGCACTGTTCGCTAAGCTGGTTGAGGCTGTTCTGCGCCGCCAGCCAGACGGGAGCACGCTGCATTAAATGCTGAATGCGGGATTGCAGCTGTTCCTGCTCCTGACGCAGGGTCATACGCTGCTCGCTGGCAGACGATACGCTATCAGACAAGGACGCGATGCGGGCTTCCAGCTCCTGGTGCAGGGCTTCCAGCTCATCGATGTCGAAGTGTTTACCCTGACGCTTACAGAATTCAGCCAGCAAACGCTCGGCCTCCTGCTGTTCGCGCAGACGCTGCTCCAGCTCGCTCAGGCGCATGCGCAGCGGCTGAACCTGCTCCGCCAGATGCCGTTGCTCAACGCCTTCACGCAGCAGCTCACGCGCCACACTCCAGGCTTCACCACGCGCCAGCGGGCCGTTGATTGCAGCCACCAGCTGATAGGCTTGTTCGAACTGGCTGTGCGCGGTTTGCGCCACGCTCATTTTTTGTTCGAGCGTCAGCAGTTTTTCCGTGGCTTCCTGCTCTTTCGCCTGGAAGGTTTCCAGCCATTCTGCTGCGGAGTCTGGTGTCAGATCCGGTAAATGACAGATCTCTTTGGCTCGACTCAGCGCCTGAATTGCCTGAGTGTACTGAATCGCACGCGTTTGCTGGACGTCCAGCGCCTGCTGATAATCGGCAAGCTGGTTTTTCAGCTCATCCACTTCCAGTTCGGCGGCTTCCGCTCGCGCTTCGTTGTCTTCCTGGCGATCGGCGGCTTCCGCCACCACTTCATTTTGTTCTTCGAGACGGATCTGTAACTCTTCGAGATCCGCTTCATAACGTTCAATTTTTTCCTGCTGACGCAGCGCGGTTTGCACCAGATTCAGGTGATCGCTGGCCGCCTGATAATCGGCTTCAAGGTCGCCTTCGGCGCCATTGTGCTCGCCCAGCTCACGCGCCATATCCACGTGCTTATACTGCTCTGCCGCCAGTTGTTTACGCGACGTGTGCAGCTCACGACGATATTCCAGCGCTTTATCCAGGTGAATACGACGCTCGTTGGCATGGCGCATATAGTCCGCCGCCACGTAGTTGGTCGCTTCGCTGATCAGGTGCTTAAACAGGTCGCGGTCTGACTGGGTCACGCGTATCGCTTCCAGCGTCATGCGGTTTTCACGCAGTGCGGCTTCCATATCCTGGAACGCTTTACGCACCCCGCCGTTTTCCGGCAGCAGGTAGTCACGCAGTGAACGGGTTATCGCACTGGAAATCCCGCCGTACAGCGAGGCTTCAATCAGGCGATAGAATTTACTTCGGTCAGAGGCAGAGCGCAGACGACGGGCGATGATGCCCAAATCGAACATCAGCGAGTGATAATCGGTTATTGAGTTGAACTGCTTAAACTGGACGCCTTCCATCTCCTCAAGCTTATCTTTCAGCTCAGCAAGAGACAGGACGCGCGCCTGACGCTCATTCAACGTTTCCGTAACCAGTTCGGTTGGCTGTACCGACATCGGCAGCCCCTGAATGGCGAACGGTTTGATATCCACTTTACGATCGCGCCCGGCAACCTGTTGCAAGCGCACGCCAACCACTACGCGTTGATGACGCGAATTCAGGACGTCGAGCATCGAGTAACAGACACCCGCTTTGAGCTTACCGTGCAGGCCTTTATCGCGCGATCCGCTGGTCGCACCGGCTTCGGTGGTATTGCGGAAATGCAGTAAGGTTAAGTCCGGAATCAGTGCCGTAACAAATGCCGCCATAGTGGTGGATTTACCGGCACCGTTCCCGCCGGACAACGTGGTAACCAGTTCATCCAGGTCAAACGTGCGGGCAAAAAAACCATTCCAGTTGATCAGCGTTAGTGAGCGAAATTTACCGCGTTCAATCATTATTCTTCCTCTCCACTGTCCGGCTGATTCTCTTCTGGCTCATCGTTGAGTTGCAGATTATTTTCGACCGACATCGCCTCACCATCACGAATTAAACGACGCTGCGCTTCGCGCGGATCGTCGCCGCTGCGCACATCCGCGCCAAAGCGGAACACCGATTCCGTAATGCGGAATTTGCTGCTGTCATGGCCCATAAACCACACCATGCCTAAGCGGCGCAGGCGGTTTAATGAAGAACGTACTTTTTCCTGCAGCTTCTGACGGTCAACGTCCGAGCCGGTGGAGCGGTTATTCACCAGCCTGAGCAATTTAGCTTCGTCCGCCAACGTCAGCAGTTCGTCGTACAGTTCTTGCTGGGTAAAAATCCCTTCATTGGCCAGACGTTCCGGGCTGAGATAGAGATAGCAAAGAATTTTACCAACCATCATGTCCAGTTCAGACAATACTGAGCGCGGAATAAGCGTGGTCGAGCGCGGGCGAAGGTAGAAAAACCCTTCCGGCGCGCGGATGAGCTCCACGTTATAGCGGCTGTAAAATTCTTCAAAATATTCCTGAAAGTCCATCAGGAAGGCATGATTATCCAGCTCATCCAGCCCGATATGTCGGCCCGAACGTAATGCGCTGTCCAGCGCCGGAAATAACGGATTCGCCAGCGCCTGCGCCAGCTTAACCGGCATCACTTTTTCAATATTTGTCAATGACATGCGCCTGTACCTTGGCTCCGTAATCATTAATCGGCTGCCATTTGGCTGGCAGTCCGGTGAAATCTGCTTGCGCTACGCCAAGGCGTACCGCCTGATCGATAACAATACGCGCAACGTCGAAGTGACGCGCGCGCGGATATTGCGCCAGATACTCGCGCACTACCAAACCGAGATCCAGTGGCGTTTGTCTGGATTTATAGATAGCCAACTGTTCTTCGATGATCGCTGCCAGCTGTTCACGGATCTCGTTAAATTCTTCATACTCAAGGTCCGGCGGCAGTTCCCCAGTGACCTCTTCATCACGCAACACCATCTCTTCGTCACGCATGTCCAGCAGACGATCGGCATTGGCATAGGTCAACGCCCACGGATCGTCAAAGTAAGTCTGGACAGACTGGCGCAAACGCTGAGCAAAGACGCGGTTTTTATCCATATCAATCGCGGTACGGATGAATTTATGCACGTGGCGATCGTAGCCGATCCACAGATCGATGGATTGCTGACCCCAGCTTATAATACGGTCAAGCTTGCTCTGTAAGTCGAACACCAGACGGTCAACGAAATGCAGATCGTCATGGGTCATGGTGGAGTCCTGAATACGCAGCAGGTTAGCCTGTAGCTTATCCCCCGCTGCTTCCAGCGTGTCCTGCAGTTCACGCAGCGTGCCGGAGGTTTCAGACAGCAGCATTTCGCAGCTGGAAATCGCCGCCCGCCAGTCTTTATTCAGCAATTGGGCAATGTCGTCTTTCACCTGCTGCTGCTGCTCATCCATAATGCGCTGCGTCAGGTCGATGCTGTCGAAGATTTCCGCCACCGAATATTTCAGCGGTGCGTACACATTGCGGTGCCAGTGGAACTCATCGCCGCCTTCTTCGGCCGCATCTGCCGCGCGCTTCAGTTCCCCAGCCACAATTGAGAGCTGCATGGAAAGGCGCAGCGTCGAGAACTCACGCTGGCGGATGTAATAATCGGTGATGCCAATCCCCAATGGCGTCAGACGATAAATGGCGTTTCCTTCCGCCTGCTCGCTGGTAAAGCGGTTCAGCAGACGTTGACGCACCATATCGTTGATCGCGTTGTTGGCGCGCACGCCGATGGTTTCGCTGGTTTGCTCAAACGCATCACTGACATGGCGGAATGCATCCACCAGTTCGCCTTCACTCATCTCACCGTCAAGCCGCTCACCGTTCAGCGTAGCCACAGCCAGCAGAAAAGAAAGTCTGTCTACCGGCAGAGAGATGGAAAAGTCATTTTTTCTGGCCCAGGCAACCAGTTCGGGGACTGTCTGGGAAAATTCACTCATAGGTTATCCTTGCATCTGCGGTTTGCGCGCGGTGACATGAATATAACGCCCAAGGCTGATAAACGGCTCCTGGCGACAATAGCGCGTTTCTATTTCTGTTAAAGCGTCAAAACAGTCATGCTGTTTTTGTTTATCACGCAGATAATCATGAAACACCCTCACGCCCGTTTTACCGGTTATCTCCCAGCCGATCTCCTCCAGCCAGCCATAGACTTGCTGAGGGTCGCGCGGGAAATCGGGAGACAACGTGCGCCGTTTCTTTTTATACATTCCCTGCTGTACATAGCCAAAATTACCGACCAACACATTACGCATCAACAGACCGTTTGCATTGTAGAACATCAGCGATAAAGCACCGCCCGGACGTAACATCGACCACAGTGTTTTTAAGACCGCTTGCGGGTCAGCCACCCATTCCAGCACAGCATGAAACAATATCAGATCAACCTGAGAATCCAAATGCTGCGGAATGTCCTGAGCGGCACAATGTATAAAATGCATGTTGTCGCTCACACCTTGCTCTTCTGCCGCTCGTTGCGCTCGCGCCACCATTTCAGCAGAAAGATCGCACAAGGTGACGTGATGGCCCCGCTGCGCCATCAGAATGGCTGTCTGCCCTTCTCCGCCACCCGCATCAAGCACACGCAACGTTTGGCCCGCGTAGTCGGCAAGCAGCGTGTCCAGATCCTGCCAGAGGATCGTCTGACGAAGCTGACCTTTGGTGGTACCGTAAATGTTACGGGAAAACTTCTCGGCAATATCATCAAAATTGCGATCCCGCATCGCGCGCTCCACATGCTGGCTTAAGGGTGACTAAGTAAAACCGCTATTTTGTCACACCCACGCCGAGAATGAACCTTTCTGGTGTAATATCCCTGCTGATCTTCTGCTGTATGGTTAAAAAAGGAACCAAAAAGGATGCTTTTTACGCTGAAGAAAGTGATTGGCGGTATGATGCTGCCGCTTCCATTGATGCTGCTGGTGATGGGGATAGGGCTGGCGTTAGTGTGGTTTAGTCGCTTTCAGAAAACAGGGAAAGTGTGTATTAGCCTTAGCTGGCTGGCACTTTTGCTGCTCAGCTTGCAGCCCGTCGCCGATAGTCTGCTGAAACCGATTGAAGATACCTATCCCACCTGGCAGGATACGCAGAAAGTCGAGTACGTTGTGGTACTGGGCGGAGGCTATACCTGGAACCCGCAATGGACGCCGAGTTCAAATCTTATCAATAATAGCCTTCCGCGCCTCAATGAAGGTCTGCGTCTGTGGCGAGCCAATCCGGGATCGAAGCTGATCTTCACCGGCGGCGTAGCAAAAACCAACACCGTCAGCGCTGCGGAAGTTGGCGCCCGCGTGGCCCAGTCGCTGGGGGTTCCCCGCAGTGAGATAATTACGCTGGATGAGCCTAAAGATACCGAAGAAGAAGCTGCCGCAGTGAAAAAGGCGATTGGCGACGCGCCGTTCCTGCTGGTGACCTCCGCATCACATTTACCGCGCGCAATGATCTTCTTCCAGCAGGCCGGGCTGCATCCGCTCCCAGCGCCCGCTAATCAGCTGGCAATAGACTCTCCGCTGAACCCGTGGGAGCGCGCCGTTCCGTCTCCCGTCTGGTTGATGCACAGCGATCGCGTCGGCTACGAAACGCTGGGGCGCATATGGCAGTGGCTGAAGGGATCGGAACATTGACAGGAATGTTGCCTGATGGCGACGCTGCCGCGTCTTATCAGGCCTACGTGTTCAGCGCAGATTTGTAGGCCGGATAAGGCATTCGCATGTTCATCAGGCGAGCCAGGGCAACAGTGATTTGGTTGCCAGATCAAAGTTAGACCGACTGAAACGCCCGGTATTGACCAACTGGGCGACTTCATCCCACAACACATACAGCCAGCGTCGCCAAATGAACGACTCCGCCACGGGCGCGCGTTGCAGATATTGCCACAACAGGCTTTCCGCCAGTGCATTATCCATCAGCCGGAACAGCTCAAACTCTCTTGGCGCCCAGAGCATTAATCCCGGCCCGACCATTGCCAGGAGCTGATCGCTGCGAGCATCTTTGAGCATACTGCGCAAACTGAAATTACCGTGGATCAGAACGCAGTTATCATTAAAACCTTCGAACAGGCTGGGCAGACACTCTCGGGTCCGAAACAAAATCCGTTTGTCCTGCATCGTTAACCCGGTATTGCTGAACTGGTTGAGGGTGCTCCACAACACCTCCACACGTTGACGATACCAGGATGGCCAGACATTTTCCTGGGTATTATCCACCTCACCAACACATCCGCGACTGTCCTGGCGATGCCATGACAGCATGCCTTCTACAATCTGATCTTTTAAATGTTCCCAACGCTCGGGTGTTCTGGCGGGTGCTTCCACCGGCACGCCGCGTAAGCGCTCAAGTAGCAGCACGTCCGGGCCAGGATGTTCCTCGTGCGTCAGGACACCATAAATGACCGGCATACGTACCGTACCACTGCGCGCCAGCATGGACGTTTTCCATGCCAGCTGCTGTGCCATACCCGGCGTAGTGAAACTTCTCGCCATCAGCGGCATCGGGTTTCCCTGGCTGTCATACAATGCCCACAGCGCCGTATCCGCTTTTTCATTCACGCATTCTATACGACTGAGTTTTTCACCCAGTAAATGACTGAGTTCGGCACGCAACTGTTCCATTTCAGATGGCCCTCATAAATGCGACTGCTTTCATAATGAGCGTCGTGCAGACGGATGTCACCCGGATGAGATCAATTGATGAACAGAAAAGTGGAAGAAAAGAATCAAGATACGACACTCCTCCCACTAATACTCGCCAGATATCAATCTGTAGTGAGGGGAGTGTGATTAGAAAAACTAACGCATTTCAGCGCGAACGCGCTCGAGATCTTCGGCGGTATCAACACCTGTGCCGGGTACTTCTTTTGCCACAGCAACGTGAATTTTTTCGCCGTACCACAGCACGCGGAGCTGCTCCAGCATTTCAATATGCTCAAGCGGGCTCGGCTGCCAGTTGACATAGCGACGGATAAAACCGGCGCGATAGCCATAAATCCCCAGATGACGCAGGAAGGTATCGCCGACGGTTTCAAGACTTTTGGCAAAACGATCGCGATCCCAGGGAATAGTTGCCCGTGAGAAATAGAGCGCATAACCTTCAGAATCCAGTACCACTTTTACCGCATTAGGATTAAAGGCTTCTTCCGTGGTGTGGATCGGCGCAGCAAGCGTTGCCATACCGACCTGCCGCTGCGCCAGGTTCTCTGCTACCTGGCGAATAATGACCGCCGGGATCATCGGCTCATCACCCTGCACGTTCACAATAACGGTATCGTCGCTAAAACCACATTTCTCGACGACTTCCGCCAGGCGCTCCGTTCCGGACTGGTGATCGGCGCGCGTCATGCACACTTCCCCACCCACCGCTTCGACTGCGCGAGCAACATCTTCATGATCGGTAGCAACAATAATGCGATCGGCACCGGACTCGCGCGCACGCTCCAGAACATGCACGATCATCGGTTTGCCGTTGATATCCAGCAGTGGCTTACCGGGCAGGCGCGTAGACGCATAGCGCGCGGGAATAATGACCACAAAACTCATGATTTACTCTCATCCGCCGTCAGGGCGCGAGCTTCCGTTTCCAGCAACACGGGAATACCGTCTCGCAGTGGGAACGCCAGGTTATCCGGCTTACAAATAAGTTCCTGTTTTTCCTGGTTGTACCAGAGTTTTCCATTGCATACAGGGCAGGCAATAATTTCAAGCAGACGATGATCCATAGTTCCTCCAGATGGACCGGATTGTGAATCCGTAAATATTAACATAATCGTTTAGCGGACTGGGCTATTTCCCAGCCATCACGACAGTCGACAAATAAACCGTCAGGGTAGCGTCCCAGCGTAACGCGTGTCGCCTGTTGCCAGCGCGCAAAATCATCGATGGCCTGGAACACCCCCCTTTGCAGAGTCATTCCCGGTTTTACGCCATCCTGCAACCATAGTGAGATAATCTCCAGCACGCCTGTTTTACGGTGCATTTTAGCATCCATACGGCCCACCAGTTGCCCACGATGCAGCAAAGGCAAAACAAAATAGCCGTACTGCCGTTTCGGCGCGGGCGTATAGCACTCCAGCCGATAGTTAAAATCAAACAACTGCTCCGCGCGTTTACGATCCCAGACCACCGGGTCAAAGGGAGATAACACAGCACTGTGGGTGGCTGTTAATCTGCCCGCCTTTGCCTGTTCAAGCAATGGTAGAAGATCGCTATGGAGCCACATAGGTCCCAACCTTTCGACATCGACAGGGATGATTTTCCGTTGCTCTGCGCGCACATCACGCCAGTTTTTGAGTTCTGGACGCTTCAATCGATAGTAGTCCGCCAGCCACGGTTCACGGAAAATACCGAGGCTGCGCGCGCTGTTGTCCAGCATGACCGTTTCCGCTTGCGTCTGCGAAAGCAAGTCTCGTTCATCATCCCAGTGCGGCATAACCCGATGCGTTACATCATAGACCCGCTGGAAATTACGCCGCTCCACCACCATCACCCTACCGGCGGTGAACAGTCCTTCAAGATGACGTTTCTGCGGCTTCCATTCCCACCACCCGCTGGTTCCCTTGCGCGGATGCTCAAAATCGGCTGAACGCACCGGTCCATTTTGCTGAATGTGATGAAGCAATTGTTCAATCTCATGGACATGCTCTTGCATCCAGGCGGCTTTGTACTTCCAGCCCATATTCTCAGGGGCCAGCATACGATGGCGAATCAGCATAAAGTCGCTGCGCGGTAAGAAGCACGCCTCATGCGCCCAATATTCCATCAATTCGCCGTGCAGTAGCGAGTCATCCAGCCACTGTGGGGAATAGTCGCCCAGACGACTAAACAGCACCAGATAAGGGCTACGCGCGACAATATTAATGGTGTCTATTTGCAGTAAAGACATGCGCGTAATGGTCGCGAGAATATCTGCCGGGGTCGCCCGACGACGTGTTTTTTTCAGCAGGCCCTGTGCTGCCAGGTGAAGATGACGGGCATCCGTCAGAGAAAGGTGCGGCAACGACATGGATAACCTCATCAATCAGTCGCTGCCGCAGCGTGAAACCGTTAACGAGCCAGCGAGGTTAATTTATCAAGTAATACGTCAGGCTGGTCGCCCGACAGATGCGCATCAACAGGGAGGTACCACCAGTTATCCTCGGCAAAGGCACGACATTTCACCGCGTCTTTTTCCGTCATCACCAGCGTTTGTCCGGCAACTAATAATGCACTGACGTCACTGTAGGTCAGAGACTGATGGTCTGCCAATGGGACACATTTCTGTGGTTTAGCCCCGCATGCCGCCAGGGTGGCAAAGAAACGTGGGGGATGACCAATCCCAGCCATAGCAACAATATTGGGTAACAGCGCAACGTTGCAGCGCTCGCCGGTGCGTAAATTAACGGCCAGCCCCGGCTCAAGGCGCATCGGAATCTCTCCCGCCTGCGGGATACCACCGTTGACGATAGCCGCATCCACCGATTTAAGCCGATCCGCTCGCTCCCGCATAGGCCCCGCGGGAAGCCACCAGCCATTGCCAAACCGACGTTCGCCGTCAATCACCACGATTTCAACATCGCGCGCCAGGGCATAATGCTGCAGACCATCGTCCGTGACGATAATCTGCACGTCATGATGAGCAAGAATGGCTTTTACCGCATCGGCTCTTACCGGAGAAACAGCAACCGGCACGCCGGTACGCTGGAAGATCAGTACCGGTTCATCGCCCGCTTCTGCCGTCGTGGTGTCCGCCGTCAGCAACAGCGGGTACGCCTGCGCTTTTCCGCCATAGCCGCGAGAAACTACGCCCACACGAATGCCGCGTTGCTGCAGGTGTTCAACCAACCAAATAACGACGGGTGTTTTACCATTGCCGCCAGCTGTAAGGTTTCCAACTACTACAACCGGCACCGGTGCGCGCCATGCACGTTTAAGCCCAAGCGTATAGCATAAGCGGATCACCCCGCTCACCAGACCATATAGCCAGGAGAGCGGAAGTAACAACCGCCACAGCGGCGATTCACCGGACCAGATGCGCGCGATCATTGACCAAATTGCATTTTGTGTAATTGCGCATACACACCGCGTTGTTCGAGCAGTTCACTATGGGTACCGCGCTCAACAATCAGCCCATCTTCCACAACGACAATCTCGTCCGCCTGTTCGATGGTCGAAAGACGGTGCGCAATGACCAGCGAGGTGCGGTTTTTCTGCAGTTCATCAAGAGCCGCCTGGATAGCGCGTTCGGATTCGGTATCCAGAGCCGACGTCGCTTCATCCAGGATCAGAATCGGGCTGTCGCGCAGCAAGGCACGGGCGATAGCAATACGCTGGCGCTGACCGCCGGAAAGCAGCACGCCGTTCTCGCCGATGACCGTATCCAGACCATCATCCATCTTGTTGATGAAGTCCATGGCGTAGGCCATACGCGCCGCTTCTTCAATTTGCTCGCGACTGTAGATATCCGTACGCGCGTAAGCGATGTTATTGGCTACCGTGTCGTTAAACAGGTGCACGTTCTGCGAGACCAGCGCAACCTGATCGCGCAAGGACGCCAGGGTATATTCACGCAGATCGTGTCCATCCATCAAAATTTGCCCTTCATCGATATCGTAGAAACGCGTAATCAGACTGGCGATGGTGGATTTACCTGACCCTGAACGCCCAACCAGCGCAACGGTTTTTCCCGCCGGAATATTCAGGTTGATGTTACGCAGCGCAGGCACTTCACGACCTGGATAGGTAAAGGTGACGTTACGGAACTCTAAATCACCGGTCGCGCGTTCAATAACGCGTTTACCTTCATCTTTTTCCTGTTCGCTATCCAGAATAGTGAACAAGGTCTGGCACGCCGCCATACCGCGCTGGAACTGCGCGTTGACGTTAGTCAGAGACTTCAGCGGGCGCATCAGAGCGATCATTGAGGAGAAGACCACCGTGATGGTCCCTGCCGTCAGGTTTTCCATGACGCTGGGGAAACTGGCCGCATACAACACGAAAGCCAGCGCCAAAGACGCAATCAGCTGAATGATAGGATCGGAGATAGAAGACGCGGAAACCATCTTCATGCCCTGCAAACGCATCTTGTTACTGACTTTATCAAAACGATTAGATTCGACTTCCTGGCCACCAAAAATTAAAACTTCTTTGTGGCCTTTCAGCATCTGCTCCGCACTGGTCGTCACCTGCCCCATAGTGTTTTGCATATTCTTACTGATGCTGCGAAAACGCTTGGAAACCACACGAATTGCAATCGACACAATAGGCGCCAGCACAATTAGAATTAATGACAGCTGCCAGCTGTAATAAAACATCATGATAAACAGGCCAATAATCGAGGCCCCTTCACGCACTACGGTGATCAGTGCGCCAGAAGACGATGACGCAACCTGCTCTGAATCATAGGTAATACGAGACAGTAACGTACCTGTTGACTGTTTATCAAAAAAAGCGACGGGCATGCCCATCATATGACCAAACAGGCGGCGGCGTATGGTCATTACCACTTTGCCTGACACCCAGGAAATACAGTAGCTGGAGACGTAGCTGGTTAAGCCACGTACTACCATCAGTCCAATGACCACCAGTGGCATCCACATCAGCACCGAGCGATCGGCTTTACCAAAACCATCATCCAGTAATGGTTTAAGGAGCGATAGCATGAAGGTATCGCTGGCCGCGTTCAGGACTAACGCTATACCCGCCACGATCAGACCCGATTTAAAAGGCGCTATGGTCGGCCATAGTCGGCGAAACGTCTGCCACGTAGAGAGATCTTTATCGTTATGCATTCAAAAAACCAGCATTTGTTAGAATAGCCGCATATTCTACCCGTTATCCTCCGGCACGCCAAACCACTGATGATACCAACGAGGTAAAATCTGATCCCGCAAACTGCGTATCCGCCAATTTTCCGGGAAAAAGTCCAGCGTAACCTGCCCCTGATGAGGCGTATCCAGCCATTGGTAACCCTGCTGCTGATAGCGTTGCTTCACTTTCCAGGAAGGCAAACGCCAGGCGTTATAGCGTGAAGCTGAGGCTAACGCCACCTGCCCAGCAACCCGCTGAACAAACGCTAATGACGATGAAGTGTTGCTGCCATGATGCGGTACTTGAATAAAAGTGGACTGCAGATGCTGCCAGTAATGACTTAGCATTTTTTGTTCTGCAGGAGATTCAATATCACCGGTCAGCAGAAAACTGCGCTTGCCGTCGTCAACTCTCACCACACAGGAATGGTTATTCCCCCGATCGTTAGTCCCACGGAGCGGCCAGTGAGCACTGAACGTTAATCCCTGCCATTGCCAGCTCTCGCCGCGAAAACAGGGTAAATGGCCTTTCCATCCTAGCGGGCTTCTCACCCACATTGCTGGCCAGGTTTTCAGTAACGAGTCCATTCCCCCCCGGTGGTCCAGATGTTCATGGCTCAATACGATCCCTTCGGGCGTCAGGTTGTGCCAGCGTAACCAGGGGATAATCAACTGCTGTGCGCTATCACCCCCAGGCCATGCCAGCCCGGTATCGTAGAGGATCGCTTTACCATTACGGGCGATGACTATTGCCAGTCCTTGCCCAACATCCAGCATATACACCTGCCACACTTGCGTTCGCGCAGGTCGCCAGAATGGCAAACTCAACAAAAGCACTGCCGAAATGCAGACCACCGGTAAGGTACGCCATGCATTCAGTCGCCATGCAACGAGCATCGCCCAGGGCGATAACGAAAGCCATTGCCAGCGTTGGTCAATGTTGATCCAACCGTTTGGCAGACTATTGAGCGCCCAGAATAAGAGTGCCAGCGATCGATCGGCCAGATACCAGCACCCGGTCTCGACAACCAGCGGCCCGGTTAAGTGCACGATCATACCCGCGAGTATCAGCGGGACAGAAACAAACGTGACCAACGGTACAGCAAACAAATTGGCCAGAAATGAGGTCAGGCTGATACCGTGAAACAGGGCGATTTGCACTGGCAAAAGCAGGAGCGTGATACCTAACTGGAGATGCGCCAGCTCGAGAAATACGCGTCCCGCACGGGAGAGTGACCATTCGGGCAGTGGAAACCATTGATACCAGAATATCAGTGCAGCAACGGCAAACGCGGACAACCACAGGCTTTGTGAGAGAACAGCAACGGGATCAACCATCACAATTGCGGCCAGACAGCATGTCCAGACAGCCCACCCACTCCACTGCCGCCCGCTCAGTTTAAGCGCCCCCCAGACAATCAATGCAACCACGGTGCGTAATGCGGGAGGCTGTAGCCCTGTTAACCATGCATAAAACGTCGCACAAGCAATTCCGCCCACCAGCGGAACCTGCCAGGCGATCCAGCGGGTTGGCATAAAAAATTGCCCACCGCGAATTAGCCCGGCAGCTAAAAGCGCGGCAAAGGCAATATGTAGCCCGGAAATAGCCATCAAATGCGCCGTTCCGGTGTCGCGCATAATGGTTTTCACCTCTTGCGAAACAGAGAGTCGCTCCCCCATTCCCAGGCCCAGTATCACCTGCTGCCAGGGATAAACGGATAACGTTGTATTCAACGAAGAGAGATAACGGGCACGCAGGCTACACTGTGGCGAAATGACACTTGCCTGCAGGAAACGTCCCGTCAGCGGTTGATGCTGTGCTAACGCATAGCGCTGGCTATCAAATCCCCCTTCATTTAATTGGCCGTGTACCGCGCGAACCTTAAGCGTCATCGCCCATTTCTGACCCGCACAAACCTCACCAGGTAAGTATTGTCCATACAGTACGATCCCCTGCGCCGGAAATATTCGCCTCCCCTGCAGGTGGGTAATCTGTCCATAGTGCGTGGTCATATGGTCAGTGCCGGTTATCTGTACTATGGCCTGCTGAGTGTTAGCGGGGAGCATATTCCCCGCCCAGATAGCGTCTTTCGCCGCCAGTATTCCCCAGAGAAAGAACAACAGCGTTAACCCGGCATAATGCAGATACTTGTGCGGAATAAGACAGAGCACACACGCCAGGCAAAACAGGCCGCTGATGCACAGCATTTCGGGCAGTGAGGGTAATACCGTAAGCGGGAGAATACCGCACAATGCACACGAACTGACCGTTGTTATTTTCACAAAACACCTCCCTGTTACAGGAAGTGTGCAGGACAACGCAGCGGTTGTCTGGCAGCAATTTTTCGTTTTCCGGCGTGTGTTCTGCTGTTATTACGCGAAGGATGTAATGTGCAATTTAACTGAGAGGCGGGTTCCAATATGGGCAAGCAGAAATGAAAAAAGCACCCCTACAGGTGCTTTTCTCGACGTTAAGTTTTGTGAAAAACTTAGCCATAAATATTGGCGCGATCGCGCAGCTCTTTACCCGGTTTAAAGTGCGGAACATATTTTCCTTCCAGATCCACTTTATCGCCAGTCTTCGGATTACGTCCGGTACGTGGTGCGCGGTAATGCAGAGAAAAACTACCGAAACCGCGGATTTCAATACGCTCGCCCTGCGCCAGAGTCGAGGCCATATGTTCCAGCATCTCTTTTACCGCATCTTCAACCGCTTTCGCGGGAATGTGAGGCTGCTGGGTTGCAAGTCTTTCGATCAATTCTGACTTGGTCATGATTCCTCCGGTTCCTTAAAGGCAAAATTAGCTGCTGCATTGATTAAGGGCGGCCGTAGCCGCCCTTTGTCATTGATTACAGGACGAATCCTGTAATCTGTCAAGCTACTCGTCATCCTTTGTGCTGTTAACAGCACAAAGGATTATACCCGCCATACTTCAAGTTGCATGTGCGTTGGCTACGCTCGTTCACCCCAATCACTTACTGAAGTAAGCTCCTGGGGATTCGCTCCCTTGCCGCCTTCCTGCAACTCGAATTATTTAGGGTATAGAGTACTCGATATTACTCGCCTTTAGCTGCTTTGAAAGCTTCAGCCATTGCGTTGTTAGAGAAGTTTGCATCTTCCTGTTTGTTAACAGTTGCGATTGCATCTTTCTCATCAGCTTCGTCTTTAGCACGAACAGACAGGCTGATTGCACGGTTCTTACGATCAACGCCGGTGAATTTAGCTTCAACGTCGTCGCCTACGCTCAGAACCAGAGTTGCATCTTCAACGCGGTCACGTGAAGCTTCAGAAGCGCGCAGGTAACCTTCAACGCCGTCAGCCAGTTCTACGGTTGCGCCTTTAGCGTCAACTGCAGTCACTTTACCGTTTACGATTGCGCCTTTCTTGTTCAGTGCAACCCAGTTGTTGAACGGATCTTCTGCGAGCTGTTTAACGCCCAGAGAGATACGCTCACGTTCTGCGTCAACCTGCAGAACAACTGCTGCGATTTCGTCGCCTTTTTTGTATTCACGAACTGCTTCTTCGCCTGCAACGTTCCAGGAGATGTCAGACAGGTGAACCAGGCCGTCGATGCCGCCGTCCAGGCCGATGAAGATACCGAAGTCAGTGATAGACTTGATTTTACCTTCAACACGGTCGCCCTTGTTGTGGGTTTCCGCGAACTGCTGCCATGGGTTGTTTTTGCACTGCTTCAGACCCAGGGAGATACGACGACGTTCTTCGTCGATATCCAGAACCATAACTTCCACTACGTCGCCAACGTTAACAACTTTGGACGGGTGGATGTTTTTGTTGGTCCAATCCATTTCGGAAACGTGAACCAGGCCTTCAACGCCTTCTTCGATTTCAACGAAGCAGCCGTAGTCGGTCAGGTTGGTCACGCGACCAGTCAGTTTGGTACCTTCCGGATAACGCTTAGCGATAGCTACCCATGGATCTTCGCCCAGCTGTTTCAGGCCCAGAGATACACGAGTACGCTCGCGGTCGAACTTCAGCACTTTAACAGTGATTTCGTCGCCAACGTTTACGATTTCGCTCGGATGCTTAACGCGTTTCCATGCCATGTCGGTGATGTGCAGCAGGCCGTCAACGCCACCCAGATCAACGAATGCACCGTAGTCAGTGAGGTTCTTAACGATACCTTTAACTTCCATGCCTTCCTGCAGGTTTTCCAGCAGCTGATCGCGTTCTGCGCTGTTTTCGGATTCGATAACGGCACGACGGGAAACAACGACGTTGTTACGTTTCTGATCCAGCTTGATTACTTTGAATTCAAGCTCTTTGCCTTCCAGGTGCAGCGTGTCGCGGACCGGACGAACGTCTACCAGGGAACCCGGCAGGAACGCGCGAATACCATTCAGCTCAACAGTGAAGCCACCCTTGACTTTGCCATTGATAACACCAGTAACGGTCGCAGCTTCTTCGTAAGCTTTTTCCAGCGTGATCCAAGCTTCGTGACGTTTAGCTTTTTCACGGGACAGCAGAGTTTCACCGAAGCCGTCTTCTACTGCATCCAGAGCAACGTCAACTTCGTCACCAACCTGGATTTCCAGCTCGCCCTGGGCGTTTTTGAACTGCTCTGCCGGAATGGCAGACTCAGATTTCAGACCGGCGTCAACCAGTACGATATCTTTGTCGATAGCAACAACAACACCACGAACGATGGAACCCGGACGGGTTTCGATTTCTTTTAAGGATTCTTCAAACAGTTGAGCAAAAGATTCAGTCATGTTTAATCTTCAGGTTTCATATTTAACGTCCACCTGGCTCCATGCCGGATGGGGTTGTTTAACATACCCGCTGTCAATCCATTGCAACGGGGGTACTGCAAATTCGGTCGCGCTTAAGCGAGTGCCAGTTTTTGGCGCGCGTATTGTAACGCTTTTTCAATCACTTGCTCAATGCTTAATCGGGTTGAATCCAAAACTAAGGCATCAGCAGCAGGAACTAACGGCGCTACCGCACGGTTTCGATCGCGGTCGTCGCGTTCTTCGATCTCGGCCAAAAGGCGTTCAAAGTTAACACTAAAGCCCTTCTCCTGCAACTGTAGCATACGTCGATGCGCACGTTCTTGCGAGGAAGCGTCCAGAAAAATTTTAACCGGCGCGTCCGGGAAGACTACCGTCCCCATATCGCGTCCGTCGGCGATTAACCCCGGAGCTTCACGGAAGGCGCGTTGGCGACGTAACAGCGCTTCGCGCACACGGGGAAACGCAGCAACCTGAGAGGCGGCGTTTGCCACTTCCTGAGTGCGGATTTCACCACTAACATCTTCACCTTCCAGGATAACTTCCAGATTGCCGTCTGTTGAGATAAAACGCACATCCAGATGTGACGCCAGCGGGACCAGCGCATCTTCAGAGGCGACATCAACATGGTGATGTAACGCCGCAAGCGCCAGTACACGATAAATCGCGCCAGAATCTAACAGATGCCACTGCAATGCTTCCGCCATTGCTTTGCACAAGGTGCCTTTACCTGCACCGCTTGGGCCATCAATGGTAATAACCGGGGCAATTGCCGTCATCTTTTTCTCCTTAAACAGGCATACGTTAACGTAAACGCCGCGCATTATACGCGCCAACGCTAATAATCGTTAACACAGAGTGTAAAAACCCGATTAGTCTGTAACGATATGAGGAAGAATTGCGCAATTATAGCGGGCTGGCGGGAAACCAGCCCGGAAGATGACACTGATTTACTTTTTATCTGCGGCAATACGTTCGCGCATATGCTCAGCACGGTCGGCAGAAGCCGGATGGGAATCCATCAATGATTTGGCATGTCCGGCATCCATGGTGGCGAATTTATCAAACGCAGTCACCAAACCCTGCGTATTGATGCCACGTTTTTTCAGGAGATCGTAAGAGAAATCATCAGAATCAGACTCCTGGCTGCGGGAGAACGATGAATTGATGACGCCTTCCGCCAGATCGCCTAACTGAGACTGTGAAAGCTGAGAAGCGACGCCGCTGGTCGCAGAAATAGCATCACGCGCGGCCAGAGTGGCATACGCGGTCTGCATTGCTTTACGTGAGTGTCCTAAAGAAACATGGCCCAATTCATGACCCAGCACGCCTTCAATTTCATTGTCGGTCATCAGGTCCATCAAGCCCGAATAAACACGTACGCATCCATTCGCCATTGCCCAGGCATTGATATCGCTGGTCATATAAACTTTATAATTTACCGGCGTGCCATCAATACTATTACCCAACGCTTTGGCAATTTTGTTCAGACGCTTGGTGTATTTACTTTTAGAGGTTGCCAGCTGGTTCTCGCTATCCATTTGCTTACATGATTTATCAGACAGCGCTTTGACATCCGCATCGTTAAGCGTCGCGGCTTTATAAGCAGACATACCCGAACTGGCAACAAGATCGCCATTGATCCCATTTTTACAGCCAGCCAGCAGCGTGGCGGAAACCGCCAGCGCCAGGAACAGTGATTTATTCTTCATGCTAATCTTCCGTTGATATTTATAATAAAAACAAATAAATAAAATAGAACATCAACACGTTAGCATTAGTGGTAAGCGTAAAAACAGTACGATTACGGACCATACTTGCGCCAGCCAGATGACTGGCGCAAGTATGAGGGCTAGGCAGGGGTACTAATACGCGCCAGCTGTTCGAAATAATCCGGGAAGGTTTTGGCCGTGCATTTAGGGTCCAGAATAGTGACTGGCGTGTCAGACAGCGCCACCAGCGAGAAACACATCGCCATGCGGTGATCGTTATAGGTCGCAATGTCGGCAAATGTTAACGTAGCGGGTGGCGTGATACGGATAAAATCATGACCCTCTTCCACTTCCGCGCCCACTTTACGCAGCTCCGTCGCCATCGCAAACAAACGGTCGGTCTCTTTGACCCGCCAGTTGTAGATGTTGCGAAGAATCGTGGTGCCTTTCGCAAACAGCGCCGCGGTAGCAATCGTCATCGCCGCATCCGGAATGTGGTTCATATCCATATCAATGGCGTGTAATTCCCCGTGCGTACAGGCAATGAAGTCATCTCCCCACGTCACGGTGGCACCCATTTTTTCCAGCACATCAGCAAAGCGAATATCGCCCTGCATACTGTTGCGGCCAATCCCGGTGACTTTTACCGTACCGCCTTTAATCGCTCCGGCTGCAAGGAAATACGAGGCCGATGACGCATCCCCTTCCACCAGGTATGCGCCAGGGGACTGGTACTGCTGTCCACCTTTGACAACAAAATGTTGGTAGTTCTGGTTCTCAATCTCAACGCCAAAGGTTTTCATCAGGTTTAGCGTAATATCGATGTAAGGTTTTGATACCAGCTCGCCTTTAATTGCGATCGTCGTATCCTGCGGCGCCAGCGGCGCGGTCATCAGCAACGCGGTGAGGAACTGGCTGGACACGCTGCCGTCCACGTCAACCTGGCCACCGATAAAACCACCGCGCAGTCGTAAAGGCGGATAGTTTTCCTGCTCCAGGTAATCTATGTTTGCGCCCCCCTGGCGTAGCGCATCGACCAGATGGCCAATCGGGCGCTCTTTCATACGCGGTTCACCCGTCAGCACAATATCGTTGTGCCCCAGACACAGCGCAGCCGCCAGCGGACGCATCGCGGTGCCGGCGTTGCCAAGAAACAGTTCGACTGCACCTTCGGCCTGTAACGCGCCGCCGTTACCGATAATTTCGCAGCGGGTACGATCGGCGGAAAGGGTATAGCTAATCCCTAACGCATTCAGCGCGTTAAGCATATGGCGGACATCATCACTGTCCAGCAGGTTGGTCAGGACAGTGGTGCCATTTGCTAATGCAGCCAGCAGCAAAGCGCGGTTAGAAACACTTTTAGAACCAGGCAGATTGATGGTGCCATCTACCCGCGCAATGGGTTGTAACGTCAGGGATTCCATGAAACTTAACTCTCAAAAACAGATATAAAAACCCCACAGGCTGGCTGTGGGGATGAAAAATAACAGCAGATTAGCCGCGACGACGCTCGAAATCGATCATGAAATCGGTCAACGCTTTCACGCCTTCAAGCGGCATTGCATTGTAGATAGACGCGCGCATCCCACCGACCACACGATGCCCTTTCAGCGCATGCAGACCAGCAGCAAAAGACTCTTCCAGGAACAGTTTATCCAGTGAGCTGTCAGCCAACTGGAAAGGAACGTTCATGCGCGAGCGGTTAGACTTCGCAACATCGTTACGATAGAAGTCACTGTTATCAATGACGCCGTACAACAGTTCCGCTTTTTGCTGGTTAATTTTGTCCATTGCGCTGACGCCGCCTTGTGCTTTCAGCCACTTAAAGACCAGACCAGAGAGGTACCAGGCAAATGTCGGCGGCGTGTTAAACATCGAGTCATTGTCGTTCAGGACGGTGTAATCGAGGATCGACGGGCAGGACACGTGCGCTTTGCCGAGTAAATCTTCACGTACGATGACGATCGTCAGACCCGCTGGGCCGATGTTTTTCTGCGCGCCGGCGTAGATTACGCCATAGCGGCTAACATCAAGCGGCCCAGACAAGATGGTGGAAGACAGGTCAGCGGTCACCACAACGTTACTGGCAAAATTCGGCGTCTCATCGATTGCAATACCATCAATGGTTTCGTTCGGGCAATAGTGCAGATAAGCCGCATTGTCAGAAAGCTGCCATTCACTCATTGGCGTGACCGCCCGCAGGCCGTCAACGGTGACTTTGGCATCAATCACGTTTGGTGTGCAGTATTTCTTCGCTTCTTTAATGGCGCTGGCTGCCCAATAACCGGCATCGACGTAATCTGCCGTGGTCTTATCGCCTAAAATATTGAGCGGGATCCCAGCGAACTGACCGCGACCACCGCCATGGCAGAACAACACTTTGTAGTTGGAGGGAATGCTGAGGAGATCGCGAAAATCCTGCTCTGCTTCCTCTGCGACCTGGATAAACTCTTTACCACGGTGGCTAATTTCCATCACCGACGTGCCAAGACCATTCCAGTCGCGGAGATCCTGTTGAGCCAGTTTAAGTACGTCCGCCGGTAGCATTGCCGGACCTGAACTAAAATTGAAGACCTGAGTCATTTCCCCTCACCACGTTGTGTTGTTATCCGGTCAACATCCTGTCGTTGGCAATAATTCCTGTGACAGACATTGGGTATATGTTTTTCCTGTGGATATCGGTTTTATCATTCAGCGACACGCGCCGCAATGGGTAATACGGGTCAGGGGAAAAATGTGTCATTCGTCACACAACAGAATCTATCGGATTGACGGCTCAAAACCGATATTTTCGCTGTCAGGTGACCCGTTTTGCCCGACTGGCCTTCGTCCATTCTGGATTTGCACAGCGCGGACATAATTGATGATCCCCAGCGCGCATGTGAATAACCTCACTACAGCGTACGCAGGCATAATCCCCTGCCGCCGGTACCACCTTAAAGCGTTGCGTACAGTGTTTAGGCAGAATGCTGAGACCGGGTTTGACGTCTTCATCGGCAAAGAAATAGACGCTGATTTGCCCATTTGTCTCCAGAATAGCGAGCTTCACCTGCCCTAATTGCTCCACACCGTTCAACCGCAATTCCATAAAAAACTCGAATTCCGTCATATTGGCGTTATTGAGCTTCGACCATGACAGTTCGCCGTCTTCGATGATCACCAGCGGTTTACCCTCCAGCAGATCCTCCAGCTTTTCACTGTGTGCCATCAGCCACATCACTAAGCGATACAGCAGCGCCAGGGTAATGAATACCACCAGCACCGGTAGCAGCGGAACATCGTCATAAAACGCCACATCCCCCGCTGCCGACCCCAGCGTCAGGATAATCAACACTTCAAAAAGCGACATCTGGCGTACACCACGCCGCCCCGTGAGCTTTAAAAACAGAAAAACCAATATAAAGGTATACAAGCTGCGCAGCGCCACCTCACCCAGAAACTCCATGGGCACTTTATCCAGCGCCATACGGTGTAAATCGAATGCTTTCATTTTGTACTCTTAACGTGGGTTATCGTGTGAAAGCATAGTCAACGCTTTTATTTGCGTCACCGCAGTGGCGGCGATAGCGCCATTCATATAAAACCCGTATCATTGCGCGCTTTCCGTACGACAAAAGTGATTTTCATGACGCAAACATTTATTCCCGGCAAAGATGCCGCGCTGGAAGATTCCATCGCCCGCTTCCAGCAAAAATTACTCGACCTTGGTTTCCAGATTGAAGAAGCCTCATGGTTAAACCCCGTTCCTAACGTTTGGTCTGTGCATATTCGCGATAAAGAGTGCGCACTGTGTTTCACCAACGGTAAAGGCGCGACGAAAAAAGCGGCGCTGGCTTCCGCGCTGGGCGAATATTTTGAGCGTCTGTCCACCAACTACTTTTTTGCCGATTTCTGGTTGGGTGAAACTGTCGCTAACGGTCCATTCGTACATTATCCGAACGAAAAATGGTTCCCGTTAACCGAAGAGGATGACGTTCCAGAAGGTTTGTTGGATGCCCGTCTGCGCGCGTTCTACGATCCGGAAAATGAACTGACCGGCAGCATGCTGATCGACCTGCAGTCAGGCAATGAAGAACGCGGTGTTTGCGGTCTGCCGTTTACCCGCCAGTCTGATAACCAAACCGTGTACATTCCGATGAATATCATTGGCAACCTGTACGTTTCCAACGGAATGTCTGCCGGTAACACCCCAAATGAAGCACGCGTTCAGGGGCTGTCTGAAGTCTTTGAACGTTATGTGAAGAACCGCATCATCGCAGAAAGCATCAGTCTGCCGGAAATCCCAGCCGACGTGCTGGCGCGTTACCCGGCAGTGGTCGAGTCCATTGCCAAACTGGAAGCCGAAGGGTTCCCAATTTTCGCCTATGACGGCTCGCTGGGCGGCAAATACCCGGTTATCTGCGTAGTACTGTTTAACCCGGCTAACGGGACCTGCTTTGCGTCATTCGGCGCCCACCCGGACTTCGGCGTGGCACTGGAGCGTACCGTCACCGAACTGTTGCAGGGCCGCGGTCTGAAAGATCTTGATGTCTTTATGCCTCCGACCTTTGATGATGAAGAAGTGGCTGAGCATACCAACCTCGAAACCCACTTCATCGATTCCAGCGGCCTGATCTCCTGGGATTTGTTCAAGCAAGATGCCGATTATCCGTTCGTTGACTGGAATTTCTCCGGCACTACGGAAGAAGAGTTTGCCACCCTGATGGCTATCTTCAAAACCGAAGATAAAGAAGTGTATATCGCTGATTACGAGCATCTGGGCGTGTACGCCTGCCGCATCATCGTTCCGGGGATGTCCGATATCTATCCGGCTGAAGATCTGTGGTTAGCGAACAACGGTATGGGCACACATCTGCGTGAAACCATTCTTTCTCTGCCGGGTAGCGAGTGGGATAAAGAAGACTATCTCAGCCTGCTCGAACAACTGGATGAAGAAGGTTTTGACGACTTTACCCGCGTACGTGAGCTGCTGGGTCTGGCAACAGGCCCAGACAACGGCTGGTCTACGCTGCGTATTGGTGAGCTGAAAGTGATGCTGGCACTGGCCGGCGGTGACCTGGAGCAGGCACTGATTTGGACCGAATGGACAATGGAGTTTAACGCATCGGTCTTTAGCGCCGAACGCGCCAACTACTACCGTTGCCTGCAAACGCTGCTGCTGTTGTCGCAGGAAGACGATCGCCAGCCGCTGCAGTATCTGAACGCTTTTGTCCGTATGTACGGTGCCGATGCGGTTGAAGCGGCGAGTGCGGCATTAAGCGGAGAAGCGCCGTTTTATGGCCTCCAGTCCGTCGACAGCGATCTGCAGGCTTTCCCGGCGCATCAGTCTTTGCTGAAAGCCTATGAAAAACTGCAGCGCGCAAAAGCAGCATACTGGTCAAAATAATGGCAATTAGCCTGCTCTGAGTAGGCTTCAACAATTGACTACGCTATATTACGGGGCGCATTTTGTGCCCCGTTTTTTTTATTTTTGCTTAATCAAAAATAAATGTAAAAACAAGGTTAAAAATTAGTAGTTGATATTAAAAAAAATAGCTTGATAGTGTTGCATTTTATCTCAATTACTCCATTTTAATTAACCGCTCAACGGGAGGTTAAAGAAAAAAATTCAACACAGTTTGTAATTTTTAAAATTTATTTTTATTTGGATAATCAATAAGTTACGCCGTAATCGCATAAAAACCATGCGTCTTGCGGGCCTATAAGCCAGGCGAGATATGATCTATATCAAATTCTCATCTATAATGCTTTGTTAGTATCTCGTCGCCGACTTAATAAAGAGAGAGTTAGTGTGAAAGCTGACAACCCTTTTGATCTTATACTTCCTGCTGCTATGGCCAAAGTTGCCGAAGAAGCAGGCGTCTATAAAGCAACGAAACATCCGCTTAAGACGTTCTATCTGGCAATTACTGCCGGTGTGTTCATTTCAATTGCCTTTGTTTTCTATATCACCGCCACGACCGGTACCGGAACGATGCCTTTCGGCATAGCCAAGTTGATCGGTGGTATCTGTTTTTCCCTGGGACTGATTCTTTGTGTTGTCTGCGGCGCTGACCTCTTTACTTCAACCGTACTGATTGTCGTCGCTAAGGCCAGTGGACGTATTACCTGGGGCCAATTGGCAAAAAACTGGCTCAACGTTTATGTTGGCAACCTGGTGGGTTGCTTGCTCTTTGTGCTACTGATGTGGCTTTCCGGCGAATATATGACCGCTAACGGCGCATGGGGGCTAAACGTCCTGCAAACCGCCGATCACAAAGTGCATCACACCTTTGTTGAAGCCGTCAGCCTCGGTATTCTGGCAAACCTGATGGTGTGCCTGGCCGTATGGATGAGCTACTCAGGCCGTAGCCTGATGGACAAAGCGTTTATCATGGTATTGCCGGTCGCAATGTTTGTTGCCAGCGGTTTTGAGCACAGTATCGCAAACATGTTTATGATCCCTATGGGTATCGTAATACGCGATTTCGCCACACCGGAATTCTGGACCGCTGTCGGTTCTTCTCCGGAGAATTTTTCACACCTGACCGTGATGAATTTCATCACCGATAACCTGATTCCGGTTACGATCGGTAACATTATCGGCGGCGGTTTGTTAGTCGGGTTGACATACTGGGTCATTTACCTACGTGGTAACGATCATCACTAATTTGTTGATGCCCATTACACGTAGTAAATAAAAAATCCACTTAAGAAGGTAGGTGTTACATGTCCGAGCTTAATGAAAAGTTAGCCACAGCCTGGGAAGGTTTTACCAAAGGTGACTGGCAGAATGAAGTAAACGTCCGTGACTTCATTCAGAAAAACTACACTCCGTATGAGGGTGACGAGTCCTTCCTGGCTGGCGCAACTGACGCGACCACCAAGCTGTGGGACAGCGTGATGGAAGGCGTTAAACAGGAAAACCGTACTCACGCGCCTGTTGACTTTGACACCTCCGTTGCTTCTACCATCACTTCTCACGATGCTGGCTACATCAACAAGCAGCTTGAGAAAATCGTTGGTCTGCAGACTGAAGCTCCACTGAAACGTGCGATCATTCCGTTTGGCGGCATTAAAATGGTTGAAGGTTCCTGCAAAGCGTACAATCGCGAACTGGACCCGATGCTGAAAAAAATCTTCACCGAATACCGCAAAACCCACAACCAGGGTGTATTCGATGTTTATACCAAAGACATTCTGAACTGCCGTAAATCCGGTGTTCTGACTGGTCTTCCAGATGCGTATGGCCGTGGCCGTATCATCGGTGACTACCGTCGCGTTGCGCTGTACGGTATCGACTACCTGATGAAAGACAAATACGCTCAGTTCGTCTCTCTGCAGTCCGATCTGGAAAATGGCGTAAACCTGGAAGCAACTATCCGTCTGCGTGAAGAAATTGCTGAACAGCACCGCGCACTGGGTCAGATCAAAGAAATGGCCGCTAAATATGGCTGCGATATCTCTGGTCCGGCGACCAACGCTCAGGAAGCTATCCAGTGGACCTACTTCGGCTACCTGGCCGCTGTTAAGTCTCAGAACGGTGCAGCAATGTCCTTCGGTCGCGTATCCACCTTCCTGGATGCATACATCGAACGTGATATCAAAGCAGGTAAAATCACCGAGCAAGACGCTCAGGAAATGATTGACCACCTGGTGATGAAACTGCGTATGGTTCGTTTCCTGCGTACCCCTGAATATGATGAACTGTTCTCCGGTGACCCGATTTGGGCAACTGAATCTATCGGCGGTATGGGCGTTGACGGCCGTACTCTGGTTACCAAAAACAGCTTCCGCTTCCTGAACACCCTGTACACCATGGGTCCTTCTCCGGAGCCGAACATCACCGTTCTGTGGTCTGAAAAACTGCCTCTGAACTTCAAGAAATTCGCCGCTAAAGTGTCCATCGACACCTCTTCTCTGCAGTATGAGAACGATGACCTGATGCGTCCGGACTTCAACAACGACGATTACGCGATCGCTTGCTGCGTAAGCCCGATGGTTGTTGGTAAACAAATGCAGTTCTTCGGTGCGCGTGCAAACCTGGCGAAAACCATGCTGTACGCAATCAACGGCGGCGTTGATGAAAAACTGAAAATCCAGGTTGGCCCTAAATCTGAACCGATCAAAGGCGATCTGCTGAACTTCGACGAAGTGATGGATCGTATGGATCACTTCATGGACTGGCTGGCTAAACAGTACGTCACCGCGCTGAACGTCATCCACTACATGCACGACAAGTACAGCTACGAAGCCTCTCTGATGGCGCTGCACGACCGTGACGTTGTTCGCACCATGGCGTGTGGTATCGCAGGTCTGTCCGTTGCTGCTGACTCCCTGTCTGCTATCAAATATGCGAAAGTTAAACCGATTCGTGACGAAGACGGTCTGGCTATCGACTTCGCAATCGAAGGCGAATACCCGCAGTTTGGTAACAACGACTCTCGCGTTGATGACATGGCGGTTGACCTGGTAGAACGTTTCATGAAGAAAATTCAGAAACTGACTACTTACCGTAACGCTATCCCGACTCAGTCTGTTCTGACCATCACCTCTAACGTTGTGTATGGTAAGAAAACTGGTAACACCCCAGATGGTCGTCGTGCTGGCGCACCGTTCGGACCGGGTGCTAACCCAATGCACGGCCGTGACCAGAAAGGTGCTGTTGCCTCTCTGACCTCCGTTGCTAAACTGCCGTTTGCTTACGCTAAAGATGGTATCTCTTACACCTTCTCTATCGTTCCAAACGCACTGGGTAAAGACGACGAAGTTCGTAAGACCAACCTGGCAGGCCTGATGGACGGTTACTTCCATCACGAAGCGTCCATCGAAGGTGGTCAGCACCTGAACGTGAACGTCATGAACCGTGAAATGCTGCTGGACGCGATGGAACATCCTGAGAAATATCCTCAGCTGACCATCCGTGTATCAGGTTACGCAGTACGTTTTAACTCCCTGACTAAAGAACAGCAGCAGGATGTTATTACCCGTACTTTCACTCAGACCATGTAATTGGTTTTGACTGAAATCACGCGTTAAATGTCGTACAATAAAGGCTCCACGTAAGTGGGGCCTTTTTAGCAACTAAGTCTCTTTCGTCAGCTATCTATACTTATGGATGACTGCCAAAACAGACTCGACACAGTTAATAACTGTGCACTCACTCTGGCCCCGGATGGGCCACATCTGGAGATACACCGCAATGTCAGTTATTGGTCGCATTCACTCCTTTGAATCCTGTGGCACCGTAGACGGCCCGGGCATCCGTTTTATTACCTTCTTCCAGGGCTGCCTGATGCGCTGCCTGTATTGCCATAACCGTGATACGTGGGACACGCACGGTGGTAAAGAAGTCACCGTCGAAGAATTGATGAAAGAAGTGGTAACCTATCGCCACTTTATGAACGCCTCCGGTGGCGGCGTAACGGCATCCGGCGGTGAGGCTATTCTGCAGGCCGAATTCGTTCGTGACTGGTTCCGCGCCTGTAGAAAAGAAGGTATTCATACCTGTCTCGACACCAACGGTTTTGTCCGCCGCTACGATCCGGTGATTGATGAACTGCTGGAAGTCACCGATCTGGTGATGCTCGACCTCAAACAGATGAACGACGAAATTCACCAGAACCTGGTCGGTGTGTCTAACCATCGTACGCTGGAGTTCGCACGCTATCTGTCTAACAAAGACATCAAGGTGTGGATCCGCTACGTCGTCGTACCAGGCTGGTCTGACGATGACGACTCAGCACACCGTCTGGGCGAGTTTACCCGTGATATGGGCAACGTCGAAAAAATCGAATTACTGCCTTACCATGAGTTGGGTAAACACAAATGGGTGGCGATGGGCGAAGAATATAAGCTGGATGGCGTTAAGCCCCCGAAGAAAGAAACCATGGATCGCGTGAAAGGTATCCTGGAACAGTATGGTCATAAAGTGATGTATTGAGTGTACATCCTTGTAAAACGGCTGCCTAACATGGTGGCCGTTTTGTTATCTGCACTTACCTCTTCGGCAAACGGATCACAACACAGGAAAGGACGTCATGCGGTTATTCATCTCAGGAGTGTTACTGTTGTCTGCCCAGGCCGCGAATGCCGCCAGCAACTGCGATATTAACGCCATCATCCAGCACGCCTGGCCGGATGCCAGGACAACGTCGCAAGGCACCATTACTCAAGATAACCGGGTCATTACCACCCACAGTGATTCACCCCAAAGCGCGATTTGCCGCATCTGGCCAGCGCACCCTGAGCTGACGCTGGCCGCTGTTCCATTAATGACACAGCAGTATAGCGATTACGATAACGTCGGCGATCTGGAGCTTCTGGTGCTCGATTCCACCACGCTCGACGTAAAACAACGATTACGCCTGCCAGAGAGAATGAGCGACGACGCCATTCGCATCACCGGCCTGGCACTTGATACCGCTCGCTGGAAGGTTACGCCTGAACAGACCGCATTCGGCTTGCGTATCTCCCGCACCGGCAGTTCTCGGGTAAACCCATTTAGTGAAACTGCACTTTCGCTGTATGTCATCGACAATAATCAGCTCCGGCCAATACTAAACGGTATCGTGCTGGAAAATAGCAGCGGAGAATGGGATGGCAACTGCGAGGGAACCTTCAGCGACAGTAAACGCAGCCTGGCGCTCGATGCCGGTTCGCAGAATGGGTATGTTGATATTCGGGTAACCGAGAAAAGCGTGGCATCCGCGAGCTATGTTGATGCCAATGAGCAATGCGCAGCGAAAGATAAACCGGGTAAAGCCAACTGGTTACTGCGCTATGACGGTCACCAGTATACCATTCCCGACGAACTTGCCCCGCTGTCCTGAGCCGCCAGAAGGAGATAGCCTGGCTATCTCCTTTTGATTATCGCTCGTTTAGCCCTTTCTTCTCGCCAGCAGCGGGAAAATTAAGCCCAGCCCCACCAGCACAAACGGCGTCGCAATATTCAGCGTCAGTTGGAACGTCCACTCCGGGGTAAAAGCTTCCATTTTTGGAAAAATCCCGGTGACGCAAGCAAATGCAGTGAAGGCAAAACACCATCCTCCGACGGTTAATGCCAGCGTTTTGTTGCGAATAAAGACATATTCTGACTTATATTTCTGCGCCAGCCGAATAACGGCAATAAATGCCACGAACACCCATAAATAACGCAATGGCATAACAACTGAGTTGAGATTCAGCAACCATTTATACAAATTATTCATGTCGCCAATGCCCAGAGTCGGTAACATAATCAGAATCGCGACTAATACTAACGTCAGTATATAACCGTTCACCGGCGTACCGGAGGTATTTGTGCGGCACAAACGTGCAGGGATATACCGACTGTCTGCATCGCCCAGCAAGACTTTAAGCGGTGCATCAATAGAAAATACGAGTGCCGCAATCTGCCCCAGCGTGTTGGCAACCGCATAAATAACCATCAGCGTGTTACCCATCCCGTAATACTCGCCAAGTTTCTGGAAAGCATAATATTGACCATTGGTCATTAAATCATCGGGAATATGCCGGGAGTCAAACATCATCCCCATTGCCAGCGAGCCGAGAATTGCACATACCGCCACCATAATCGCCAGAATCAACATCCCTTTCGGGAATTCTTTGCCTGGATTGCGGGTCTGGTTAACGTAAGGTGAAATTTTTTCCGCACCACCCACCGCGAAGACCAGCATCGAAATCGTCGTGATATAGGTAAAATCAATATGCGGAATGAACGATTCCCAGGTGATGTTGGTGGTAGCGATCTCAACATCCGTAATTGCCGGCGCGGTTACCGCCATCACGACATACAGAATCGACATCACAAACATCGCAATTCCCGCCACGGAACCCACAATTTTCAGTGACTTCATCCCACGGGATGCAACCCACATGAAGAAGACAAACAGCGCCAGCGTCAGCCCCTGTAACGCCACGACGGTGTACTCTTTAATCAGTGACCCATCCCCCTTCAGCGCCCAGCCCAGGGCAATCAGGATAGCCTGCGGTTTCTGCGCCAGGTAAGGAATATGCACCACCCAGTAAGTCCATGCGGCAAGATAAGCCAGCCCCGGCCCCATGGTGTGTTTTATCCAGGTACTGACGCCCCCTTTCCCCTCTTTAAACGTCGAGCCAAGCTGTCCGACAATCAGGGCATAGGGAATAAAATAGAGTGCAAAAATAAAAATCCAGGAGGAGACAACGACTAATCCCTGATTAGCATAGTTGTTAACAACGTTGCCAAACCCCCAAACGGTAATAAACGACATCAAGGCGATGTTGTACCATCGCAATTGTTTTTCCTGTGCACCAGCCATACGCAATCCTTCGTGGGGGCTATTTTAAATATCAATAAATGAGGCGAAGGATTATGCGCGGTAAAACGAGCTGACGGAAATGGCAGAATGTAAAACTATAACCTTCTGCACAGTTTATTTTTCAGCAAAGATGAGGGGGCAATTAAATACGGCGGAACTTCACCAAAGATACATAATTTGTATAAATGGGAGCCACCGTAATCGTCAAATAGCCTCAGATATGGGCCACGGAATTGGGCTTGTGTCCTGTTTTACGCAGCAGCATCAGTAAATAAATAAACGACACGCTGGCGATCATGATAAACAACAGGCTATCTGAGAAGTTCTGCATCAGCATCGCGGTAAATGACGGCCCCAGCAGGCTCCCCACGGTATAGCTTAATAACAATGCCTGGTTCATGGCAACCAGTTGATGATGTTCCACTTTTTCGCAGGCCCAGGCCATTGCCACTGGATAGAGCGTAAAACCGGCCGCACCTAACATGAATAACGCCGGGGCCATTGCCGCCTGATTCAGCATCGCAATGCTACCGAGGATCACCACAAAGACCTGAACGCGTAAAACCAGCAGGCGACCTAATTTATCCGCCAGACGACCAATCGGCCATTGTCCCAGAATACCCGCGCTGACCATCACCGCCATCCAGAAACCAATGCTGGCGTTACTGGCCCCCTGATGATTAAGGTACAGCGGCATTAAGCCATACAACGAGCCCAGCACAATACCGGAGATAATGCAGCCATTTACGCCCAGTCGCGCCTGACGAAGTCTCAACATCGATGCTATCGGCGTCGAATGTTGTTCCTCGCTTTGCTGATTTATAATGCGGGTAAAAAGCAGTGGTAATACGCCTGCCAGAATCGTGCCAGTAACCCACGGCAAAACGCTCATGAGATCTGTCGAGACTTTACTGACTAACAGCTGCCCTAAAAACGTTCCCACGTAATAGACCATCATATAGGCAGCCAGTAAGCGTCCGCGGTTGCGAGAGGTCCCGCTGCACATCAGCGCGCTTTCCACCACCACCCAAATCATGGCACAGCCGACACCAGCGATAAAACGCCAGGTCATCCAGCTCCAGAATCCCACCATCACACCCAGCCCAATGCACCCCACGGCGAAGATAAACGAGGCAATGTAATAGCTGCGGTTGAAGCCAAGATGTCTGATTAAATACCCAGTCAGCAACGTCCCCACCAGATTACCGGTGAAATAAGACGAACTGACCACTCCCACCTGCCAGGTCGGGAGATTTTCATGGGCGAGCCAAAGCGGGACGAGCGTGTTTAACACGGCGATCGCCAGGGTCAGCAGCAGTAGCCCGCACAGCAATAGCATAACGGGTCGGGTATAGGTAGACATGAATAAAAACCGTGAGGAAGTTCAAATTTCATGCGCATCATGCCACTGCCAAAAACATTGTCAATCGGCGCAATCAGGGGCCTGAGGCGCTTTCATGACGATCGATTCGTATTACTGATTCTTAATATGAATGGATAAAAAAGAGGAAAACACATCTGTTTGTTTTAATTGATCTAAAACAAAATTATCGCATTTCGTTCAGTCGAAATATTTCATGGATGTATCGCATTTTTTATTTGCCGAATGGCGCCGTTAGCTGCGCCATTCGGCATTCTTTAGGTCAGCTGGCAACCGCCATGCCCACGGTCATATGCAGACCGTAGAACACACCGCGCCCGATCAGTTCACCGACAAGCAGCAAAATAAACGCCACTGACAGTAACGGTACGGCCGGTTGGTAGCCCTTAACCTGCGGCACAACCCAGCAGCACAGCGCCAAAGCCAGTGCCGCAATACGCCACGCCATCAGCGAGCCGTAGTCCGGTACCAATGCAGATGCCTGCTGAACAGAACTGTGAATAGTCGCCAGTTCAGCGCCCTGCATCACCGCCATGATAGCACTCACCACCAGCGCAAATATGGAAATCGCCGGCAGCAGGCGCATTGCCCAGCCGTCTACTCCAGCCACGCGCAGCAGCAGATAACCTAACAGCGGCCCACCCAAAAACAGCGTCAGGAAGAAGCCCAGCGGCGTCCAGAGGCTGTACCAGGTTGGGATCGTATCAATGGTGTTATACACCCGCACCATCATCCAGACGAAAACCACGCCCAGTACCATAGTGACGATTAGCCACAGAGTACGTAACGCAGACGGCATTTTTTTCAACGTCGCCATCAGCCAGCCGATACCGCCCACCGCGAAGAACAGCGAACCGCTGGCAATTTCGTTACTCAGTGCAGAGGCACCGATGCGGTTAAGGGAGTTAAAAGCACGCATCGGCGATCCCAGGTGCAGCATGGAGGCAATAAAGCCGATGCCCATTAACACCCACAGGCCCAACATACAGGCAACGACGCGCTGCTGTGCGTCGGGACGTAAGCCCCCTTTCATCAATGCCAGCGCCAGAACAATAAAACCGCCAACCACGCACTGCCCGAAGACCGTGAAGATCATCAGCGGCCACTCATGCCATCCACTTCCCATCTTACACCTCCTTCGGATTAGCCAGATAACCCGTGGTATCCCCGGTCGGGCGGCTATTGGCATTAGGTTTGATTACAATGCTGGGTTTGGTGAAATGTGCGCCCGGTAGTGGCGCAACCGCCGCCAGCTCACCATGTTTTTTGCGCAGTTCATCAATCGGACCAAAATCCAGCGCGCGCAATGGACAAGATTCGACGCAAATCGGCTTTTTGCCCTCGGCCACGCGGTCGTGGCAGCCATCACACTTGGTCATATGCCCTTTGGCCGCATTGTACTGTGGCGCGCCGTAAGGACAGGCCATATGGCAATAACGACAGCCAATGCACACATCCTCATCGACGACCACAAAACCGTCTTCACGCTTGTGCATCGCGCCACTCGGACATACCTTGGTACACGCCGGGTCTTCACAATGGTTACACGCAATGGACAGGTAATAGGCAAAGACGTTCTGGTGCCAAACGCCGTTGTCTTCTTGCCAGTCGCCACCGGCATATTCGTAAATACGACGGAAGCTGACATCCGGGGTTAAATCTTTGTAGTCTTTGCAGGCCAGTTCGCAGGTTTTGCAACCGGTGCAACGGCTGGAATCAATAAAAAATCCATACTGGGTTGTCATCGGTTACTCCTTACACCTTTTCAACCTGAACAAGGTTCGTATGTGACGGGTTCCCCTTCGCGAGCGGAGAAGGACGCTGGGTCGTCAGCACGTTGATGCAGCCGCCCTGATCCACACGTTTCATATCCGGGTCATACCAGGCTCCCTCACCTAGCGCTACCACGCCCGGCATCATACGCGGCGTCACTTTCGCCTCGATATGCACCTCGCCACGTTCGTTAAAGATGCGTACCTTGTCGCCGTTGCTAATACCGCGTCGTTGCGCGTCCAACGGGTTGATCCACATTTCCTGGCGGCAGGACGCTTTCAGTACATCCACGTTGCCATAGGTCGAGTGAACGCGAGATTTGTAGTGGAAGCCCGTCAACTGCAGTGGGAATTTATCCGCCAGCGGATCGCTTAAACTTTCAAAGCCCGGGGCGTAAACTGGCAATGGATCGATCACATCGTCTTCAGGCAGTTCCCAGGTAGCCGCAATGTCTGCCAGCGCCTGAGAATAAATTTCAATTTTGCCCGATGGCGTTGTGAGCGGGTTGGCTTGAGGATCCTCACGGAACGCTTTGTACGCCACATGATGCCCTTCTGGATCGCGCTGTTTAAAGATCCCCTGCTTGCGGAACTCTTCAAACGTAGGCAGTTCAGGTATCGCTTTGCGCGACTGTTCATACAAATGACGCATCCACTCTTCCTGAGAACGGCCTTCCGTAAACTGCTGCTCAACACCAAGGCGCTTCGCCAGTTCGCTGGTCATTTGATAGATGGTCTTGCATTCAAAGCGCGGTTTGATAGCCTGATCGGTGAAAATCACATACGACATATTCCCGCAAGAGGCGTCCAGTGCGAAGTCCATTTGTTCAGACGCCGTGCAGTCCGGCAGCAAAATATCCGCATATTTCGCCGAGGACGTCATGTGGCAGTCAATGACGACAATCATCTCGCACTTCTTATCGTCCTGCAGGATTTCATGCGTGCGGTTGATATCAGAGTGCTGGTTAATCAGACAGTTACCAGCATAGTTCCAGATCATCTTAATGGGCACATCAAGCTTATCTTTACCGCGAACGCCGTCCCGCAGTGCCGTCATTTCCGGGCCGCGCTCAATGGCGTCCGTCCACATAAACATCGAGATGCTGGTTTCAACCGGGTTTTCCAGCGTCGGCATACGTTCAAACGGCAGATCGTAAGAGCCTTCACGCGCACCGCTGTTGCCACCATTAATACCGACGTTACCGGTCAGGATAGCCAGCATAGAAATAGCACGGGTGGCAATTTCACCGTTGGCGTGACGCTGTGGTCCCCAACCCTGACTGATGTAGGCAGGTTTGGCACTGCCAATTTCACGTGCCAGCTTAACGATGCGTTCCGCAGGAATACCGGTTATCTGCGCGGCCCATTCCGGGGTCTTCGCGATACCGTCTTTACCCTGACCTAAAATGTAAGCCTTATAGTGGCCATTCTTTGGTGCGCTCGCCGGGAGAGTTTTCTCGTCATACCCCACGCAGTATTTATCGAGAAACGGTTGATCAACCATATTTTCGGTAATCAACACGTACGCCAGGCCATTGACCAGTGCCGCATCGGTGCCCGGGCGAATCGGGATCCATTCATCTTCACGACCCGCCCCAGTGTCCGTGTAGCGCGGATCGATAATAATCATTCGCGCATTGGATTTCTGCCGTGCCTGTTCAAGGTAATACGTCACCCCGCCACCGCTCATGCGGGTTTCCCCAGGGTTATTACCAAACAGAACAACCAGTTTACTGTTTTCGATATCAGACGGGCTGTTACCGTCCGCCCAACCGCCGTAGGTATAGTTCAACCCGGCAGCGATTTGTGCAGAAGAGTAATCCCCGTAGTGGTTCAGGTAACCGCCACAGCAATTCATCAGACGAGCGACCAGTGTTTTACCCGGTGGCCATGAGCGCGTCATGGTTCCGCCCAGCGTACCGGTGCCGTAGTTCAGGTAGATAGACTCGTTGCCGTAGTCTTTGATCAGGCGCTGCATGTTGGTGGCGATGATGTCATAGGCCTCATCCCAACTAATGCGCTCAAACTTACCTTCACCGCGCTTACCCACCCGCTTCATTGGGTATTTTAGCCGATCCGGATTATAGACACGACGGCGCATAGAGCGGCCGCGCAGACAGGCTCTAACCTGGTGCAGTCCGTCATAATTGTCATCGCCGGTGTTGTCGGTTTCAACATATTTGATTTCACCGTCCACCACGTGCATACGCAGCGGACAGCGGCTACCGCAGTTCACCGTACAGGCGCTCCAGATCACTTTCTCATTGATCTGCGCCGGATTAATGGCTTCTGCAGCATTGGCAATACGGGTAAATGGCAGGGTAAACGCGCTGCTGGCCATCGCCAGCCCGCCTATCGCCGTCGTTTTGACCAAACCGCGACGACTCACCTCAGCTGCCAGTACGGCATCGGGGATCTTAGTTTTCATAGTGGCTCACTCTGCTGCTCACAATAAACAAAAACAAACAATCGCTGTATAGATATTTATATATCGAAGCTATCGTTATACAGACTGGTATATAGTGAATTTACGGAAAGACAGAGATAAATACTGACCTTCATTCGAAAGCAGTATTACCACTTATGGGGTAAGGGTTATTGTCCGGCATCAAACGGGCATAAAAAAAGCGCCCGCAGGCGCTTTTTTAGCAGGGAAAGCTAACTTACCCGATGTATTCCAGGCCATTCATATACGGACGGAGTACTTCCGGAACCTGAATGCGACCATCGGCCTGCTGGTAGTTTTCCATTACGGCAACCAGCGTACGGCCAACCGCCAGACCAGAACCGTTCAGCGTATGCACCAAACGGGTCTTCTTGTCGGACTTACTACGGCAACGTGCCTGCATGCGACGCGCCTGGAAATCCCACACGTTGGAGCAGGAAGAGATTTCACGGTAGGTATTTTGCGCCGGGATCCACACTTCCAGATCGTAGGTCTTGCATGCGCCAAAGCCCATGTCACCGGTACACAGAATGATCTTACGGTACGGCAGACCCAGCAGCTGAAGCACTTTCTCAGCATGGCCGGTCATTTCTTCCAGCGCGTCCATCGAATCTTCAGGACGAACGATCTGCACCATCTCAACTTTATCGAACTGGTGCATACGGATCAGACCACGGGTGTCACGACCATAAGAGCCCGCTTCTGAACGGAAGCATGGGGTATGCGCAGTCATTTTGATTGGCAGCGCATCTTCGTCAATGATCTCATCGCGCACCAGGTTGGTCAGCGGAACTTCTGCCGTTGGGATCAGCGCATAGTTGCTGCTGTCGGCTTCTTCGTCCAGCGGACGGGTATGGAACAGATCGCCGGCAAATTTTGGCAACTGACCCGTACCGTACAGCGTGTCATGGTTAACCAGATACGGAACGTAGTTTTCGCTATAGCCATGCTGTTCAGTATGCAGATCCAGCATGAACTGGGACAGCGCACGGTGCATACGCGCAATCTGCCCTTTCATGACCACGAAACGCGAGCCGGTCAGCTTAACAGCGGCGGCAAAATCGAGCCCCGCGTGCATTTCGCCCAGCGTAACGTGATCGCGAACGTCAAAATCAAACTCACGCGGCGTGCCCCAGCGGCTGACTTCGATGTTGTCATTTTCATCTTTACCGACCGGGACTTCGTCCGCTGGCAGGTTAGGAATGGTCAGCGCAATATCGCGAATCTCAGCCTGCAAGGTATCAAGTTCAGCTTTCGCGGCATCCAGCTCTTCGCCCAGTTTGTTCACTTCCAGACGTAAAGACTCGATATCTTCCCCGCGCGCTTTTGCCTGGCCAATGGATTTCGATCGAGAGTTACGCTCTGCCTGCAGATTTTCAGTTTGTACCTGCAGAACTTTACGACGCTCTTCAAGAGCGCGCAGCTTATCTACGTCCAGCTTAAAGCCCCGGCTTGCCAGTTTTTCAGCGACTGCGTCTGGCTCATTACGCAGCAGATTGGGATCGAGCATGCTTATCCTGTGCTTATCGAATTAAAATGGGAGAAAGTGACCACAGCCTGCAGTCACAGGGATACATTGCCAACATTACCGCAACGATCGCGCTAACGGTAGCGTTTTATAGGGCTATTTTGATCCTGTCCGGCAAGCCAGGCGAGCTTTTCGCCAATCTTACCCTCAAGACCTCTGTTTGTTGGGCGATAATAGCGTGTTTGTGCCAGTTCCTGCGGGAAGTACTCTTCGCCGGCAGCATACGCATTCGGCTCGTCGTGCGCGTAGCGATATTCCTGCCCGTAGCCCATTTCCTTCATTAACTTCGTCGGTGCATTTCGCAGATGCACGGGTACGTCGTAATCCGGACGATCGCGCGCATCCGCCAGTGCCGCTTTATAGGCGGTATACACCGCGTTACTCTTCGGCGCACAGGCCAAATAAACGATCGCCTGGGCAATCGCCCGCTCACCTTCCGCGGGCCCTACGCGGGTGAAACAATCCCACGCCGAAATCGCCACCTGCATGGCACGGGGATCGGCATTACCCACATCTTCAGAAGCGATCGCCAGACAGCGGCGTGCAACATACAGTGGATCGCCCCCCGCCGTAATGATACGTGCGTACCAATAGAGTGCCGCATCCGGTGCGCTGCCGCGTACTGACTTGTGTAATGCTGAGATAAGATCGTAAAAACGATCGCCTTTATTATCAAAGCGTGCGCTACGCTCTCCGGCAATCTCAGTCAGCAACGTGGGTTGTAAAACGCGTTTTCCGCTGGCGTCAACTTCCGCCATATCGGCCATCATTTCCAGCGTATTTAATGCCCGACGCGCATCGCCATTTACCAGCTCGGCAATGGCCCGACGTGTTTCATTCGGCAGAACAATGTCCTGGCCGCCGTAACCTCGCGCTTTGTCTGCCATCGCCTGATCCAGCACCTGCTCAATATCGTCGGTAGTGAGCGATTTAAGCAAATAGACGCGCGCACGCGACAGTAATGCCGAGTTCAGTTCAAACGAGGGGTTTTCAGTCGTGGCGCCTATAAACGTAATAGTGCCATCTTCAATATGCGGGAGAAAGGCGTCCTGCTGACTTTTATTAAAGCGGTGGACTTCATCCACGAACAATATCGTGCGCCGACCGGCATTACGGTTTTGACGCGCACGTTCAATCGCTTCACGAATTTCTTTCACACCCGAGGTAACGGCCGAAATGCGTTCAACGTCCGCGTTTGCGTAGCGGGCGATCACTTCAGCAAGCGTGGTTTTACCCGTGCCGGGTGGGCCCCATAAGATCATGGAGTGCAGGTGCCCGGCCTCGATGGCGCGTGGCAAGGGCTTACCTGCAGCCAGCAAATGCTGCTGGCCGATATACTGCGCTAAATTTTCTGGCCGCATACGCGCGGCCAGCGGCTGAAAGGTATTATCAGAAAAATCGAGCGACAGATTACCCACTCACACGCCTCTACTTACGTTGATCGTCTACCGTGACACCCTGCGGAGGGGTAAAGGTGAATTTGGATGGTTCGATTGCGCCATTCTGCTGAGATTTCAGCTGATAGCTACTGCGCTGATCGTCCTGCTCGACGGCGCTAAACTGATGGATAGTGCCGTCGCGTCCCACATTGATGGTGAACTGCTTCAGATTGCCGCTGCTGGTTTTCGGAGTCAACACGAAGTCATCACCGTTTTGCTTGATGTTGTACTGCTGCCAGTCGCTGGACTGGTTGCGCGCAATCAGCATAAACGGCGTATTACCCGTGGCATCTTTCAGCCAGGTTGCCGTGGCCTGTTCGACAAACGGATTAAAGAACCACAGCGTTTTACCGTCGGAGACCAGAATGCTTTCATCAGGCTGTGTCATATGCCAGTTAAACAGGTTCGGACGTTTAACCCACAGGTCGCCCTGACCTTCCTGTACCGCTGCGCCGCTACCATCGGTCACCTTCTGAGTAAAGCTGGCATGGAAGCTACTGACTTTATCCAGACGACTTTTCAGGTCACTGGCGGCGTCAGCCCAGACGCTGCTCACCACAAAGCTCGACAGTAATGCACAGGTGATTGCGATCTTTTTCATCGTTATTCCTCAAAATTCGTCACTCCCGACGGGGAGATCCCTCTGCTATCCATTCCAGGCCAAAAATCAGCATGAGGAAAGTAGAAAATACTGAATTACTTAACTTTGCAATCAATCGAAGGGCGGCGGCGCCAGCACTTCACGATTACCATTATGCCCTTGCTCACTGACAATCCCCTGCGCTTCCATCTGCTCGATGATACGTGCCGCGCGGTTGTAACCGATGCGGAACTGACGCTGGACGCCGGAGATGGAGGCTTTGCGTTTTTGGGTAACAAAATTCACCGCCTGATCAAACAGCGGATCCAGTTCTTCCCCATTGTCAAAACCACCGCCGCCGCCTTCGCTTTCGCTATCAGAAGTGATGCCCTCAACGTATTGCGGACGGCCGCGCGCTTTCCAGTCTTGAACAACGGCATGAACTTCTTCATCACGCACAAAAGCACCGTGAACACGCACCGGAATTGTCGAGTTTGGTGCGGAATAAAGCATATCCCCCATCCCTAACAGGGATTCAGCACCTGACTGATCAAGGATGGTACGCGAATCAATTTTACTCGACACGGTAAAGGCAATACGGGTCGGGATGTTGGCTTTGATAAGCCCGGTAATCACATCAACCGACGGACGCTGGGTCGCCAGCACCAGGTGGATCCCCGCCGCACGCGCTTTTTGCGCCAAACGAGCGATCAGTTCTTCCACTTTTTTACCGACGGTCATCATCAGGTCAGCAAATTCATCGACCAGGACAACGATATAAGGCTCTTTTTTCAGCACCGGATGGGTAACATCCATGCTATCGCCCGGTTTCCAGTACGGGTCCGGGATCGGGCGCCCCATACGATCCGCTTCTGCGATCTTCTCGTTGTAACCCGCCAGATTACGCACGCCCAGCGCTGACATCAGTTTGTAGCGGCGTTCCATTTCATTGACGCTCCAGCGCAAGGCGTTGGCAGCATCCTTCATATCTGTAACCACTTCCGTCAACAGATGCGGAATGCCCTCATAAACCGACAACTCGAGCATTTTGGGGTCGATCATAATGAATCGCACATCTTCCGGCTGTGCCTTATACAGCATGCTGAGGATCATAGCATTGACCCCAACAGACTTACCGGAACCCGTGGTACCCGCCACCAGCAGGTGCGGCATCTTCGCCAAATCAGCCGTAACCGGTTCGCCGGCAATATCTTTACCGAGCACTACGGTCAGCGGAGAAGGATTATCACGGAATTTCGCATTATCCAGCACTTCGCGCAGGTAGACGGTCTGCCGTTTTTTGTTCGGTAATTCCAACCCAACATACGGTTTACCTGGAATAACCTCCACCACACGAACCGCAGCGGTTGACAGTGAACGCGCCAGGTCTCGGGAGAGGTTAGAAATCCGTGCAGCCTTAACACCCGGAGCCAAATTCAGTTCAAAACGGGTTATCACCGGGCCCGGTGAATAGTTCACCACATCAGCCTTAATACGGAAATCTGCTAAGCGCGCTTCCACCAGTCGCGCCATTTGCTCCAGCGCGAAGGTGTCCACCGGCTCAACTTCACTCGGTGGCGGGGTGAGCAGATCCAGCGATGGCAGCAGCGTGGTTGGACGCTGAACAGGACGGCTGTCGCCATTGCGCATCAATAATGGATGGATCAGGCTATCCTGCGGCTGTGGTGTAACAGGCTGTGACGGTTGCTGATAATGCGGCTGCGGTGCAACAGGCTGTGGCGGTTGCTGATAATGCTGCTGCGGTGCAACAGGCTGTGGCAGCTGCTGATAATGCTGCTGCGGTACAGGCTCCGGTTCAGGCATAACGCTTGGGGTAAACAGCGGCTCATGCGGGCCATCATCCACCAGTGCTTTCATCGGCGAGAAGGCAAAGTCATCTAACGAGAACGGATTAGCGCCCGCAGGCTGTTCGCCGGAATAGCGCTGCTGCTGGGAAGAGGCAAACTGACGAGCCAACTCCGCTTCTGCTGCAGACTCTTCGTCCTCAATCTGATGCGTATTGTCCTGATACTCTTCACCATAACGATGCTGCTGCGACTGGGCGAACTGACGCGCCAGCTCATCCTGTTGCATCGCTTCAATTTCATCGTCGGTATAATCCGTATCAAGCTGCTCTTCTCGCGCTTTCTCTTCGGCCATACGTTGCGACGGTAGTTTGATACCATATGAAGCCAGCTCACGACGCGTTGGCACACGGACGCGATTTGGACGCGGCAACTGCGGGCCAATGCCTTCTTTCACCTGTGGACGCGGCGCACCGCTACCCGCCAGACTAAACACAGGTGCAGCAACAGCGGCGGCCCCAGCGCCCATTGCAGCGTTTTTCACCCCAGCCGCCAGCGGCGCGACGGCAGCAACAGATTCAACCGGCGGTATGGATGTGGGTGTTGGCATTGATGGCATTGACGGTTTAATTCGCTCAGGTTCCTGCAGTGGTTCAGGAATGGGCTGATACCAGGCCGCGAGCTGTTCACGCTCACGCGCGCGCTTTTCTTCCACCTCTTCAAAGTAATAGAGTGGCGGACGCGCCGGTTTCGTCTCTTCCACAACCGGTTCAGGCTCGACAACCGGCGGTTGCTCAACCACAGGCTCCTGCACGAAAGCAGGCGGCTGCTGATACACGGGCTGCTGGAATGTGGGTTCCTGCTGGTAAGCCGGTTGCGGGTTATAAACAGGATCCGGTGAAGAAACCGGCTGCTGTACTGGCGGTTGCTGCCAGCTTTGTTCTGGAACAGGCGGCTGCCACTGCGGTTGCATTTGCGGCTGCGGAGCTACCGGCTGTTGGTATTGAGGTTCGACAACGGGCGGCACAGCATATTGCGGCTGAGGCTCAACCGGTGCGGGCTGCTGCCACGGCTCATAAGGCTGTGCCGTCGGTTGAGTATATTGTGCAGGCTGCGAATAACCTTCGTAGGCAGGAGTCACAACCGGCTCAGCCACCTGTGGCGCTGGCGCAGGTTGCCATGCAGCAGTCGGTGCAGGCTGAACAGGAACGCCACCGGAAACCAGCGGTGCTTGCATTAACGGATCGGCTGGCGCACTCCAGGCCTGCGCGGTCGCCGTGGCTGCTGCGGCGGCTGTCACAGGCTCAGTCACCGAGTGACCACTTAACAGCGGATCGAACTCATCATATTCAGGCAGCGTCGCGCGATTACCCGAGAACAGAACATCATTCGGATCGGCGGCTACGCCACGGGCACTATATTCAATTTCATCTTCGTCATCCATCCGTTTACCGGAGAACAGCGCAGCATCGGTATGACGACCAAGCGGATTGGTAAACTTCTCGGCCAGGCGCTTACGACGTGCTAATGCCCCACGAAGAATACGCGCCCGGCGTGATTCATGCGGTTTTCCTTCGGTGATGTCGACGGACTCTTCATCGTCTTCATATTCTTCGTCATCGACCCAGGTATCGTCACGGCGAGTGCGGTTACTGGCAAAGGTCAGGATATTGAGTAACCAGCCGCCCAGTTTTTCCGCAATGCTCACCCATGACCAACCGGTAAACAACGTCAGACCTGCCGCCCAGATGCACAATAGTGTGAGTGTTCCCCCGCTGCTATGCAGCAGAGGTTGTAGCGTGGTACTGAGCAGACTGCCAATCACGCCGCCAGACGCGAAATACCAGATATCATCGGCGTTGATTGCCGCCAGTCCGCAAGAGGTGAGAATGAGCGCCAGAACGCCAATGATGCGCAGCGATACGGCGAAATAGTCAACGTACTCGTCACTGGCCTGATGTCGCCAGGTAAACCAACAGCCCCCAACAATGATCACAGGCAGGGTGTAGGCCATGATGCCAAAAATAAAGAACAGCGTGTCCGCCAGCCATGCTCCGGGTATTCCCCCAAGATTGTGGATAGGCTCGTGCCACGCGGTTTGCGACCAGCTGGGATCCGAAGGGTTAAAGCTGAGTAAGGCAGCCATCAACCAGACGGCAAAAAGGGCAATAAGGATCAGTAGCGCTTCCAGAAGTCGGCGCCCGCTGCTTAACTTCGTCAATGTGACGTCTTTGTCTTCAGTGTATTCCTGGCTCAAAAACGGCTCTCCAGGTTTCAGGCTTTTCCTGCCCGATGCTAAAACGGACAACAGCACCGGGTTGCCCCGGCACTGTTGCTGTATGGATTAACAGGAGTGTAATCAAACTACGTCGATTTTGCACCTGTTCCGTGTTAGCGCGTCTTAATTACCAGACGATTGCTCTGTTTAACTTCTTCCATTACCACGTAAGTACGTGTGTCATTCACGCCAGGCAGACGCAGCAGGGTTTCCCCCAGTAGCTTGCGGTATGCTGACATATCCGGTACGCGTGTTTTCAGCAGGTAGTCGAAATCACCGGAAACCAAATGACACTCTTGAATTTCTTCAAGTTTTTGCACTGCAGTGTTGAACTGCTCAAAGACATCCGGTGCGCCACGATTCAGAGTAATCTCAACAAAAACCAGAAGTGATGCATCCAGATAATGCGGGTTTAACAGCGCCGTATAGCCCTGAATAAATCCCTGTCTTTCTAACCGACGCACACGCTCAAGGCAGGGCGTTGGTGAAAGTCCCACTCGTTTAGAAAGCTCGACGTTAGAAATACGCCCATCCTTTTGCAGCTCATTAAGAATGTTACGATCGATACGGTCGAGATCTTTGCCAGGGCGCTTCTTACTATCTACCATTATTATTGTCTCTCTGTATTCCTTCCCTACTCCTGCCTGACCCTTCTAACATCACTGTTCAGAGTCGCTACCCATCACAATACCCGAAACCCAGAGGGATTTACGGTGTGAAATGTCTGGGTTTATGGTGAGAAGACCGTTGCCTGTCGGCGGCTATCGACATCACGAATGGCATCTGTCCACACCATGCGTAGATTTCGCTAACTCGGTAAACATGGTATCTGGATGCATGATTATGCAGCACACACACGACACAGTTTTTTTCTTCCTTGAATGTTTTCGCAAAACAGCAGGGGATTGTCAAAGCAAAACATCGATTTTTAGTACAACATGCCAGTTATTCATTGGGAGTGATGGAAAATCGTCATTTTATCGCCTTATAACTGCCCGATTTTAAGTAGAAATCGTTATGTCCCGTCATACTTCATGTTACCTGTGCGTTGGTTGACGTCCTTGCCGCCTGTCTGGCCGATCATCGGCTCCCGCTATTGCACAAATTGTTAACAAAATTGCCATACTCTTTTTTTACGCCTGCAAATTCCCTACAATCCAGTTCATTGCCTGCCAACAACTATGGGGATCTCATGGGCACGACCAAACACAGTAAACTTCTTATTCTGGGTTCAGGCCCTGCCGGGTATACCGCTGCGGTCTATGCTGCACGCGCAAACCTGCAACCGGTACTGATTACCGGTATGGAAAAAGGGGGCCAGTTGACCACGACGACGGAAGTCGAAAACTGGCCTGGCGACCCGCATGATCTTACGGGCCCACTGCTGATGGAACGTATGCATGAGCATGCGACAAAATTTGAGACGGAAATCATTTTTGATCACATCAGCAAGGTTGATCTGCAGAACCGTCCGTTCCGTCTGACCGGCGACAGCGGCGAGTACACCTGCGATGCGTTGATTATCGCCACCGGCGCTTCCGCTCGCTACCTTGGCTTACCGTCTGAAGAAGCGTTTAAAGGTCGCGGTGTTTCTGCCTGTGCGACCTGTGACGGATTCTTCTATCGCAACCAGAAGGTGGCGGTTATCGGCGGTGGCAACACGGCTGTAGAAGAAGCGTTGTATCTGGCGAATATTGCCTCTGAAGTACATTTGATTCACCGTCGCGACAGCTTCCGTGCAGAAAAAATCCTTATCAAGCGTCTGATGGATAAAGTCGAAAACGGCAACATCGTGCTGCACACGCACCGCACGCTGGAAGAAGTGACCGGCGATCAAATGGGCGTCACCGGACTGCGTCTGCGTGATACCCAAAACACCGATAACGTCGAGTCTCTGGACGTTGCAGGACTGTTTGTCGCCATTGGTCACAGCCCGAACACCGCGATTTTTGAAGGTCAGCTTGAGCTGGAAAACGGCTACATCAAGGTTCAGTCCGGCATTCACGGTAATGCGACGCAAACCAGCATTCCAGGCGTGTTCGCGGCCGGTGACGTGATGGACCATATTTATCGCCAGGCGATTACCTCTGCAGGTACGGGTTGTATGGCAGCCCTTGATGCAGAGCGTTATCTCGACGGTCTGGCTGACGCCTGCAAATAAGTTTTACAAATCAGTAACAAAAGTAAAAAAGGCGACTATCAGTCGCCTTTATTTTTGCCCCGTTGTAACATTGTCCTGCCTAAAAATTCCTATAACTCACCTGCTAAGCGAGCAATGAATAAAACCCGTCAAAAAGAGCTAACACGCTGGTTAAAACAGCAAAGCGTCATTTCCCAGCGTTGGCTGAATATTTCACGCCTGTTAGGCTTCGTCAGCGGCCTGTTAATTGTCGCTCAGGCCTGGCTCCTGGCACGCATTCTTGATCACATGATCATGGATAATATTCCCCGCGAAGCCCTTCTGCTCCCTTTCATCGTATTAGTACTGATTTTCATCCTGCGTGCATGGGTGGTCTGGCTACGTGAGCGGGTCGGTTTTCATGCGGGACAGCACATCCGTTTTGAAATTCGTCGCCAGGTTCTGGACCGTCTGCAGCAGGCAGGCCCCGCGTGGATCCAGGGTAAACCTGCCGGAAGTTGGGCCACGCTGGTGCTCGAGCAGATTGACGACATGCATGATTACTACGCGCGTTATCTGCCGCAAATGGCGCTTGCCGTCTGCGTCCCCATTTTAATTGTCGCGGCTATTTTCCCGTCTAACTGGATAGCCGCCCTTATCCTGCTGGGAACCGCGCCGTTAATCCCCATGTTTATGGCGATGGTCGGTATGGGCGCTGCCGACGCTAACCGACGTAACTTTCAGGCGCTGGCCCGACTCAGCGGGCATTTCCTCGATCGCTTGCGCGGCATGGAAACGTTAAGAATATTTGGTCGCGGCGAAGCGGAAACAGAAAGCATCCGCGCGGCGTCTCAAGATTTTCGCCAGCGCACCATGGAAGTTCTGCGCCTCGCGTTCCTCTCCTCCGGCGTGCTGGAATTTTTCACCTCGCTGTCCATCGCGCTGGTGGCCGTTTACTTTGGCTTCTCGTACCTCGGCGAGCTCAACTTCGGCCACTATGGCGTTGGTGTTACCTTAGCCTCTGGATTCCTGGCACTGATTCTTGCGCCTGAGTTTTTCCAGCCCTTGCGCGATCTGGGCACGTTTTATCATGCCAAAGCCCAGGCCGTCGGCGCCGCAGACAGCCTGAAAACATTCATGGAAACTCCGCTGGCGCATCCTGAACGTGGCGACATTGAGCTGGCTGTAAAAGAGCCGGTTTCGATTACCGCAGAAGATCTGGTTATCACCTCCCCGGAAGGTAAAGTGCTTGCTGGTCCACTTAACTTCTCGCTGCCAGCCGGTCAGCGCGCGGTACTGGTGGGACGCAGCGGGTCCGGTAAAAGCTCACTGCTTAATGCGCTGTCTGGTTTTCTCTCTTATCAGGGGTCATTGCGAATTAACGGTTTTGAGCTTCGCTCCCTGGCGCCTGATTCCTGGCGTAAACAGCTGTCATGGGTAGGACAGAACCCACAGCTTCCTGCCCCAACGTTGCGCGATAATGTGCTGCTGGCACGTCCAGATGCCAGTGAGCAACAGCTTCAGGCCGCGCTCGACAGCGCCTGGGTGAGTGAGTTTTTACCCCTGCTGCCTCAGGGCGTGGATACCCCGCTCGGCGATCAGGCCGCCCGACTTTCCGTCGGGCAAGCGCAGCGCGTTGCCGTCGCCCGCGCCTTGCTCAATCCGTGTCAGCTACTGCTGCTGGACGAACCCGCCGCCAGCCTCGATGCACACAGCGAGCAGCGCGTCATGCAGGCGCTGAATACGGCATCACGCCGTCAGACCACGCTGATGGTCACACACCAGCTTGAAGACCTTGCCGAGTGGGATGTCATTTGGGTTATGCAGGACGGACAGATCGTCGAGCAAGGCACTTATGCTCAACTGAGCGCAGCCAACGGGGCTTTTGCAACACTGCTGGCTCACCGTCAGGAGGACATCTAAATGCGCGCTTTGCTACCTTATCTGACGCTGTATAAACGTCATAAATGGATGTTAACACTGGGTATTGCTTTGGCGATCATCACGCTGCTAGCCAGTATCGGTTTGCTGACGCTTTCCGGTTGGTTCCTCTCCGCTTCCGCGGTAGTTGGCGTAACCGGGATTTACAGTTTTAACTATATGCTCCCCGCTGCCGGCGTGCGCGGCGCGGCGATCACCCGTACCGCAGGTCGTTATTTCGAGCGACTGGTCAGTCACGACGCGACATTCCGCGTGCTGCAGCACCTGCGTATTTATACATTTAGTAAGCTGCTGCCACTCTCTCCAGCGGGTCTGGCCCGTTATGGTCAGGGCGAACTGCTTAACCGCATCGTTGCGGATGTCGACACGCTTGATCACCTTTATCTGCGCGTCATCTCTCCGCTGGTTGGGGCATTTGTCGTGATTATGGTGGTGACGCTGGGTCTGAGCGTTCTCGATCTCACGCTGGCCATCACCCTTGGCGGCATCATGTTGCTGACCTTGTTTATTTTGCCCCCGCTGTTTTATCAGGCCGGAAAACGTACCGGGCAAAACCTGACGCACCTGCGCGGACAATATCGCCAACAGCTGACATCCTGGCTGCAGGGCCAGGCCGAGCTGACCATTTTTGGCGCAAGTGTTCGCTATCGAGCACAAATGGAAGCCACAGAGTTACAGTGGCACGAAGCTCAGCGTCGCCAGTCCGAATTAACGGCGCTGTCTCAGGCCCTAATGCTGCTGATTGGCGCACTGGCCGTCATCGTGATGCTCTGGATGGCCTCGGGCGGCGTGGGAGGCAATACCCAGCCAGGTGCGCTGATTGCGCTGTTTGTGTTCTGCGCACTGGCCGCATTTGAAGCCTTGGCCCCGGTAACGGGTGCATTTCAGCACCTCGGTCAGGTGATCGCCTCTGCCCTGCGCATTACAGAACTGACGGAACAAAAACCGGAAGTCACTTTCCCCGACGCAGGATCGACAGTTTCTGAGCCGATTACCCTCACGCTGCGTGACGTCTCTTTCAGCTACCCGGGGCAGGCGCAAAATGCGCTGAATACCCTCACCCTGCTGGCAAAACCCGGTGAGCATATTGCAATTCTCGGTCGCACCGGCTGCGGGAAGTCTACCCTGTTACAACTGCTGACCCGCGCCTGGAACCCACAGCACGGTGAAATCCTGTTTAACGACCGTCCGATTTCATCCCTGAGTGAGTCAAGCCTGCGTCAAAGCATCAGCGTCGTGCCGCAACGTGTGCACCTGTTTAGCGCCACATTACGCGACAACCTGCTGCTGGCCGCACCGCAGGCCAGTGATGACGTATTATCCGAAATACTGTGCCGCGTTGGTCTGGAAAAACTGCTGGAAGATGATGGTCTCAACGCCTGGTTAGGTGAAGGGGGTCGTCAGCTTTCCGGCGGCGAACTCCGCCGTCTGGCTATCGCTCGCGCGGTACTCCACGATGCCCCGCTGATGCTGCTGGATGAACCTACCGAAGGACTGGACGCTACCACCGAAAGCCAAATGCTTGAATTGATTAGTGATGTCATGCGAGATAAAACGGTATTGATGGTGACGCATCGCCTGCGCGGGCTGTCACGTTTTGATCAAATAATAGTGATGGACAACGGACACATTATTGAGCAAGGTAATCACGCAGATCTGTTAGCCAGGCAGGGGCGTTATTACCAGTTTAAGCAACGTCTGTAAGCTATTATTGAACGATCGACTCGCGTAGTGGAGTTTCGCTGTCATGCGCCTGGTGCAACTGTCCCGCAATTCTATCGCCTTCCCGTCACCGGAAGGCGCGTTACGCGAACCTAACGGTTTGTTAGCGCTGGGTGGCGATCTCAGCCCTGCCCGTCTGCTTATGGCGTACCAACGCGGTATTTTTCCGTGGTTTTCTCCTGGCGACCCCATTCTTTGGTGGTCGCCCGATCCGCGCGCCATTTTGTGGCCTGAGACATTTCATCTTAGCCGTAGCATGAAGCGTTTTCATAAACACTCACCTTATCGTGTCACGCTAAATTACGCCTTTGGTCAGGTGATTGAAGGTTGTGCCAATGACCGCGAAGAAGGGACCTGGATAACGCGTGATATTGTTGACGCTTACCACCGCCTGCATGAACTGGGGCACGCACATTCCATTGAAGTGTGGCGGCACAATGAATTAGTCGGTGGTATGTACGGCGTTTCGCAAGGCACGCTCTTCTGCGGTGAATCAATGTTCAGTCGTCAGGAAAATGCCTCAAAAACCGCGCTGCTTGTTTTTTGCGCTGAATTTAGCCGGCAAGGCGGGAAGTTAATTGATTGTCAGGTGTTAAATGGACATACCGCATCGCTGGGCGCCATCGAAACGCCGCGTCGGGAGTACCTTGAACACTTGAGCAAACTGCGCCAGCAGAGGCTACCCAGCCATTTTTGGGTACCCAGGACGTTATTTTTACCTCAGGAGTGAATGTTTTCGGCACATTTTTTGTCGGGGTGTTATAATTGCGTCGCAGAGTTGGTTTAGCCCATTACCCCGCCGCCGTTAAGGAACAGTTCGCGTCAGGCAACGCCTATCGTTTATCTCATCGTTCCCTTACACGTTGCGCTTTAAGTGCGGCTTTGCCGTGTGTGGATAGAGTAATGCGCCAAACTTGATTTGCTGTATTTTAATCGCGCAAATCTTTACTTATTAAAAGAACTTCGGCATTATCTTGCCGGTTCAAATTACGGTAGTGATACCCCAGAGGATTAGATGGCCAAAGAAGACAATATTGAAATGCAGGGTACCGTTCTCGATACGTTACCTAATACCATGTTCCGCGTAGAGTTAGAAAACGGTCACGTGGTTACTGCACACATCTCCGGTAAAATGCGTAAAAACTATATCCGCATCCTGACGGGAGACAAAGTGACTGTTGAACTGACCCCGTACGACCTGAGCAAAGGCCGCATTGTCTTCCGTAGTCGCTGATTTTTTTCACGCCAGACTGGCGTCCAGATAATAAAAGGTCGGTATATCCGGCCTTTTTTGTGGGCCAAATTTGAGGCTTTAGTCCTCAATCATGCGTGCATATTCTTCCGTCAGGAAATCCACTAATGCGCGCACCGAGGGCAATAACCCCCTACGCGATGGAAAGACCGCGTGAATAATCTCCCGCCTCGGTTCCCAGCCATCCAGCAATGCCACCAGCTCCCCTGCGGCTAATTGATCCTTGACCATTAACTGCGGGAGTTGCACCACGCCTACCCCGGCAACCGCGGCCTCGCGCAGCGCCAGCATATCTGTGGTGATCATACGCGGCATAAAATGTACTTCCGCGCGGGCCCCCTGTGGGCCAAACAACTCCCAACGATGAACATGTTTCCCCGCCGCCAGACTCAGCCCGGGCCAACGGGTCAGCTCTGCTGGGGCGTGTAATGTCCCCATCTGCTCAACCAATCGCGGACTGGCATACAGCCGGTGCCCCCTGTCAGCAAGCACCCGCATGACCAAATCACTGTCTTCAAGAGGACGAGGTCGGACGCGAATCGCCACATCCAGACCTTCTCCGACGACGTCGACGCGGCGATTCGTGGCTTCAAGCTGTACTGCAACATCCGGATAACGCGCCATGAACCGGGCCAGCATGGGGCCGATATGGACATGCAACAGCGTCACCGGGCACGTCAGTTTAACAATGCCACGTGGCTCAACCTGCAACGCCGCAATGGCATCCTGTGCCGCCTGCGCCTCCACCAACATCGCCTTACAGTGTTCGTAAAAGGTCTGCCCGACCTCCGTGACATTAAACTGCCGGGTTGTTCGCTGAATCAAACGCACCCCCAGTCTCTCCTCCAGTTGCGCAATACGCCGACTGAGTTTGGATTTGGGCTCATCAAGCGCACGGCCTGCCGCTGCGAATCCTCCCTCTTCGACAACATGCACAAACCATGCGAAATCATTGAGATCCAGCTTCGTCATCTTATTGTCCTATGAATGAGACGGTGAGGACTATTTTAGCCACTACTCAGCTCGCTGTCATGGATATAAGCTTATTCACATCAAGATAACGTCACTGAGGAGATACATATGAAACACGTAACAGGCGTCTATACCGCACCTCGCCCACACTGGGTTGGCGATGGATTTCCAGTTCGCTCGATGTTCTCTTACCAGTCTCATGCTGAGCAGCTCAGTCCGTTCCTGCTGCTGGATTACGCGGGTCCGCATACCTTTACACCGGGTAATGAAAAGCGCGGCGTCGGCGAGCACCCGCACCGTGGTTTTGAAACGGTGACCATTGTTTACAGCGGTGAAGTTGAGCATCGCGACTCAACCGGGCGCGGCGGCATTATCGGTCCAGGCGATGTGCAGTGGATGACAGCAGGGGCCGGGATTTTACACGAAGAATTTCATTCGCCGGAATTTACCCGTAAAGGCGGCGAACTCGAAATGGTCCAGCTGTGGGTCAACCTGCCAGCCAAAGACAAAATGACCGTGCCGGGTTATCAGGGCATCAGCAGCGACGTTATTCCCACCGTCGATCTGCCAGATGACGCAGGTACCGTGCGCGTGATTGCAGGCAACTATCAGGACACGAAAGGTCCCGCGCATACCTTCTCGCCGTTAAACGTGTGGGACATGCGTCTGCAAAGCAATCGCCCGGTCACGCTGTCCCAACCGGAAGGATGGAGCACTGCGCTGGTGGTGCTGAAAGGCACGATCACCATCAACGGTGCCACCTCCGCGGGTGAGGCGCAGCTGGTGGTATTAAGCCAGCAGGGTAAAACCCTACATATCGAGGCCAGTAGCGACGCCAGCGTGCTGCTGCTGTCAGGCGAACCGTTAAATGAACCCATTGTCGGTTACGGTCCGTTTGTGATGAACACAAAACAAGAGATCGCCGAAGCCGTACGCGATTTCAACTCCGGCCGTTTTGGCCAAATCTAAAGCGAAGGAGAATACGATGTCCAGTCCTGCAAATTTTAATGGTTCACGCCCGGTTATCGACGTAGATGATGCCGTGATGCTGCTTATCGATCACCAGAGCGGTCTTTTTCAGACCGTCGGTGATATGCCAATGCCCGAACTGCGTGCCCGTGCCGCTGCGCTGGCAAAAATAGCCACCCTGGCGAAGATGCCGGTGATCACCACCGCCTCCGTTCCACAGGGACCCAACGGCCCGTTGATTCCGGAAATCCACGCCAATGCGCCCCATGCTCAGTACGTGGCGCGCAAAGGCGAGATCAACGCCTGGGATAACGAAGACTTTGTTAAAGCCGTCAAAGCAACGGGTCGTAAAACGCTGATTATCGCCGGTACCATTACCAGCGTCTGTATGGCTTTCCCGGCCATCAGCGCGGTAGCGGAAGGGTATAAAGTGTTTGCCGTCATTGATGCTTCCGGTACTTACAGCAAGATGGCGCAGGAAATCACGTTGGCGCGAGTAGTACAGGCAGGCGTGGTGCCAATGGATACCGCAGCCGTTGCGTCTGAAATACAGCGGACCTGGAACCGGGAAGATGCCGCTGAATGGGCGGAAGTGTACACCAAAATCTTCCCGGCCTATCAGTTGCTGATCGAAAGCTACAGCAAGGCTCAGGAAGTTGTCACCAGCGGTGAAAAACTGGACTCTCAGCGCTAAACATATTCTCTGCGCCTGTCCGGGCGCAGAATATGTCTATTGCGTAACCAAACGAGAGTGAAGACGTAAATTCTGCTTGACCGTTTTAGCGCAACTCCCTATAGTAGCGCCCCGTTGCCCCCCAAGCGGTCAGGCAGCAATACAATACGGTGAGGTGTCCGAGTGGCTGAAGGAGCACGCCTGGAAAGTGTGTATACGGCAACGTATCGAGGGTTCGAACCCCTCTCTCACCGCCACATTAGAGAAAGAGCTCGTACGTAAGTACGGGCTTTTTTTTCGTCTGTTGTATTTGCCGGATGCGGTGCAAATATCTTATCCGGCCTACCAGGCAGCACCCCGTAGGCCTGATAAGCAAAGTGCCATCAGGCATGGCAGTTATTGTCGGCTGAGCAGCGTTAACACTTCATAGTGCGCGGTATGCGGGAACATATCGAAAAGTTGGACCCGTTCTATGTGATACCCTGGCAGCTCGCGAATATCCTTCGCCATGCTTTGTGCATTACAGCTGGAGTAGATGATAAATGGCGGTGCCATACGGGAAAGATAATCACACAGGGGTTTACCAATGCCCCGACGCGGCGGGTTCACCAGCACCAGATCCGGAACGTCTTCCTGTGCCGTCGCGAATTGGGTCGAATCGAGCGCTTGAAAGTGCAGATTCTGTAACCCCAACGTCTGCGCAGATTGTTTCGCACAGGCGATCGCCTCTGGTGCGATCTCGATACCCGTCAGTTTCATCTGCGGCGTAGCGCAATGCAGGCCAAAACCGCCAACACCGCAAAACAGATCCCACATATGGTTGACCGAAAGCTGACGCACCCAATCGCGAGCCGTGCCATACAAACGCTCAGCCACTACCGGGTTGGTTTGAAAGAAACTCTGCGGGCGGATCCACAGCGGTACATCATTAAAACGTTCAGCCAGCGCCTGCTGCTCCGTCAGGAAGATTTCTGTCTCCCCTTCCATAATCGCCATATGCACTGGTTGGATATTGACCGTTATCACCTTTAACTGCGGTAACTGCGCCTGCAGCCACGGCAACGCCGCGCGCAGTTGGCTCAGCTTGGCCTCAGAGCGTAAGACAAAACGCAGCATCATACCGCCGTCAAACTGGCTTTCCGTTAACAGCACATATTTCAGTTCGCCCCGCTTACGCGCCACGTTGTAAGGTGTCAGCCCGGCGCGGGCGATAAAGGGTTTTAGCGCAGCAAATACCGGCGCAAATGAGGCAGGATAAAGCGGGCAGTCGCACAAATCTTCAGGTGTACCGTCACGATGCAGCATGCCCAACAGCGGTTTTTCCACGCTACCGCTCACTACCATTTTGGCTTTATTACGAAAAGCGCTCTCCGGGCCAACGACGGGCGCGCACCACTCCCCAACCGAAGAGTCGGCAAGCAGAGTCTGGAGATCGGCCATTTTTGCACGGAGTTGATCGCCAACGGGCTGTGTTATCCACTGACAGGAACGACAGCGATCGGCGTCATAAAGAGCGCACTGCATAAGAAAACCTTCAAATTAACTGGGGCGAAGATTATACACATTATTGCAGACGGAAGAACCGTCGACTGGATGCCGGAACAAACAGCAACAACAGCACCAGCATATCCGGTAATTTCTGCATCACCAGAGTGCGAAAAATTTCACGCTTCGATTCACCCGCAATACTGAACAGCTCGGGATAACCGTAACCCAACGATGCCGCCCACAAATAACCGGAGGCCACCACCTGGGTAAACAGATAAATCCAGCGCGCCCAGTTACGCCCTTTTACCAATGAAAAGGCACAGTAGATTTCGATAAACACCAGCACCAGGCTGCTTAAAAACACCAGCGTTAAATTCCAGGTCTGCACGCTACGCTGGATAAATGCCATTGTCCCGCTCACACCCAACGTATTGAAAATCATCAACAGATCGAGGCCGCGGATCATAATAATAGCGAGCGCCGCCACCTGCACTAAAGCAGGAACGTTTAAGCGAGCATGTGATGCGGATGATTTCTTAAAAAATCCCAACGCGTCGTCTTCCGTGAAAACGGTGCAGCGCCACATGCTGCACCGAGTAGAGGTTGGCAGATTTTAGTTTTTTCAGCCGCGTCTTGCACGCTGGATATCGCGCAACCGCTGCTTTTCTGTCCGGGCCATCAGGTACCACGCGATAAATCCGATAATTCCTACCACGCCAAGAATCAGCGTCGCCAGCGCGTTAATTTCCGGATTAACCCCCATACGTACGCTGGAGAACACCAGCATCGGCAACGTCGTCGCCCCAGGACCGGAAACAAAGCTGGCGATCACCAGATCGTCAAGCGACAGGGTGAAAGCCAACAGCCAGCCGGAAATCACCGCCGGCATTATCATCGGCAGCGTGATGACAAAAAAGACCTTCAGCGGCGTGGCGCCAAGATCCATCGCCGCTTCTTCGATGGAGTGATCCAGTTCGCGCAAACGCGAGGAGATAACAACCGCCACATACGCCGTACAGAAAGTGACGTGCGCCAGCCAGATGGTTAACATCCCGCGATCTGCCGGCCAGCCAATGGCATGCGCCATCGCGACAAACAGCAACAACAGCGACAGGCCAGTGATGACATCCGGCATAACCAGCGGCGCGGTTATCATAAAGGCAAAACCATTCGAACCCCGGAAACGACCAAAGCGCACCAGCACCACCGCAGCAATTGTGCCGAGGATCGACGCCATCGTCGCCGCACAGGCAGCAATGGTCAAACTCATCCCGACAGCGCTTATCATTGCAGTATCGTGGAGCAATTCACCGTACCAGCGCGTTGACCACCCTGCCCAGACCGTCACCAGTTTGGAGCTGTTAAACGAATAGATAACCAGCATCAGCATCGGCGCGTACAGGAAAGTGAACCCGACGACCAGGATAAAAATACGCCACGGTGAGCGAACGACGGGTAAATTATTCATCCGTGTTCCCCCACACTTTTTTGCTGATATTTATGGAACCACATGATCGGCACAATCAATAACAGCAGCATAATAATGGCCACAGCCGACGCCACCGGCCAGTCACGGTTATTGAAAAACTCCTGCCACAACACACGGCCAATCATAATGCTGTCCGGCCCGCCCAGCAGTTCAGGGATCACAAACTCCCCGACCGCCGGGATAAACACCAGCATTGAGCCTGCGATGATCCCGCCTTTGGTCAACGGCACGATCACGCTAAAGAACGTTTTCAGCGGTCGGGCCCCAAGATCCAGCGCCGCTTCCACCAGCGAATAGTCGATACGTGTCAACGCGGTGTAGATCGGCAGTACCATAAACGGCAAATATGCATAAACAATCCCGATATAGACCGCCAGATTGGTGTGCAGGATCGTCAGCGGCTGATCGATAACCCCCAGCCACATCAGAAAATTATTCAGGATCCCGTTATTTTTCAGGATCCCCATCCAGGCATATACGCGAATCAAAAACGAGGTCCAGGAAGGCAGGATCACCAGCAACAGCAGAATATTCCGCGTTGACGGTTTGCTGTGTGCCACAGCCCATGCCAGTGGATATCCCAGTAGCAAACAGCAGATCGTCGAAATCCCCGCCACCTGCAACGACTGCAGGTAAGCATCAACATACAGCGGGTCAGCCGTCAGTTGCAGGAAGTTGCCAACATTGAGCGTGATGGAGAGCTGGTCGTCTGCCCATGAGATGAGGTCAGAATACGGGGGTATCGCCCGCGCCATCTCAGAAAAAGAGATCTTAAAAACGATTAAAAATGGCAGCAAAAACAGCAGAATCAGCCAGATATACGGCAGCGCAATCACCACCTTGCGCCCATGCCTCATCTGCATCCGCGACATAAACAGCGTGAAACGGCTCGCGTTGTCCACGCGCGCCGGAGGTTCAAGTGTCCGCATTTTCACTCCTTAAACCGTCAACACTACGCAACTGTCCGCATCCCAACACAAACGCACCTCATCGCCCCAGGTCGGTAGCCCCTTACGGTAGCGATGTTCGTTTTGTAGCTGAGCACTCAACATCTGGCCGCTTTTTAAACGTACGTGGTACACCGACAAATCACCGAGATAGGCAATGTGAACCACTTCCCCCACCGCAAAGTTATAGCCATCCGCCGGTGGAGTCTCACAGAGCATAATTTTTTCCGGACGCAGCGCGACGTACACCGGGACGTTATCAACGATGGAGGCATCAGCATCGACTTTCAGCGGATGGACCAGCCCCGGAGAGTCAATGATCAGGCCGTCTTCCTGACGCGCTTTCAGTAGCCCCTCGAACACGTTTACCGAGCCAATAAATTCCGCGCTATAGCGGGTGGTCGGGTGCTCGTAAATCTCTTCAGGTTCGCCGATTTGCACGAACTTGCCGCGATTCATGATCGCAATACGCCCCGCCATCGTCATGGCTTCTTCCTGATCGTGCGTTACCATCACACAGGTCGCACCCACACGTTCGAGGATATCGACCACTTCCAGCTGCATGCGGTCACGGAGCTTTTTATCCAGCGCCCCCATCGGTTCGTCCAGCAGCAGCAGTTTAGGACGTTTTGCCAGGCTGCGCGCCAGCGCCACACGCTGTCGCTGACCGCCGGAAAGCTGATGCGGTTTGCGTTTGGCAAATTCCTGCATATGCACCAGGCCCAGCATCTCGTTGACGCGGCTGGTAATTTCAGCTTTCGGCAACTTGTCCTGCTTCAGGCCAAAGGCAATGTTCTGCTCCACCGTCATATGTGGGAACAGCGCGTAGGACTGAAACATCATATTAATCGGGCGCAGATACGGCGGGACGTGTGCTAAATCGACACCATCGAGCATAATTTGCCCGGTGGTCGGCAGTTCAAAGCCCGCCAGCATGCGCAGCAGGGTTGATTTGCCGCAGCCGGAGGCCCCTAGCAGGGCAAATATTTCGCCTTTGTAGATAGTCAGGTTGACGTCATCGACGGCGTGCTGGCCATCGAAAGACTTGGTCAGATTACGAATTTCAAGCAGCGGGGTTAGCGCTTTACGGGTTTTCGCCTGTGGGCGGGGGGTCGCATCATTCACGTGAGTGCTCTCCGGCATAAAACAAAGAAACAGTGCAAATAACGCACCAGCATGGTGCGTATTGCCGGGTTATGAGTGTTCAGGGTTCGGGTGTCCCGGCGGACTTACGCGCCGCCGGGTCATCTCCCTGACGCGGGTTATTTCCCGCTTTTCACCTTGGTCCAGGCACGGGTACGGACACGATCGATCTTCGGATCCTGTACTTTCAGAGTGAACAACTTGGCTCGCACATCGGCCGGCGGGTAAATCCCCGGATTGTCACGAACTTCAGGGCTGACCAACGCCGTCGCCTCTTTGTTCGCGTTGGCGTAGAACACGTGGTCGGAAATATGGGCAATCACATCCGGGCGCAGCAGATAGTTGAGGAACTGATACGCTTCGTCTTTATTTTTAGCATCCGCAGGCATGGCGAAAACATCGAAGAACGCCATCGCCCCTTCTTTTGGAATTGAGAAGGAAATATTGACGCCATTTTTCGCTTCTTTCGCGCGATTAGCGGCCTGCCATACGTCCCCTGCCCAACCAATTGCCACGCAGCTATCACCGTTTGCCAGATCGTTAATGTATTGAGAAGAGTGGAAATAACGAATATTCGGACGCAGCTTCAACAGCAGATCGGTTGCCGGTCCGGTGTAATCGTCCGCTTTGGTACTGTTGGGGTCTTTACCCAAGTAATTCAGCACGGTGGCAAACACTTCTTCGGGGGCATCAAGGAACGAGACGCCGCAGCTTTTGAGTTTTTCCAAATTTTCCGGCTTCAGGATCAGATCCCAACTGTCGACCGGCGCATCCGCGCCCAGCACCGCCTTCACTTTATCCACGTTGTAGCCAATACCGGTGGTTGCCCACATATACGGCATCGCAAACTTGTTGTCTGGATCGTGTTTCGCCACCAGCTTCAGCAATTCGGGATCGAGGTTTTTCCAGTCTGGCAGTTTACTTTTATCCAGCGGTTGGAAAACACCCGCAGTAAGCTGACGCTCAAGGAAGCTGGCGGAAGGAACGACAAGGTCAAAGCCAGTGCTACCCGCCATGAGCTTACCTTCCAGTACTTCATTGGAGTCGAACACATCATAAACCACTTTAATGCCGGTCTCTTTTTCAAAATTAGCCACCGTGTCGGGGGCGATATAATCAGACCAGTTATAAATATGCAGCGTTTTTTGTTCAGCAGCGAGCGTGCCGGCAGAGAGGGATATCAGAGCACCCGCAACCAGGCCTGATAACCATTTTTTATTTAAGGCGGTCATAATCTCTTTCCTTCTGAAAGTTCGTTAACAAACGAACAAAAAATTCACACTCTATGATATGCAAGAAACGTGCATATTCTTTCATTCAGCACAAATAAGAAAAGAGGCTTCCCCTGTGCCGCTATGGCTCGCTGATAATCGCGGAATCATTCAACATGCATTGCGGTCGCATGCAGCCCATAAAGGGTTCATTGAAGGATGACGTTTATAAGCCTCGCCAGAATAACTTTAGCCAGGATTCGAGGATATAGCCCAGTTAAAAAAACGTCTTTTATCAATTTTTTATGCAGGATTTATCTATGACATAAGGCAGAAGGCGTGGAAGTTAGGTGAATAATTCTTTAATAAAAGGTTAAATGCAGAATAAAAATAGGGTAATACGCAACCGCTCTGGCAGCGGCTGCGCTTTTGGCATCATTGCTCAGGAAATATTAATGGAGGAAATGGGTCTCAGTACCGCTGTTTTGCACATCTTCTTCAGCGTTAAATAACAGTTGATGCGCCCCGGCCTCAAGGATCACCATGGATATCTGCTCTTCGCTCTGGCGAACAAAACATTCGAACTGCTCAAACGTGACGCCCGGCACAACGTATAAAGACTGGCAAACCACCAGCTTTGGCAGATTATCATCCTGCATGTCCAGAAAGGCTTTCACCGTCAGCGAACTGGCATTAATGGATGACAGATCGGCGGCCAACGGCAGCAACGCCGATGGCCTGACTTCCGCCATCGCAGAGAACAGAATGACGTTATCCACCAAATCAATTTTCGCATCAAAGATGCCGTCAAAGTTTTGCATATGAGGTAAATGCAGCGCCTGACAGGTATCGCATTCAAAAAAACTCATGCCCAGGTCGTCGAGCCATTGACGCAACGTATCCAGAGTGGGAACGACCAGTGATGTCATAATAATGTGCGACCTCTTTCGATGAAAAAATTACCGGCACAGCTTACGCAAAAAGACCGCGTCATACCACGATCGCCATCGATATTGCGTTCAGCCGCCGATTTTAAGACAAAATTCCGGAGTTGCATGACGTTCGATCCACTGGATCATCCGTCCGGCAATATCAACCCCCGTGGTTTTCTCCACGCCTTCAAGCCCCGGAGAAGCGTTAACTTCCATGACCAGCGGCCCGCGGTCTGCGCGCAAAATATCAACGCCAGCCACATCCAGGCCCATGGTTCGGGCGGCTTTTATCGCGATGTCCCTTTCACGCGTCGTAATATTGGCAATACTGGCCACGCCACCGCGATGGAGATTAGAACGAAAATCGCCCTCTTTAGCCCGACGCTCAATCGCGGCCACCACCTCGTCCCCTACGACAAAACAGCGAATATCCCGCCCTTTGGCCTCTTTAATATATTCCTGCACCAGGATATGTGCGTTCAGCCCTCGAAATGCATCCACGACGCTCTCCGCGGCCTGACGCGTTTCGGCCAGCACCACACCGATACCCTGCGTGCCTTCTACCAGTTTCACCACCAACGGTGCGCCGCCGACCATATCAATCATGTCGCTGGTATCGTCCGGTGAGTGCGCGATTCCGGTAATCGGGAGATCGATTCCCTGACGTGCCAGCAGTTGCAATGAGCGCAGCTTATCGCGCGCACGGGTGATCGCCACCGACTCATTCAATGGATAACTCCCTAACATCTCGAACTGGCGCAACGCCGCCGTACCGTAAAAGGTAATCGCCGAGCCGATTCGTGGGATGACCGCATCAAAATGAGGGAGCTGGCGGCCCTTGTAATGAATCGAAGACGCCGCCGGACTAATGTTCATATAACAGGAAAGGGGATCGATAATTTCAACCAGGTGACCGCGCTGCATCGCCGCTTCACGCAGGCGCTTACAAGAATAGAGCGTTCCGTCCCGGGACAAAATGGCAATTTTCACCCTGCACCTCTCTGAAAGACCTGCTGAAAGCCGGCGTATCATACACCGGGTTAAAATCTTTAGCGCGTAGCCCATCCCTGTTTGTGCAAATATTCCAGAATAAAGGGGCGATTTTCTTTGATGATGGTGCGGCGAATATGATCGCTCCAGGTATCACGACGCGTGTTGCTGCCACGGGTCAGATAATACTGCGCAAGCTGTTCATCATAGTGAGCCAGGGCGTCCTTATCGAGCGGCTGGTATTGATTTTCATGCACCACAATGGCCGCAGGCAGCCGTGGCTTGATATCGGGATTATCTGCAGGCCAACCGAGACACAGACCAAACAGCGGCAGAACATGCTGCGGCAGTTTCAGTAACTCAGTTACCGACGCAATATTGTTGCGCAGTCCGCCAATATATACACCGCCAAGCCCCAGCGACTCTGCAGCCGTCAGCGCATTTTGCGCCATCATCGCCGTATCAACCACGCCAAGCAGCAGTTGTTCTGCCAGTCCCAGCTGTGCGTCAGGGCAAATCTGTAAATGACGGTTAAAATCGGCGCAGAACACCCAGAATTCGGCAGCCTTCGCCACGTGCGGCTGCCCACCCGACAGCGTCACCAGCGACTCTCGCAGGGCCTTATCCGTCACCCGAATAATCGTGCTGCACTGTAAAAAACTGGAGCTCGAGGTGCCTTGCGCGGCAGCTATAATCGCCTCGCGCTGCGCATCCGAAATCGACGCCTCGGTGAAATGGCGAATAGAACGGTGGCTGCGAAGTAAATCAATGGTTGGAGTCATCTCTTTTTTCTCTGGCTGAACGGGAAGATACGCTGGATGTTCGCGACATCAGCTGCGGCGCCAACAGTTGCGCAATGCGCCACATTAAAAACACAGCGGCGGGAAGCATCAACAAAACCCCCAGAAAAATCATCACCACACAGGCCAATGGACTGTTAAGCGGCGCGGGTAAGGTGAGGTAATCGTTAAGCGACAATAGCGCCAGCGCTAACGACACCATACCGATCGTTTCCAGAATCAATATGCTTTTAGGTAACACACCCACAGTGCGCATACGTGGCCTCCCGGCGAAGTGGCTCGTAGTATAAAACGTTCCGAGTTCTCATGTTTAACAGATATAGCGTAGATGTATCAAAGCAACAGGCCGAACCTACTTTCCATCCGACATAAATCGCGGCATCATACAGTCATTCGCCATCTGGCCTGATAAGTTCGAGGAGAGTGAGATGTTTGCTGTTATTTTTGGTCGCCCAGGGTGCCCGTATTGCGTGCGCGCAAAAGAATTGGCAGAAAAATTAAGCAATGAGCATGAAGATTTTAACTTCCGCTACATTGATATTCATGCCGAAGGGATCTCAAAAGCCGATCTGGAAAAGACGGTTGGTAAGCCGGTAGAGACCGTACCGCAGATTTTTGTCGATCAGAAACACATCGGCGGCTGCACGGATTTCGAAGCATGGGCAAAAGAGAATGTGAATCTGTTCGCCTGATTGCCGTCTCTACGCCCTCCACTGGAGGGCGTAATCAGTGTTTTTTCCGCTGCTGATGCTGATTAAACAGGCTGCTGATAAACAGAAAACACAATGCGCCAAGCGCGCACCAAAACACCGCACTAAACAACCATGCCAGCTCTTGCCACAGCGAACGCGTAGGCATAAACACAAATCGCATCAATAACAAACAACACGGTGCCGCCAGCATTGCACCGAGAAGAGGTCTAAGCACCTCACGACGATGGGAAAAAAAGCTGGCCGCTGCTCCTGGCAATATAAAAAACAACAACCCAACCTCAGGATGCCCAGCCGCCTTAAATGCTCCTTTCACGTTCAGCGTCAATGAAAGACACACCACAATAAAAAGCACAAAGCAGCAGATCGCACCCGCCCAACCTTGTCTATGTTTCAATCGTTCCTCCTGACACTCTCTATCGAACACTCTTTTCGCCCAAAGGCGTCCAGTCAGATAAAGTCGTTCGGCATTCCATGCCAAAAACACACTCACACGATTCTTATAGCCGTTGAAACGTAATGAGATTAAACTAGCCGCATATATTGTCATGCTGCTTTATTCGGGGCTGTGTACGATGCTGTCGCCCCTTAATTTCTGGCAAAAACATTAGCGTAAATTGCCATTTCTTTCAATAGCTTACTAGTAAACAAGAAGTTAGCCTCCGTGAATATAAACGTCGCAGATTTGTTAAATGGGAATTACATCCTGTTATTATTTGTGGTCCTGGCGCTGGGACTGTGTCTGGGGAAATTACGCCTGGGTACAGTCCAACTCGGTAATTCCATTGGCGTTTTAGTAGTCTCCCTATTATTAGGCCAGCAGCACTTTAGTATTAACACTGATGCTTTAAATCTCGGCTTTATGCTGTTTATTTTTTGCGTCGGCGTCGAAGCTGGTCCCAACTTTTTTTCGATTTTTTTTCGCGATGGGAAAAATTACCTAATGCTTGCTCTGGTCATGGTCGGCAGCGCAATGCTGATCGCCCTGGGACTGGGTAGGCTATTTGGCTGGGACATCGGCCTGACTGCCGGCATGCTGGCGGGGTCAATGACCTCCACGCCGGTGCTGGTCGGCGCGGGTGACACATTGCGCCATTCAGGGATGACAGGAACACAGCTGTCAACGGCTCTTGATAACCTGAGCCTCGGTTACGCACTGACTTATCTGATCGGACTGGTCAGCCTGATTGTCGGCGCACGCTACCTGCCAAAACTGCAGCATCAGGATTTGCAAACCAGCGCCCAACAAATCGCCCGTGAACGTGGCCTCGACACCGACGCCAACCGTAAGGTCTATCTGCCTGTGATCCGCGCCTATCGTGTCGGTCCGGAACTGGTTGCCTGGGCTGATGGTAAAAATCTGCGTGAGCTGGGTATCTATCGCCAGACCGGTTGTTATATCGAGCGTATCCGTCGCAACGGCATTCTGGCTAACCCGGACGGCGACGCAGTACTGCAGATGGGCGATGAAATTGCCTTAGTGGGCTACCCGGATGCACATGCCCGCCTCGACCCCAGCTTCCGTAACGGCAAAGAGGTGTTCGATCGCGACCTGCTCGATATGCGCATCGTCACCGAAGAGATTGTGGTGAAAAACCACAATGCCGTCGGTCGTCGTCTGGCGCAGTTAAAACTGACCGATCACGGCTGCTTCCTTAACCGCGTGATCCGTAGCCAGATTGAAATGCCGATTGATGACAACGTCGTGCTCAATAAAGGTGATGTGTTGCAGGTCAGCGGCGATGCCCGCCGCGTAAAGACCATTGCAGACCGTATCGGCTTTATTTCAATTCACAGCCAGGTCACCGACCTGCTGGCCTTCTGCGCTTTCTTTATCATCGGCCTGATGATTGGGATGATCACCTTCCAGTTCAGTAATTTCAGCTTTGGCATCGGAAACGCAGCTGGCCTGCTGTTTGCCGGTATTATGCTTGGCTTCCTGCGCGCCAACCACCCGACGTTTGGCTACATCCCACAGGGTGCGCTGAACATGGTGAAAGAGTTTGGCCTGATGGTCTTTATGGCGGGCGTCGGCTTAAGCGCAGGCAGCGGTATTGGCAACGGCCTCGGCGCAGTCGGCGGACAAATGCTAATAGCGGGCCTGATTGTCAGCCTGGTGCCGGTGGTTATCTGTTTCCTGTTCGGCGCTTACGTATTGCGCATGAACCGCGCCCTGCTGTTTGGCGCCATGATGGGCGCACGAACCTGTGCACCGGCGATGGAAATCATCAGCGACACCGCGCGCAGCAACATCCCTGCTTTAGGTTATGCAGGCACCTATGCTATTGCCAACGTCTTACTGACGCTGGCGGGGACACTGATCGTCATCGTCTGGCCTGGCCTCGGTTAAAAATTTACCCATTTATGAAATTTTTTTGCAGATAAGCAGAACTTTTCTTCAAGGTGTCAGTCATAACTATTGCCACTGCTTTTCTTTGATGTCCCCAATTTGTGGAGCCCATCAACCCCGCCGTTTTGGTTCAAGGTTGATGGGTTTTTTGTTGCCTGAAATTCATGCCTTTTCTAATCAGTTGCTTACGAAGCACCTTAAAGCCAGATGGCGACAAAATGGCGGCAAAAATTTAGGTATTTCTATCTATCCGAAGTAAGACAGCCCCTCTACATCCCTAAGATTGCTCACCACCTTTGACCAATCGGTTGAGATCCCCTCATTTACCGACTCATCTTAAAGGCAAGTACCAGTTCTAGCAGTGTCAATAGGCTGTTACTCATGATAATTTTTATTGGATAGCATAAGTACGCTTTTAAACGTTTTTATCTGGAAGATGTTATGACAACAAAAAATTTTATGGCCGCTGATGGGCAAACCTATCAGATCAATCTTGATGATGAGTGCATTGAAGTACGGTTAGATGGAGAAAGGATGGGCAGCATTAGTTTAACCTTGGTTGAAATGGATAGATATTCACGGGATTATTACTACATCACTAATCTTGACCTCGCCAAATGCAAAGGATTAGGGATAGGAAGAGCATGCTTACAGTTTCATCGTGAAGAGATAGGCGAAGCGATTTACGCTGCAGATGAGTACGGACAAAAGATGGATGATGGAAGCCACCTTATTGATGATGGAATTCCTTTCATTGCTAAGATGCGTGAAGAAGGAATAGTTGTTAAAAGTTCTGAAGATTGACTAATTACGGTCTATACATATTGAAGTTTTTATGACCTAGCCTACCAATTTGGGCTAGGCATAAGGTCGATGTCACAGCATTTTTAGTATGAAAATTGTTCCTGCCCTCCCTTTGGATGAGGTGGTGCTGCGCTGATTTTTTGCGGGCGGCACACTGACCGAACAAAAGTCTCATGCGTTACGAACGTATGCCCGCACTCAATATTGGTGCACTGGTTGTATCGTTCTTTGGTCTCACTGGAAACCTGAAAGCTACTGCGTGTATGCGCAGCCTGCCCGCACATAGGACAATTCATCATAATAATCAGCCCTCATTATTAACCAGTTCGCAATAATGATACATTATTGTTCGCAATTTGGAACTAATCATTCCATTGCGAACTCATCAATCTTTACTTCAAGCTCCATGCTGGTCGTAAATCCATTATCCGGGCTGACAGAATGCGTCAGGGTGGTAATGGTCCATTCTGCATCATCGATCGGCTGCTTAAACCCCGTCACCTTCACCGGCATTTCCGTATAGAGATCAGCCCGTCCCTCAGCGAGCTGCAGGGAAAATGAAGCAACCCCACGCTGCAGACGTTCCCACTGCATTTTTGCTGCGCGCTCTGCATTGCTCCGGTTGGCGTAGGTACGATTAAGAACCAGCACGTTTTCATCCGTACCGACGAGGTAATCTCCCTGTTTCTCCTCCGCCGTTTTTGTCGTTGTAGTTTTCCGCTTCCGCTTTACCTTTACCGCTTCTTTTTTTACCGGTTCCCGCGTATGCAGCCAGCTGGCAATAACGCCGGTATAGGCGCCACGATCAGCCAGGGTGAAGCGGTGGCCATCGCCATCTTTACGGGTAATCGTGATAACCGGCAGCGCTTTACCACTGGCAGTTTTGCCCTGGCCCTGCCGGAGAAAAAGCAGATTGCCATCCTTCACAGATGCAATGGCGCCATACTGCCGCGCCAGCCGCATCAGAAAACTGGCGTCGCTCTCGTTTGTCTGGTCGATGTGATCGATCGCTTTGTCGGTCAGGTCTTTACCCAGCGCCATTTTCAGGTTGTGGCGCCCGGCTATCTCCTTAACGACTTCCCCCACGGTTGTCTGGTGCCATGACTTTTCACGCCGGGTATTCAGGGTTTCCCGGAAGTCAGCGCTGCGGGCACGGATGGTCAGACGGTCAGGCGCGCCGCTGTGCTCAATCTCATCAACGGTATAGCCGCCCTTTGGAAACAATGGCTGCCCTTTCCAGCCCAGTGCTACCGTTATCACCGCCCCACGGCGCGGCAGCACAATCAGGCCGTCCGCGTCGTCCAGCTCCAGATCAAGCTGGTCAGCCTCAAATCCCCGGTTATCGGTCAGGGTCAGGCTCATAAGGCGCTTATCCAGCACCGTTGTAATATCCTTCCCCTCAATCGTGACGCTGAATGCAGGCGTTTTTCTGCCGGTATTCAGCAGCGCTGAATCTAAATTCATGACAGCAGCCCTCCCACTGTTCCGCTGATACTGCCAATCGCTGACGTTGCCGAATCCTGCAGGATGCCTAGTTGATCGCTCAGGCTGCCAAACATTTCAGACAGTGATTCATCCACCCTTTTCAGCGACAATGAAAACTCAATCCGGCGCGGCATCCCATCACGGAAAAACTCTGCTTTCGTCTGGTTCAGCCCCTCAATCACGTACATGCCATAAATCGTGCCACTGCCCTCGATCAGGGGCCACGCCTTGCCCAGCTCCGCCATCTGTTCCAGCGCCAGCATGGACAGCCTGCCGCCGGTAATTTCTGGCAACAGCACCCCGGATAGCGTCAGCGTGTCATTATCCGGCCCCAGAAATTGCGTGGTGGCGCGGCGGTTTACGCGGCTGTTTGTCGCATGGCGCCAGCTGCGCTGATACTGCAGCTCCTGATAAGGGACCGTGCGCAGCTCGAAAACAAATAATCCCAGCACCATCATCATGAGTCATAGCCCCCCTGATCGCTGTAGTTACTCCGGGCCTTCGCCCTGATCCGGCGGTCCCGCTCATCGAGTTGGCGCGCCACCTCTCGCGCAATATCCTGCGCATTCTGTCCTGGCTGTGCCTGGATAATGATCTGCGTCGGCGCGTCCACATGGAAAACCGGCTGCGCGCTGGCGGCCTGGCCCATCATCGTTGCGCCAGATTTTACCGGCAGGCTAAACGGATGTAGCGGTGGAGCATCGACCGGCGCCACAGCGGCCCCCATCATTCCTGCAACCACCGAGGCCAGCGCCGCTGTGCGTCGCCTGCTGGTTACGTTTACCGGGCCGTTTACAATCTCCGGCCCGTTCTCCCCCACAATGCCAAACTGCCCGCGAGGGATGTTTCCGCCGGTATCATACATCCCCGCGTAAGCCGGGAACCCGCCGGGCGGTAACATCACACTGCCGTTACCGCTTACCGTGGCTGGCGTCTGATTTGGCAACCTGGCGCTGGCGGCCTCCTTATTGACCAGGCCCAGCTTTTCCAGCAACCAGACCACGCCTGATTTCAGAGACTCCAGCGGATGCAGCGCCATGTTCAGCCCTTCCGCCAGCATTTCACCGAACAAACGCACCATTGATGCCGCACTCTGCAGCTCTGCCGCCGTCGATTTGACCGGCGTCAGCAAATTAGTAAACCAGCCCCACAACTCCCGGACCTTATCCCCTACCCATTGAAAAATGGGCATTAACGGGGAAAAAGCTGACAGGATAGGCGCTGCCGCCGCTTTGAACCCCTCTACTACTCCGCCCAGAAAGGCGCTGATAGGTTGCCAGTATTTCCAGACCACCAGTGCCCCCCCAGCCAGCGCAGCTACAACAAGACCGATCGGACTCAGCAACGCCCCAAGCAAACTCCCCACGGTGAACAGCGCCACACGGAGTAACGCCAGCGGACCAGAAGCCAGTAAACGCAGCACCCCGCCCGTGCGTGTCGCTGCAGCTGCGGTGGAAGGTAAAACCTTAACCGACAGCATCGACAGCGCGAACCGGATCACCGCAATCGGCCCCAGCACAGCAGCCACCGCCACCGCCAGCGTACCCAGCCCGACTGTGATCGCCGCCGTCGCCGCTGCCACTTTCATCAGCGTGCCAGCCAGCACGGGATTCTGCTCAACCCAGCGCCGAAGCGCCCCGGTCACGCCTTTAACCATGCTCATGATATCCATCAGCGGCTGGCGCAGCGTTTCCCCCAGGCTACTGAAAGCGTTCTGCGCGCCCGTCTTAACCAGCAACCACTGCGCAGACAATGAATCCTTGTTGATGTCGGATTCTTTCTGCATGGAGCCATTAGCATCGCTGCCTGCAGTGAGTTTCAGCTGGCGCTGCAGCTCCGGCAGGTTGTTTGCCAGTTTTGCGGCATCATCGCCAAACTCTTTGCCAAAAATCATCGTCATTGCAGACAGGCGCTTATCCTGCGGCAGCTTGTTGACCTTCTCCAGTACGCGCTGAATAGTGCCCATGGCATCCGTGGTCATCTGCTTTTCAATCTCTTCTGGATTGAGTTTCAGCAGGTCCATACCTTCAAAAAAGCGTTTGCTTTGCATGGTGGCAATGGAAAGTTCACGCACCATGGCATTTGAAGCACTGGCGGCAATTTCAGGTGCCGCGCCCAGAGAAAGGAAGGTTGAACCCAGCGCCGCCGCTTTGCGGAAGTCGAGGCGGTCAGCCACGCCGCCCATGCGCTGCAGGACGTTGATAATATCCCCGCCCTTTGACATGGCATTATCGTCCAGGTAGTTCAGCGCATCGCCCAGCTGCTCAATATTGCGCGTCGGTACTTTATACAGCTGCGCAATTTTCCCTAACCCCTCCGCCAGCTCATCTGCAGGCAGTTCAAAAGCGGTTGCTGCTTTCGCTGCAGTTGAGGCAAAGGCCAGTAAATCGCGCTTCTGGTCCTCAAAGGGATCATCCTGATTGGTCACGCCCATGCGGGCGCCCCCCTCAACCAGTGCCGCGTAGTCAATCGCGCCGTTCTCCATCGGCAGCTGCTCACTGGCAGCTTTGATGGCATCCTGCATGTCATAAAACTGTTTTGTACGGTTGCCGTTATCGTCCCGCAGCCCGTTTACCTGCTTTGCCACGCCTTTCATGGCATCTTCCATGCTGGCGTAGCTTTTCACTGCAGCCATAACCGGCGCACCCATTGCCAGCCCCGCTGCCGTGGTGGTGGCCCCGGCTCCGGCAATGCGATCCCGAACCTCCAGACGGCGCGAATACTGATCACGAACCGCATTCATTCTCGCCTGCTGTTCACCCAGGCGTTTCAGGGATTTTTGCTGTCGCTCCAGTGCCAGTCGGGTTTCATCGGCGTTCTGCCGTAACTCACGCTGTGCGCTGCTCAGTTTCTTTGTATCAAGCCCTGCCTCATTCAGCGCAAGGCGCTGACGCTGCACTGACTGACGCAGCCCGTTATATTTTCCCTGTAAATCGGTGACGCGATTTTTAGCCTGCTCAAGCAGCCTAACCTGTGCAGCCGTCGGGCGGTTGGTCGCAGTAAACTGCATGGCGAGTTTTGCCGCTTCTTCGCGGGCGGCTTTAAGGCTGTTACCTGTGACTGCCAGCTGCGCGCTGGCCTTACGGAAGCCATCAATTCTGCCCGCCTGAGAATCTAACTCTTTCAGCCGGGCACGGCTTTGCTGAATAGCGGCAGCCAGCTCTTTTGAGCTGGCCTGCGCGGATCGAAATGGACGGGTGAGCTTGTCAACCGCATTCAGAATCACCTGCAGACGCAGGTTATTGTCACTCATCGCTGGCCCCGCTTCTCTGAATCGCTTTATACCGCCATTCCAGCACTTCGGTCAGCGGCATAACGTCAGTGACAGAGGGCGGCCAGTGAAAAATGGTGGCAATATCTGCCACCAAATCATCTACCGTCAGGCTGTCGGTAAACCGGCAAGTACCGACTTCTTCAACAAAAAAGTGACCACCTCTACCGACAGCGAGGTGAGATCGGCGGGGTCCAGTTCTGCCATTTCCTGTGCGGTCAGCGTCGGAGTGGAGATACGCGGGATCACTGTCATCATAGCCCCCACGTCCATATCCATAATGGCCTGCAGGCGGGTGCCGCGCAGCGCACCGGACTGAGGCTTACGCAGCACAATTTCGGTGATTTGGGTTTTACCGCGCATGATGGGCGTATCCAGTTGCACGGTTTTTTCAGTCAGCTTGTCGCTCATGTTCGTTTCCTGTTAATCAGATACTGGCGCGGATCACCGCGCCGTTAAGTTAAATCAGAGGCCAAGGGCGTTACGGTGTGCTTCCATCAGGTCCACGCCGTCAACAATTTCAATCATGTTGACCAGATCAACCTCATAGAGCACCTCACCGTTAATGGTCAGCTTCGCGTAGCTGTTGGTGCTGCTGACCTTGGTGCTGCTGCTCTCGCCGGTTTTCCACTCGCCGGAATCCACTTCTTTATGACGCCCGCGCACAACCAGCTCAATGGCCTGCACTTCGCCGGTATCGTCACGCTGAATAGAGCCGGTGAAACGCAGCTGGATGCCGTCAACGGTTGCCTTGCCCATCTGCTTGAATAACAACAGTTCGGTGCCGCCGATTGAAAATTCCGTGTCCAGTGCGCCGTCATCCAGCCCCATATCCACATCCACCGCGCCCGGCATACCGCCGCCGCGATACTTCTCAAACTTGCGGGTGAATTTCGGCAGAGTCAGGGACTCAACGATCCCCTGCCAGTTGTTCCCGTCGTTGAACAGGTTCAGGTGTTTTAACTTGCGTGGTAATGCCATGTATCCCCCTTATGCACTGACACGGCTGGCAAAATCGACCAGGTAGCGATCGGTGATGCGCTGGCGCAGCATCAGATTTTCAAGCGGCGGCACAGGCGTGTAGTCGTAGTCGATGGTGAGCTTCCCGGCTTTCAGGGAGTCTTTATCGTTCACTGACTCATCCAGCCAGCAGTCAGCCCCGATGAGGTATCCCTGATTCACCAGGCTGCGTAATTTGGCGCGAATACCTTCGATAATGTCGCGGGCCAGTGACGGATTCAGTGGCTTATCCACCGCCCACATATGCCCCTCTGCAATCGTGTCAGCCAGCACCTGCGCCGTGCGGGTGTAGTTCTCAAACGCAAACAATGGATCGTCACTGAGGCAGCGGGAACCCCAGAAGCGGAATCCGTCTTTGCAGATCAGCGTGGTGACGTCATTCTGGTTCAGCAGTCCAGCCTCCGTTGCCGGGTCCTGCAGATCCCAGAACACATCAGCGGAAATACCGGTGACGCCATTCACCCCCACGTTGGACAGGGTTTTGTGCCATCCGGTCTGTTCGTCGATTTTGGCGCGCAAACCGAGCGCACGTGCAGAGGCGTAAGCCGTCGCATCGGCTTTTAGCACGGTGTCAAAGTTGATGAAATCAGGCCAGATCAGCATCCCTTCTCGCTGGCTGAAATTGTCCCGGTAAGCAATGGCTTCCTCCACCGTCTTACAGCCATAGGCAGACAGGTAGGCAAACCCGCGCAGGCTTTGCGCAATACTCATCAGCTCAGTGGCTACCGCCTTCGTGTCATGCCCCGGCACACCGAGAATACGCGGCTTAACTTTCAGCTGCGACTGCGAAGAAAGCAGCGCTTTCATCCCCGTTTTTTTACCGTCGGAAGTGACGCCACCGATAATATTGGAGGTGGTTTCCGCTTCGGTTTCGCCCTGCGCCACGCGCACAACAACCGTCACGGGTTTTGACTGGTCAGCAATCGCATCCAGCGAACGGGCCAGCGTGCCGGACTCGCCTGCTTTACCGCTGGCCTCCAGCACATCCGTCAGCAGAACCGGTTTATTGAGAGGGAATACGGACGCATCAGCATCATCGCCGGTGCAGACCATGCCCACGATGGCGGTGCTCACCGTGGTAATGGATCGGGTGCCGTCGTTGACTTCAACAACTCGCACCCCGTGGTGGTAATCCTGAGCCATAAGGCATTATCTCCGGTTGACATGGATGCCTTATGTTCTGGTTGATACGCACGCGGCGCACGCGTTTATCCCTGTGCCATCACTGACACAATAAAGGGTTTTCAGCCTGGCTGGCTGGAAATTTCTTATACAGCGTGGAAATACCCACATCGAAAAGCAGAGCTACGCACTGACGTGTTTCACCTGCAGCCAGTAGCCGCCCTGCCTGCGCCCATTGTTCCGGCGACAACTTTGGACGGCGCCCGCCGATTCTCCCTTGCGCCCTTGCTGCAGCCAATCCCGCACGGGTTCTTTCCACAATCAGTTCACGTTCCATTTCAGCCAGGGCGCCCATGATGTGGAAAAAAAAGCGCCCCATGGGTGTCGAGGTATCAATGCTATCCGTCAAACTGCGGAAATTAACAGCCCGCTGCCGCAACTCCTCAACGAGAACCACCAGATGCCGCATACTGCGCCCAAGTCGATCAAGCTTCCAGACAACCAGCGTGTCCCCCGGCGACAGGGTTTTAAGCAGCTTTTTTAACCCTGGACGATCTGACGTTTTACCGCTCATTTTATCTTCAAAAATCAGCTCACATCCTGCGCACTCAAGCGCGTTTCGCTGCAATGCAGTGTTTTGGTCATTTGTTGATACCCTTACATAACCAATGAGCATATAATCATTACCTTAAAATCAACAACCTTAACTCTCTATAGTTGAAAGTAAAATGCTAAAACCAATAAAAAATCGAAGCCATGAACTGTGGAAGGAAATAAAAGGAAGGAGTTTTTCTTTATTTGAATCATTTAAGAACAAAGCTTCAGATCTTCGAGATGCAATTGTAATTAGCGAACCTTTTTATCTTATCACAGAGTTTTTTTCCTTTATTATTCAAACCCTAATCAAGGGAAAAAACATCATTCTTTTTTGCATTCTTTACATGACAATACTTGGGCCGGTTTGTTATGTAGGGTATGTTGCATGGCAGTCTTTATTCAATGGTAGCGATAAAAAAACTTTTACATCAACAAAGATTAGTGAACTTGGTACGTTTGGGGATTTTTTTGGTGGTATATCCAATCCTGTCATCGGTGCTGTGGGATTTATAGTTTTAACTATTACAATCAGCATGCAAATAAAACAAAATAGAGAAACAATCAAACAAAACTTCGAGTCATCTTTTTTTAATTTATTAAATTTGCAAAATAATATTATTGAGAACTTAAATTTTGAAGGAGCTACAGCAAGAGCTAGCTTCACAGAGTTTCTTAAGAAAAATGAAAACGTATTATACCCTAAGCATATATACAAGCTAAAGATGACAATAAAGGAAAGCAAGGCTAAAGTCTTTTATACAGATTACAATGTCAATCACAATGGAATTTTTGGTCATTATTTTAGAAATCTTTACAGAATATTAAAGATGATTCATGATTCTAATTATTCAGAAGAAGAAAAGAAAAGACATGCTCGTATCTTGCGAGCACAGTTATCTATGGATGAATTAGTAATTCTTTTCCTAAATTGTTTACCAGGAGTTTGTGACGATGGAGCATTTTCAGATTTGTTGATTCAATATCAAATCCTTGAGCATTTAAGTGTTAAAAAACTCCCCGACTCTCAAGATTACCAGCGCAGGTTCATTGGTTTGGAATTTATAATTGGTGGAAAAGTACGAGTTAGTTATAAAGAAGTAGGTAATTACTTTAAAAAAAGCTCTCATTATTACTACAGCCGGGTACATTCAGGTGCTTTCGGACGTAATTCCTCTCCGGACTTGGCCGTACTTAAAAATAAATTAATTATATTCGATCGTTAAGAGCCTCATAAACGTTGGTCTGCGAGAAAGCGTTTCTGAGTCTGGTTTTTTCCAGCTAGGGGATTTTCAATTTGTATGGGGGCGAGGTTCTACAGGTAGTAACGGTATAGGCAATGTTCAGTTTCCACATGCTTTTGTTGGCACTCCATATCTGGTTGCACCTTCAGATATTTCTTCAGGTCCTGAAGGGGTGAATGCTGTCGGGTGGGATTTATCAAATAGCACGGCAGCGGGGGCCAGAATTTTTTCTGCAGACTCTAAATCTTTGGGTATCGCTACCACCTTTTCTTATATCGCAATCGGTAAGGGGGCTGTATGAAGTATTGTGCGTTGAATAACGGATTTTATGGTGATAACACTCCCGATGACAAAATCCCGGGGAGTTTTGTGCATATCAGCGACGACGAAGGCCAGCGAATTTTAGACAGCCAAATTAATGGTCGGATTCAGCCCGATGATAATGGTTTTCCTGTTCTGGCGCCGTACCCTGAATTAACTAAAGATGAGCGGCAGGAACGCGCCGAGCAGCAGCGACAGGTACTAAAATCAATTGCTGATACTGAAATATCCTGGCGACAGTACGCTGTTGAAAGGGGCAAAGCGACGGAAGAAGAAGCCGCCGCTTTGATTGTATGGCAGGATTACAGGCTCGATTTGATGCGGGTTGATACCGTAAAACCTGACTGGCCTACACCTCCGGGGGGACAGGCCAGTTAACATGCCCAGGGTCGGTTGTCACATCAACCACCCTAACCTCTTTTTTATAAGCCATCCACGCCGATAGTTTAGCTTTGTTGGCGTCGCTGATTTCACCCAGCATCAACTCTGTCCGCCAGTCGAGCATTACAGCATCAGCATGGGCCAGTAGCTTCTTCTGTTCGTTTTCTGCTATCCGGATGAACTCTTCATGGCTCGGGGGAGGAATATCCAACCATGTAGGATTACCGTCTTTATCAGCCCCCAGAGTTTTACCTTTTGGTGCTACACCCGTGTAAATTGCCATTGTTTCATCATCAACATCAACGCCGTTTTCAGGCCATGAGCCAGCGCTGATATATACATCTTTCAGAGCTTCCGGATAGAAAGATCCTTTATAAAATTTATTCATTCTTAATACCCCAGCGCGATAAAACAACAATCTTCCGTACCCTCACTGGATGGCGCCCAGTTCTGAACGCTGATGTGCGTTCTGCTCGCAATACGCACGTTCATCGCGGCATTGTAGCCAGATGTTCCACGGTTTCCGGTCGCAAATAAGCCTGCATAGGGAAAAGCAAATGGTAAGGCATATCCAGCATCAGCTCCCTTTTGTGTTGCCACTGTTCCCCACTGCAACATAAGTTTCACTGGGTTTCCTGTCGTCGCAATGCTTGGAATGTAGATATAGCCATTACCTGACATCATTGACCTGAAACTGTCTAAATCCAGTAACTTCGAGGCATTATCCCCTCCAACATCTCGTGTTGCAGCGGTCCCTAACCGGAGCGCATTTCGGAAGGCTGATATATCAGAAATATCAGAACCATTAGCCGATTTCTGCATAGCTCCGGAGGCTTTATTTATCGTTTCTCCCAGACCAAGGTTTTTGAGAAACACTGAAACATCAGCAATGTCTTTTCCATTGGCTGCCTTGTCCATCTTTCCGGCAAGCGCATTTGTCATGGTGGCGGCAAAATTAGGATCGTTTCCCAACGCCGCCGCCAGTTCGTTAAGCGTATCGAGTGCAGCTGGAGAGGATGCCACCAGTGCAGCAATTGCCGCCTGCACAAAAGCCGTGTTAGCAAGTTGCGTGGAATTATTGCCTGCCGCTGCCGTCGGTGCTTTTGGCATGCCAGTGAATGTTGGACTGGCTTTTGGCGCATATTGCGTATGTGGATCTGCAGCAGCAAGATGTTTTGCCATCAGGTCATCCACATACACCTTAAGCTCCAGCACCTTGTCATCCACATATTTGCGGGTTGCCAGAACCACTGCAGGGTCAATTTTCAGGGTGATGTTATCGGTGCTGCTGGTAATCAGTACCATACGCACGGTCTGCGTGCGTCCGCTTCCCTCCGCTAGCTTGGGCTTGTAGCTCTCCGGGCAGTTTCCCACGGCAATCAGCGCGCCGGTTTCATCAAACAGGCCGACTTCACGGATCCACCACCCGCCCTCATTTTCCGGGATTACCTGCTCAGCAATAATCTGGCTGCTGTTCTGCGGGTCGATATACAGCATATTCAGCGCTGCGCGGCGCTCCTCAGCAACTAATGCGGTCTGTTGCGCGTTGGGTGTGGGCAGCACACCACCACCGCTACCCACCGCCATATGGGTAATTTTAAGCGGGACACCGAGCGCGGCGGCGCTTGCCAGTTTCGCCGCGCCGATATCCGTCAGCAGGGTGTAAAATTTTGCGCTCATGGGTTCACTCTCATCGTGTCAATAACATGGACCGCCCCGCCCTCATAAGCGGTGCCGCCGGAAATAATGGTTTCGTTGATATACGGGTAGATCGTGATTTCTTCGCCGGTGTAGGTGGCTGCACCCACAAAATACGGGCCGCCTGTCTGCAGATTGATGGACATACCGACCAGATGACGGCTGCACGGTTTGGCGTCACCGATCAGGCGCTCCAGCTCCAGATAGGTTTCTTCTGTTATGCCCTGCTCCTGCACGCCAATATCCAGACGGAACGTCCCCGGCGTTTCGCCGGTCTGCCACCACTCAATGATGCGGATCAGGAAACCGAACGGCTCCACCACACGCCGCACGGCGCTGGTTGTCCCCTTGTGCTGATGGATATAAAACGCGTCCTGCACAACGCGGCGCTTGACGCTTTCTGTCCAGCTTTCATCCCAGCGGTCAACAGAAAACGCCCAGGCCAGATAAGGCAGGAACCTGATCGGGCAGGTTGCCGGATTCCATAAATCACGCAGCGAAACCTGCAGATCGGAAATCCCGCTGCAGGTCTGCGCCAGTCGGCGTTCAAGCGGCGACGAACCCGGCGGCAACAGACTACTCATCCGTACCCCCGTTGGTGACGCTCCACTCTGTGCAGGACGCTGCCTGCGTCTTATCCAGCACCACATCATCCAGCGGGGACGCCAGCTCCACACGCTGGACGCCCTCTACGTGCAACGCGGCATAAATGGCGCTGCGGCGGATATCACGTCCCAGCCGCGTCTGACTGGCGATGTATCTCTGCAGGCTGGCTTTTGCTTCTGCCATCACCGGCTCAGCCTCCGGCCCCGGATAAAGGAAGATCGTCGCATCCACGCTGTACGGAATAATTTCAGCGCTGCGCACCGTCAGGCGGTCTGCCACCGGGCGAACCTTTTCACTGTTAAGCGCCAGCTCAACCACCGCCAGCAGGTCAGCCCCTGCCGTACCGTCACCCTCACGACTCAGCACGGTAAGTACCACCTCTGCCGGTGCCGGACTGGTTGCGCTGGCATCAGCCACGCGCCCGTCGGCGCTTCTGGCGTGGAACTCATAGGCTCCCGTCGGCCCTGCAACGGACAGCCCCTCAAATGCTGCAGGAATGCGCTGGCGTAATGCTTCATCACTTTCCATCACTGCGGCGACTGGCGGCACCGCGTCATTATCGGCAGGGACTACCGTCAGGCGCCTCACGTTGCAGTTACCTGCCAGTTGCTCAAGGTCATTTCCCATGGAATAGGCCACCATGACCGCCTGGGCAGCCTCATTAATACGCTGGCGCAGCAGGATTTCGCGGTAAGTATTTTCCTGCAGCAGTTTGGTGACAGGTTCTGACTCCAGCGCTAACGTGCGCATAACGGCCTCCTGTTCATCAGCCGGATGGAGGGCCACAAAGGCGGCCTTGCGTTCTGCCAGCAATGTTTCAAAGTCCGGCACGTCCACAATCTGCGGCGGCGGTAGTTGGGAAAGATCAATGACTGGCATTGTCTGCTCCTGTTGGTACGGAAAGGGAAACTGGCGCGCCGTTATTGCGGTGTCCTGTAAGCTCAACCACCATAGAACCATCAAAATTGCCGTTGATGGTGATGGAATCCAGCGTAAGACGCGGCTCCCAACGACTCAGCGCCACATAGACAGCAGACATAACCTGCAGGCGCAGCGCCGGGTTCTGCGGCTGGTCAATCAGGGCAGACAGCAGGGAACCATATTCCCGGCGGGCAAGACGGCTGCCCTGCGGCGTCATCAGAATATCCCGCACCGACTGGCGCAGATGGTCTGTATCTGCAATGGCCTGCCCGTCATTCCTGCTCATACCGATATACAACGTCATACTGGACCTCCCGTGTTAGCGCCGCCTTTCAGAACGCCAGTATGCTCATGGTCATCAACTACGATCCCGTTAGAACTCATTGCGCCGCCGCCCTGGGTGACGCCGCCATTGATCACCACCTTGCTGTTAATGCGCGTGGTGTCAGCCTCCACCACAAACTCACCGGTTTTGTAGGTGACACTGTCTGATGCCTCGATCACCATGGATTTGATGCCCCTGACATGCCACCGTCCGGTGGCGGGTTCATACTCAAACCATCCCCCGTCCGGGTACTCCGTCACGCAGCCGTCCACGGAATCCGACGGTGGCGGAAACTGATTGGAGTAGATGGCGGGCAGCACAAAAGCGGTTTCCAGATTGCCGCCCATGCTCAGCACCACCACCTGCTCATCCGGCGACGGACACCACCATGTACGGGCACCACCGGCACGCAGCGTCAGCCAGTTAATCCAGTTGGTTTCAAGTTCGCCTACTTTCACCCGGCACAGCCATTTCTTCCGATCCACTTCGGTCACGATGCCGGTGCGGATCAGATTGGTGATAAGGCGCATGATTTCTGTGAGTTGTGCATTCATGGAGTTAGGTTGCACGTACATTGAATCTATGGCATCAATACCTCCTTGTGTGGTGGATAACACAAATACAATTCTAATCGGAGAAGGGAAAAAGCATGAGCCATCCTATTGATTATTACGCCATAGAAGAGCATGCAAGGATAATTGAACAATTATGCTGCTCATCAGAGGTTTATTTACAGCGTATACAGTCTACCCAGAAGGAATATGATGGCGTCATGGTAACTGAATTTGAAATAGAGGAGTTATCGTACAACGGTTGGTTGGAGTATAGTATTAGCAATAATCTCATTAACCTTTGTACTAAATTACGAATTCTTCAAGACTCTAGTAAACATGAATGGGACCCAGATTACTCACCCGAGATAGAAGCATTCGAAGAATATAAAAATATATTTTTTGTTATTGATGGCCATGTTAAAGGCTCCATACGCGAGTGTTGCAATAAAGTTATTCACGCACTAAATTTCGAACTAACAAAAAAAACCTCCAAAAATGGAGTAAAGTATTGGGACGGTTCTATTATTGTTTCAGGAATTCAAAACAAAAAGAACTGGAAAATAAAAATCAACCTTTTTCTTTTTTGTCAAAGCGTAAAGCTCTATTTAAGATTATTAAGTGCGTAACCGTCCTAACTTTACATTAACAAATAACTCAAAAGTAAATCCCTTATGTCACTTTTAATATGGTCATTTAAACCTAGTAATCTTCGAGATGAATACTTAATTAGCATCCCCTTACGGCTGGCGCGATCACGCAGACCGTAGTGGTGAACACGGGCAATGCGCTGCACCTTGCCCTCAAACTGCACGCTGGCAGAGTCGGCACTGGCTGCAGTTTTCAGATATTTTGTGGTGCGAAGCTTTGCAAACATCTGGCGTTTGATGCGTCCCTTCTTGTTACGGGCTGTCACCCGGCGCGGCTCATAGCCGCTGCCGTCAGGATTACGCTGCATCCTGATGTTCTGCTGCTGCGTCCGGCGTAGCTGTTGCGCCAGTTGCCGCATCATACGGCTGCGTGCTGCAGGCTCCAGATTTGCCAGCAATGCCGTTAGCCAGTCATCCACCCTCTGCAGTTCATCCACGTTTCACCGTCCACATTTCTTCGGATTCGTCCGGCTCCGGCACCGCTTCAACGCTTGACACGCTGCCATCAGTGCTGACCAGTACACGCTCCGTCAGTTGCAGATTCAGGCTGATATCGCACACATCATTGCGCAGAATATCCACTTCAAAGGTGAACAGTTTTTCGCGCAGCTCCGGGTTGTTGATGGCGTCCGGCTGATTTTCGCTGAGCCATAGCAACACGGGAGCCATCAGCAGATTCTGGTCACCACTGAAATCCTCGATCACCACGTTCAGGGTGTAGCGGTATTCCCATGACATGGAGCTGGCACCGGTTGCCACCAGTGAGCCGTTATCAACGAAAAGGTGCAACTTGTCCGGGTTAGATCGGACATAAGCAACCGCTTTATTCAGGGCGCTGCGTAAGGACTGCGGTTTGTTCACTGTCTCGCTCCTGACACGCAATAATCGTGTCCACTTTGTCAGCACAGACCGCCCAGGCGGCCTCGGTTTCATCCAGCGCTGCATTCAGATCACCGTTACTGCGCGGCGCTGACCTTTCCAGGCGGCACTGCGTCACTCTGGGACAACCACTCACGGTAAGCTGCACCTCCGGCGAGGACCGGACGTTCGCGCAGCCTGATAATGTCAGCAGGCAAAGGAGCGTCAGCCCAGCGGCGCAAATCCTCGTTTTCACGTTTCAGTTCCTCGATCCGGTGATGACGGCTGCGCAGTAGTGCGGTGGTCTGTTCCGCTGCCGCATAAAGCCGCATCTGCTCCCGGCTGTTGGTTTCGGTCAGAATGGACAGGCCGATCAGCTGGCTGTTTTTCTTCGTTAGTTCCTGCGTTTTGCTTTTCAGCGACGCGCCCTGCATTTCGATGGTGTGGCTGGCATTGTTTAGCCGCCACGACTGCCAGCCCAGCGCCATAAGTGCCAGCGCCAGCACTATCGCCAGCGCACGCATCAGGCCTCCATCGGCTCATGAAGCTGCGCGCGGGCAATCTGATACAAAACCAGCGTCAACAAGTAAAACACCAGGGTGATCACCCATCCAGAAAACGCCAGGCACAGAACAATAAGCAGCCTGATTACCCATGTACGCACGGGTTTTACGGGGTGCGCCCTGAATTTCAGCAATGCCGCCCTGACCTCATCGCGCGCCCGATCTCCGGCGAACCACCCGACAGCGCACAGCGCAGCAAGCAGCCAGGCGAGGAAGCATGACACCCAGACAGACGCACCAACCAGAACCGGCGCACCGCTGCGCGGATAGAGCAGGCTGATAACCAACAGCGCAGCCCATGCCAACTGGAAAAAAACGCTCATGACTTTCTTTTTCATTCCGTTATGCCCCTTTTAAGCACCAGGCCATTTCCCGCGCGCGGCGGTTGTCCAGCCCCTGATTAAACACACCTTTGACATATACCCAGCGCGGCAGTTGATAGCAGGCATCCGCCCAGCGCCGCTGGTTCAGCAACTTAACCAGCGTGGAGCTGCAGGCGTTGCCGGTGCCCACGTTGAAAGCAAACGACACCACCGCGTCATAGACCTTTTGCGGCACAGGCTGCACCACACATTTTTCCAGCGCCCGCTCCACGCGCAGCACGTTGGTGATAAGTCCCTGCGCCGCCTGCCGCTCCGTGATGGTTTTCCCCGGCACCACACCGGAAGTATTGCCGATCCCGTCAGTCCACACGCCCGCACTGCACTGATACGGCTGCAGGCGGCATCCCTCGTAATCGGCAATCAGTTTCAGCCCCTCGACGGAGGTATGAAGCGACTGGAAACCGTGCAGCGTGGCGGCGATAGCCAGCACAGCCCCGACAAGGCAGCGCTTAACGATTGAAGGATTCATATTCCCCCCGCGAAATTTTGCCATCGCGCAGCAACCTGAAAGACTGGTGTTTGTAGTACCAGTTGATAGCCAGCATCAGCACACCAATCAGCACGCCGCCAACCGTTGATGCATCCTTGAGCGACAGATCACCCAGCCATGCCAGCAGCACGGCGATGCAGTAAGTAATAAAGGCGCTGATTCGTTCAAGCGTCATAATTCAGTCCCATAGCTGGACGGTCTGCGCCGTGGTTGACGCCGTAATGTCCGGCAGTTCCACCTGCAGCCCGTGCGGTAAAAATGGGCCGTACTCTGCCAGCCCCGGATTTGCCTGCAGAACCTGCTCAGTGACACCCTGCGTGCGCCCGTAATGACGCCAGCAAAGCGCGTCCACCGTGTCATACTGATGCGCACGCACTTTCATCAGATAAGCTCCACCGTACAGTGCGGTGCATCCTGCACCCGGCTGATAGCCCAGCGGGCATCACGCCACAAATCACCGCTGGCCTCCGCCAGTTCCTCCCCCCGTTTCACACCTGACGCCGTGGCGTCATAGTCCTGATAACGCTCATTGAGTACGGCACGCGTCCAGCAAAAAACGGCGTTATGGTAGTGCTGGATACGCTCGCTTTTACCGTCCAGCATGTCCGCCGGAACCTCAGCCAGTGCCCGGTAGCCCAGCAACTGCTGGCGGTTGCGGAAGTCGTACAGCTCAGCGTTAACCTCAGAAATAGCCATCAGCACAACCTGCTTTAAACGCGGCTGCGTCACCGTGCCGTCAGTTCGCATCACACTGCGAAATTCCGACAGGTCCACATCAGGCCAGAACGGCGTATTTTTGATGACCTCCGCCTGTTCCGGTGCCTGTTCGGGCGCAACAAACTTCATGCGGCTTTCTCCTGAATAAGTGGGCGGTGGACGGAATTTTGATATGGCAGTGCCTTTCGCCATCCCGTGCCGCCCGTGCGCGGGGCACGTTCTTTAGCGGCTGTCATTGCGCAGTCTGCGCTCCAGCTGCTGCTTTTCTTTTTTCACACCGCAGCGGGGATCAAGCTGCAGCGCATGGGTAAGGTGATTCAGGGCAGACGCCGGGTTGCTTTCGCTCAGTACAGCGCCTATGGCTTTATGCAGGCGCGCCCGCGACTGGTCCGGCATATCCAGATCGGTTGTCAGGTCCAGCGTCTGCAGAAGCAAATCGGCATCAAAACCGGCAGCGGCAAGCAGAGCGCTTTGCGCCGCGTCTGCCATTTCTTCTGCCAGCACGGTCTGCACGTTACGGTTGCCCAGCGGCATCACCCAGCCATGGCTCAGCGCATGACGCCCGATTTCCAGCGCACCGGCATAATCACCGGCGTCGATACGCCACAACATCACGTACATCAGCACGTCATCCTGCTGCGCACCTCCGGCAGCCAGTACGCCCTCTGCCCAGGCAGAATATTTCGGCAGCAGCTCCACCTTGATTTCCGCCTTTTTCACCGTGGACTGGATGCCTTTAAGCCTGCGGCGATCTTCTGCCAGTTGCAGCAGCATCAGGTCATAACCCGACGCATGGCGAACACTGCCGCCCTCACGGGCGGCCTGTTCTGCCTGAATGCGCAGGCGGTGCTGCCGTGCGGGACTCAGGCTCATGCGTTATTCCCCACCTTCAGGTGCGGCAGGCACGCTGAAATCACCAATTTCGATGTTTTCCACCAGTGCCGCGCAGCGGTAGTCCTCGACCACATACGCCTCGTTGACGGATTCAAAGTTTTCAATCCGGTCACGTTTCGGGTTGTCGATAACAGAACGGCGACGGGTATCTTCCTGCCAGTAGATCGACAGGTTATCCAGACGGGTGATCAGCAGGGCATTCGCCGGGAAGAAAGGCGCGCGCACAGCCTGCAGGCCGCCCATGCGTTTCTGGCTGATGATCAGATCGGCGGCGATTTTCTCGCTGTTGTCCTGCTCTTTGTTAACCAACGGGAAATACTTGTCAGACAGCAGTTCACGTCCGCAGACAACAACCAGCTCGTCATCATCCTGATACTCCACATCGATCAGCTCGTTGACGGTATCCATCACCACCGCGTCAAGATTTACATACTTACCACCCGGACCTACTTTTACCGGTTCTGCAGTAGTGGTGCCGTCTTCTGCGGTTTTGCTGCCCATGACGTGATCCGGCGCGTCTTCGCGGATTTTCTGCAGCCAGCCTTTATTGACGTCCTGCAGCAGCGGGTTTTCAGCACGGTTGGAGGTTTTGGCGCGCTTCACGCCGTTAAAGCCGATCATGATGCGGTCCAGCGCCTGACGCTTGACGATGGCGTTGCGGATACGCACCTGGAAATCCTGAAACTTGGCCCACAGGTCAAGTTTTGCGTAGGTCAGCACCGTATCAAAGTTGGTCTGCTCGCATTTGTATTCCACGTCTTCCATCAGCGTCGGATCGGTAGGCTCGCGCTCTTTGGTGGTGGTATCGGTGGTTCCGGCAATGGTGCTGCCAACGCCCAATCCCAGCAACTGCCCTGACTGCTCAGTGACCGGCATGATGTTAATCAGCGTCAGGAAAGCGGCGGACTGCTGGATCTGGTCTTCCAGCGTCTGCTGAACGGACGGCTCCACGGTGAACTTGCTGGACAGTTCTTCAACCTCCACACCGTTCAGGCGCGCCAGTTGCTGCAGGTAAGCGTTAAAGGCAAAGCGGGTTTTCTTTTTCATCGGGTTTTATGCTCCATCAGCAATTGGTCAGGGTGCCTGCCGGTGCGTCACCGCCCGGCGCGCGCTGGCGGTAATCCTTACGGCTGTCTTCACGGCTCAGCTGCTGCTGTAACTCGGCAAAGGCGGCCTGCTGTTCCTGCAGGGAGGACTCCAGCTCAGAAAGGCGCTGGTCCTGATTGGACAGGGATTTGTCAGTGCGCTCGCTCAGGTTCTGCTGCTCGGTGGCGACCAGTTCCACGGCTTTATGCACGTCAGAGAAACGCGCCTCGTCGGTCTGCTCTTTTTTGGTGAACAGCGCGGTTACGCGGGCAAAGAGGGACGGCTTTTCGTCCTGGGCTTCTTCCAGTTCGATCTGCGTTTCTTCGGCAGCGGTAAACAGGTTTTCAGGGTTCTGCTTACGGTTCGCCAGCGGGTTATGTGCTGCGCTGGCGCTGAATGCCAGCATTTCGGTGCCGAGACTTGCCGGATCGTCAGTTGCCGCCAGCCCCACAAGGTAGGCTTTACCGGTGTCAGCAAACTTCGGGCTGACCTCCATGGAGGTAAACAGCTTCTGACCTTTTTTTACCAGTGCCACCAGGGAGTCCGTCGGTTCAACATCGGCGTAAAGAGCCATCTTGCCCGCCAGCGGACCGTCCTGGATTTCTTCTGCAACCAGCGCCGTCACTTTGCCGTAACGGTTGAAGGCACTGTCCGGGGAATAAGACTTGATATGCTCCAGGTTGATCAGCGCGGTATAGACCGTCGGGTTGTAGCTGGCCGCCATCTGTTCCAGCCATTCACGCTGGATCTCGCGTCCGTCGGTAGTGGCACCTTCCACCCCGATACGGAAACGCTTTGCTTTCACTGTCATGAGCCGTGCTCCGTTAGAAATAACTTACTGGAGCCTTATGTTTGCGGTGATGGGGGGAGTGAGACAACGCGCTGTATTTGTACGGTAAACCACACAAACCGCAGCCGGGGAAAGCCGCCATCCAAGGCCGTATGTTTGGGCCATGAACACGATACTGACCCCCGCAGACCTCGATCCCCGTCGGCAGGCCATGCTGCTGTACTTTCAGGGATACCGCGTAGCCCGCATTGCTGAAATGCTGGGCGAGAAAGTAGCAACCGTTCACAGCTGGAAGAAGCGCGACAAGTGGGGCGACTATGGGCCGCTGGATCAGATGCAGCTCACCACCGCCGCACGTTACTGCCAGCTCATCATGAAGGAGCAGAAAGAAGGGAAAGACTTCAAGGAAATTGACCTGCTGGCGCGCCAGTCAGAGCGTCACGCCCGTATCGGCAAATTTAACGACGGCGGGAACGAAGCAGATTTAAACCCGAAAGTAGCCAACCGTAACAAAGGTCCGCGCAGGCAGCCGGAAAAGAACGTTTTCACCGACGAACAGATCGAAAAGCTGGAAGAAGTCTTCCACGCCTCTATGTTCGACTATCAGCGTCACTGGTTTGAAGCCGGGAAAACAAACCGCATCCGCAATCTGCTCAAATCGCGCCAGATTGGCGCCACGTTTTATTTTGCCCGTGAAGCATTGATTGACGCCCTGCTAACCGGACGCAACCAGATTTTCCTTTCTGCCAGTAAGGCACAGGCGCACGTTTTTAAGCAGTACATCATCGACTTTGCCAAAGAAGTTGAGGTGGAGCTGAAAGGCGATCCCATGGTGCTACCCAATGGCGCAGCCTTGTACTTTCTCGGCACCAACGCCCGTACGGCGCAGAGCTACCACGGCAATCTGTACCTTGATGAATATTTCTGGATACCGAAATTCCAGGAACTGCGCAAAGTGGCCTCCGGAATGGCCATTCACAAAAAATGGCGCCAGACCTACTTTTCCACGCCGTCCAGCCTGACCCACAGCGCCTACCCATTCTGGTCTGGTGCGCTGTTCAACCGGGGCCGTGCCAAAGCGGACAAGGTAGATATTGACCTGACTCACGCCAGTCTGGCCCCCGGCCTGCTTTGCCCGGATGGGCAGTACCGGCAGATCGTCACCGTGGAAGACGCAGTACGCGGCGGCTGTAACCTGTTCGACATTGACCAGCTGCGCATGGAGTACAGCCCGGACGAATACCAGAACCTGCTGATGTGCGAATTTATCGACGATCTGGCGTCCGTATTTCCGCTCAGCGAGCTGCAGGCGTGCATGGTGGACAGCTGGGAGGTCTGGACTGATTTTCACGCACTGGCGCTGCGCCCGTTTGGCTGGCGCGAAGTGTGGATCGGCTATGACCCGGCGAAAGGCACACAGAACGGCGACAGCGCAGGGTGCGTGGTGATGGCGCCACCCACCGTTCCGGGCGGCAAGTTCCGCATTCTTGAGCGCCATCAGTGGCGCGGGATGGACTTCCGTGCCCAGGCGGACGCTATCAAAAAACTGACGCAGCAGTACAACGTGACCTATATCGGCATCGACTCCACCGGCGTCGGTCATGGTGTTTATGAGAACGTGAAGGCGTTCTTTCCTGCCGTCCGCGAGTTTGTCTACAACCCTAATGTCAAAAACGCCCTGGTGCTCAAGGCATACGACATTATCAGCCACCGCCGTCTGGAGTTTGACGCCGGACACACCGACATCGCGCAGTCCTTTATGGCTATCCGCCGCGCCACCACCGCCAGCGGAAACCGCCCCACCTATGAAGCCAGCCGCAGCGAAGAAGCCAGCCACGCCGATTTGGCCTGGGCGACGATGCACGCATTGTTTAACGAACCGCTGCAGGGCGAATCCGCCAATACCAGCAATATTGTGGAGATTTTTTGATGAGTGAACTCGAAGCCTTAACCAGCACAACGCCAACAGAAGATACGGCGCCTAAAAACGCAGGCGTAACTGCCGAGGCTTTCAGCTTTGGTGATCCAATCCCGGTGCTGGACCGCCGCGAGCTGCTGGACTATGTGGAATGCGTGCAGATGGACCGCTGGTATGAGCCGCCAGTCAGCTTTGACGGACTGGCCCGCACCTATCGCGCCGCCGTGCATCACAGCTCACCAATTGCGGTGAAGCGCAACATCCTGACCAGCACGTTTATCCCGCACCCGTTACTGAGCCAGCAGGCATTCAGCCGCTTTGTGCAGGACTATCTGGTATTCGGTAACGCCTATCTGGAGAAGCGCACCAACCGGCTGGGCGGTATTCTATCGCTGGAGCCATCACTGGCGAAATACACACGACGCGGGATCGATCTCGACACTTACTGGTTTGTGCAATACGGCATGACCACGCAGCCCTACGAGTTCACCAAAGGCAGCATCTTCCATCTGATGGAGCCGGACCTGAACCAGGAGATTTACGGCCTGCCAGAATACCTATCCGCCATCCCTTCCGCCCTTCTGAATGAATCCGCAACACTGTTCCGCCGGAAGTACTACATCAACGGCAGCCATGCAGGCTTTATCATGTACATGACCGACGCCGCGCAGAACCAGGAGGACGTAAACAACATCCGCCAGGCCATGAAAAGCGCCAAAGGTCCGGGTAACTTCCGCAACCTGTTTATGTACTCACCTAACGGGAAAAAGGATGGTATCCAGATAATTCCGTTGTCAGAAGTGGCTGCTAAGGATGAGTTTCTGAACATCAAGAATGTGAGCCGTGATGACATGATGGCAGCACACCGCGTGCCGCCACAGATGATGGGCATTATGCCGAGCAATGTTGGGGGATTTGGGGATGTAGAGAAGGCAAGTATGGTTTTCGTGAGAAACGAGCTAATGCCCCTTCAGAAAAGATTAGGAGAACTTAATTCTTGGTTAGGCGAGGAAGTTATAAATTTTCACCCATATAGTTTTAGTTAATGAAAAGGCCGAATTCTATCGGCCTAGATATTTAAAAAACAAACACCTAAAGAACTCCTAAGGCTCTCTTTATTACAGCATCCAGGTCCTCACCACTTGGCAAATTTGGACCCGTTGTAAAACGTTTAGAAAACTCATCAAGATCGAATATTATTCTTCTATTTTGCACTAACGTTCTTTGTTGACCATTTGGTACATTCGCACCAAGCCCATAGGTATAGACTGTGATTGTTTTATTATTTTGACAATCTAAAAGTGGGATATCACTCCCGATAACATCTTCAAATTTTTTATAGACGATATCTGGAAGTATAAAATACAAACCTTTTTTTACATAATTTGAACGAGAATAAACAACGCCCTTTCTAATGATTTGCGGAATTAATCTTTTATGAACATTAGCCCAGTTCAAACCGTGTTGAGAGGTAGGTAATTCATTTCTATCATCTGTAGGCTTGATATTTTTATAGGCATGCCAAGCATCACGGTAATTACCTGTAATATCAATGCTTTGTATTTCTATCCCTACATACTCTTTTATTTGGCCATCTGTCATTCTAACCAAAACCCAATCCATTGATAGTGCTCTACCGACTTGAACTTCTTTCCCTGAGTTTTTACCAAGAGCAATTATACAATCTTTATGATTAGCCCTTTGCTCAATAAATTGGCCATAAGTCAGGAAAGGAATATCAACCCCGAATGCATCATGACTGACCTTTAGCAGAGTTTCATAATTATTCGCATATAATCTATTTGGGCAAATAATAACATCCCCATAGGGAGATGTTACGCTACATGTACCATATATTATGGTTTGGTCATGATTTATCTTTACACATTCCTTGTTCAGAAAAGGGCAAGCTCCCAAAGCCCATAAAGATCTTACTTCAGGAGTAAGATCTACTGGGCTATATCCGAATATTTCAACCAAATCTCTTCTGTTGCTCATGTCCGTATCCAATCATATTAATGATTTCTTCCCCAATCGCTTTAGCCATTAATGGTGGCACAGCATTACCAACTTGCTCATATTGCTGGGTAAGATTACCTTTGAAAATATAATAGTCAGGGAAGGACTGAATGCGAGCCGCTTCCCTAACAGAAATTACGCGATCTTGAGTTGGGTGGAAAAAACTACCCCAATGTGGATCACATTTCGTGAGAATAGTTGAGCATAACCCATCAGGGTGTAAGCGTCCGTAGCGTTTAGTATGGTCGCTTCTTCTCGCTCTCTTCAAACCTGCAGGCAATAAGTCATAAGGAATATCTCTCCAACTTCCACCTTGCGGGATATGTTTCAAACGTTCTAGATTAATAGATCCAAGATTAGCGGCAACGTGATTCATGGCTAGTTCTGATTTCCCACGTAGAACCTTTTGATAATTGCTAGCAGGCTCAGATGCATAACCAAGCCCGTTATTATTCTTACCGCCAATAATCATTGGCAAATCTGATATTGCATCCCAAACAGTTGTATGAGGTTTCAATTCATTTGAAAACAATGGCGAAACTGGGAGACAAAGTTCTTTAGCGCCAGCGAAATTAGCGACCGCCTTCGCATTATATTTAGGCTCAGGGAAGTTGATTTTTTTATTTTTTCCATATATAGCGATGAAAACAGTTCTGAATCTCATTTGCGGAACGCCATAATGACCAGCAAACAAAATACGATGTTCTACGCTATAACCTAATGATTCCAGTTCTTTGTAGATTTGCTCAACAACAGTGCCCTTCCCCAATGAAACAATACCAGGGACATTTTCGATTAAAATTGCCTTAGGTTTTAACGCCGCAGCTATCCTAAGAAAATCCTTAAATAAATGATTTCGTTCATCATCTAAGGATCTAATAGGTGCGTTGATTGAAAACCCTTGGCACGGTGGACCTCCTGCCAATAAATCTAATTCCCCTGGTTTTAATGATAATTGCTTCATCAAATTGCTTTCGGCAATTGCTCTTACATCATCAACCACAACCTCAGTATGAGGATGATTAAATGCATAAGTCTCCGCATGAGCCGGAACTAACTCATTTGCAAGAATAGGCTGAAAACCAGCCATATCTAAACCACAGGTAAGGCCACCTGCCCCAGCGAATAAATCCAAAGAAATCAATTTACTATTCATATATGGCCTATTAATCACACTTGCTCTTGGGCATTTAAGTAACGCATGATACCCACCATCGTCTGCGAAATCTATCAACCTTACCGAGCATACTTAGCGCGCGCTCGTATCCCCGCCACGCCTGCCCGCTTTGTGTAGTGGTTTTCATGCAGGTGCATGACGGGCCGGAAAGCGCACCAGTTCTGGCGACCACGACCCGTTGCGATCCTTTTTGGATCATGCGAATCCATGCACCATAGACATGCACTGCGTTATCAAGTCGTCGTATGCTGTATGGGAGGGAGATTCCCACGGTGCAAAATCACTAATGCGTGCTTTCATCTTGCCTTACTCCGTACTCGTTTAGCCTGGTAACCAGATCACTCGTCAACTCCGACAGCCAGGAGATCGCCACCTCCTTGTCGTCATCGCTACAATCTGAGCTGGCGACCAGCCTGGCCATAAGTTCTATCCGTTGCAGTGCAAGTGACTCCATGAACAAATCGTTCACAACTCCCTCCCAATATTACTGTTTATATATACAGTACATCATATGTATTTAAAGCTGAAATAGTTTTTTACTCAGCTAACCCTTTGATTAATAGATAGCCTCATTCCAGCCCTCTTAGTACCACTGCCGCCATTTATCATCTTCCTGCAGGCGCTGATTTCGGTAGAACAAACGCAGCCCGGCCCCTGACGGGATACTGCCGCCACGCAGAAGCAGATCCACCTCGGTATTACTCGCATCAAATCCCCTAGACCTCAGTTCAGCATCAAGCTGCTGGCGCTGATGATTGCTAATCTGCTGTTTGTACCCTTTCCGCCGCTTAGGTTTTACCAGTCTCAACCTGGCTGTCAGCTCCCGGCGTTCCTTCTGGCTCATGCCGTGGAGGTAATCGTGCAGTTCCTTCTCATTCATGGTTTTAATATCGGGCAGATCCCCCCCTGATTGGTGCAAATTTTCAACAGGGGGACAGTTATTGCCACGAGTCCAAGGGGCGCAAGCGCCCTGGTCGGCTGTCGCCTCCTGAACGTCAACTGCCTTGCGAACCATTTTCCACTTCACCGCGTGCGTGCAAATCTTGCCCTCTGCAATCGGGGACCAGATGCCATAAATACGGATACCATGATCGCCGTAGGCGCTCGGCTCGTCGTTAAGTTCGTAGGCAGTTCTGACAAGGTGATGCTTACGTGGAACCAGCACACCACCCTGTTTCATGATGTATGTAGCAAAGCAGCCCGCATCAGCAGCAGCCAGTACCGCATCCAGACGCGGGTTATCCAGCACCGGCGCGCCCGCTTTGCGTTCGCCCTGCACTCTCGCCGCCTGACCAGCCAACAAACGCAGCTCGCGGTAAGCTTGGCGCCCCGGAATACCGAAGAAACGGAACTGCTGGACACGATGGAGTGACGCCCAGGCACTGACATGCTCGGCGCTGTCGCGCAGTGATCTGCCGGTTTCTTTGCTGATTTCTTTAGCCAGTCCGCGCCCGTCAATATTCTTGCTGATGTATTTGGCGATATAGCTGGTCGGCGTGCCCTTACGTGGGTTGATTAGCTCGGACTTGAAGCGCGGCCCCGTATTGTTGCCCAGCTCCTCGCGGTCTTCACGGATGGCAAACTTACGCAGTAACGCGGTAATGGATCGACGGTCTTTTTTGCGCATGAAGCACAGCAGGTGCCAGTGCACGGTGCCGTCATGGTGCGGTTCTGCAACGCGGACGCCATACCAGCGCAGCCCAGCTTTGTGCATTGCCTTGCGGAAAGCGGCGAACGTATCAACTAGGTAATCACTGCTCTGGCGGACAGTGGCGCTGGTCCACTTCGGATTTGGCCTGCCGTTGTTAAGGGTTGCGTGGAAGCGTGATGGGCAAGTAATGGTATAGAACAGGGCGCAGTCTCGGCGCATTTCCGCGATTAGCTCCAGTCCTTTCACACAAGCCATCATTTCATTACGGCGGTGTGCCGGGTTGCTGTTGCTGGCGTTCACCACGTCTTCCATATCCAGCGTGTCGCCGTCTGCATTAACCAGTTCGTGAGACTGGAAAAACTCCAGCGATTTGCGCCGCTGCTCGCGTTTGTGGATCACGGCTTCATAGCTGACATACGGCGATGCTTTCTTATTGACCAGGCAGACTGCGCGCAGTTGTTCCTCCCGCCATTCGCAGCGCATCTGCCACAGCTTGCGATACCACCAGTCCGCGCACAGCATGCGTGCAAGCGAGGGCGGGATAAGCTCATAAGGTACGGGTTTACGGCGGCGTTTCTTGCGGCTAAGTTTCTCAAATGCAGGTGGTATAACCTCAAGTCGCAGAGTTTCTGCAGCGACTTTTTCCCATGTCTGCCGGATTTCTTCCAGTTTTACATCATCGCTAGCAGACAGATCACCCCAGCCCGCATCAAGACACATGCTCATGTGTGCCGCAACCAGCGTGGAAAGACGTTTGACCTGCTCCAGACTCATTTCAGGCAGAACCAGTAGCCCCTCCAGTCCCTCATGGCTCGCTATGAACCGGAATGAGGCAGACACCTGACTATCACGCACGCGCTCCAGCCGTTCAATACACGGTCTGATAGTTTCGCGCAAGTAGCGGGAATACGCTTTCGGGCGCCCTAGGCTATGGAAGTATTTAATCCGCTCCAGCAAAGGTTTGCTGATATGGGAGGGCATAGCGCTTACATCTGCCAGGATAACCAAATCAGGGTTAACGCGTTGCTGCTCGCGGGCCATTTTGGCATGGCTAATCAGCCGATCCTGTTCCATTTCGCGCTGGACAGGATCACGGGATTCATTGAAGAAATAACGTTCCCAGACCTCATCACTCAGCGCCTCACGGCGTAGTTGCTCTTGCTCGTTATCCGCAGCGTACAGAGTGATCAGGTTTGAAAGCGCAGACTCCGGCGCAACTTCCGCCAGGTCCAGATACGGATTAACCGCTTTTTTGGGTAAATTCCACGAATAAATCCCAGCAGCATTCTCAACGCTACCGGGAGTTTCAGTTGCAAATGTGTCGGCGAGGCGGCCTGCACTGATATCCGTCACTCGCAGACTCCGGCATAAACACTGCTGCACACCGCCTTATCGTTCATTCCAGCCAGCAGATCGAACTGCGCACCACCGCGAGTGGTTAAAGCCCAGTCGCGGTAAGACTCAATGCCATAAGCATCAACGGTGATGACTTCAATCCGTTTTTCAGCCCGGCGCGGGTCATGTGTGGACGGAAAGAATGTTGAATTGCCACGGCGCGAACATTCCGCAACCATCCTTTCCCATTCAGCCACTCGACGGATTTCTTCGGGCCAACGCTGGAAAATCTCTGCAAGCTCGGACTTACGGGCATGAATACATGGCATACAACCGACACGGCTGCAGCCCTGCAGATAAAGTGGGTTAGGTTTGATGCCATGGCGTCTGGCAAGGGCGAACACATCTTCATGCAGCCAGTTGAGGATCGGACGATAAACATGAAGGCCCGGTGTATCGTCAGCGTCTTCCTCCCACTCCGGCAGCAAAGCACGCGCCGGTGATTCTTGTCCCCGGACGCCCTGCCAGCTAATTACTTCGTCGTATTCGTCCAGAGCCGGGACGATCACCTGCGTTCGCACCGGCTCATGTTTCAGCTCAAACGTGCAAAAACGGACCTTTGTTGAAGGAAAACGGCCTTTCCACATGCACAAATCAAGAAACGGATTGCCGTTTGGTTTAAGTATTTCCAGTGCCCGATGGATACGTTCTGCGGCCTCATCCGGCGACATACCGCATTCCTGAACCAGAGAAACGGGCCACTTTTCCGCAATGAATTTACGTTTCCCTTCTATCTGGCGCGTGAAATCAGCTTTTACGCGGATAACCTTGCCCAGTTTTGATTCCAGATAACCCAGATACTCCATCGTCTGCGGATGCTCATGGCCCGTATCAGCAAAGACAGAAATATGTGGAACATCGTTTTCAATGGCCCTTAGCCACTGCGCAAGACTATCTTTGCCACCTGAAATACTGATGGTGTTAATGGAATTAGCGGCGAAGCAACGCGGATCGATGCTGTTCATACAGCACGACCGCTATAGTGTTTGCCTTTCAGCTCTGCGATTTCCTGGCAGGTGACACAGCACTGCACACCCGGAATAGCACGGTGGCGTTCTGGCGGGATCGGTGCATCACAATCAATGCAGAGAACACGAGAAACGCCCGGCGCTCTGTTGCGGGTGGTGTGGATGTGGCGCTGGCGTTCTTCTTCAACGCGCTGTTGTACGAGGTCCATTGAATCAGCCATCAGTGCCAGTCCCCCCAAGATTCCGCTTCATAACGCGCCACTTCACGACGCAGTAATTCCGCTGCCTCTACTCCATTCATACCCTCCTGCAGAATGTGGATCGCCAGTGCCTCCATGCGGATTGAAACGGCAAAGGCGCAGCTTTTCCGTTCATCCAGACGAGCATCGTTAAACAGCTGGAACAGACCAGCATCATCTGCTCCAGTTTTGGCGATACGGATTTCAATATTTCGCATAGTTGTTTCTCCTGAATTTGGGCAATAAGAAGCCCGGCGGGTTTACGCCATTAATTTCTGTTGTGGATTAATTCGGCATGGTTAGCCGTTTTGGAAATAAGCTCACCACTGCACGAAAATGATTCATTGCTTTAATCAGTTCCCGCTTTTCGTCAGTAGTTAGATCACTAATATTGGCGCTATGACGTTCTGCCGGAATTTTTGCCATATAAAATATGGCTGCCAGTGCCCTCTCATTTTGTTTATTGTTAACATCCCTTTGGTTGCGCATATCTTCAATGAACCTTTCAAGCTCCGACTCAATATCCAGGCCAAACACTTTTGCGCGTAATTCCGCAATATGGTTCAGTCCGTCAAGACGTTTGCCGGGGCTTAATGGAACTGTCGCCGCCGGGCCATCAATAGCCATTGCCCCCTCCTATCTCGTCGTACATATAACTATTTGAAGTTGTGCCGGGGATTTTTTCACACGCCCGGCGCGTGCCTTGGTGGTAGACTATTTGCGCCAACAATCATCTACCCCACGAAGGAGAAACCTGATGTCAGACTCTGACAACTTCCATGTATTGCCTCGTCCTGCCCCTGCACCTAAGCCAGAACCGGGGCAAGATAAAAAATAGGAATCCGGCATGACTAAACAAAGCTCCGAATATTTCCAGTTGCATTACTGCTATTACCTTGAGCTTATGACAGCGACGTTTCATGGTAGAGCTGACAAATTGATGACTGCTATCCAGATTATTAGCGGTACTGCAGTATTTGCCGATACAGGATTGGAATGGTTGTTCGCTTTGCCCGTTGTTGTAATCGCAACAATTCAACTTGTGTGGCAACCCGCAATTATTTCCGAGCGTGCTACCGTACAAAGCCGCCAGTACGGGGAATTGCTTTATGCTGGGGATGAACTGACCCCGGAACTGATTGCACAAAAATTGAAAACGCTGCATCACTCTGATTCCGCACCTTTCGGTTCTTTGTTAAATCCAGCCTACAAAAGAGCTGCTGTTGCATGTGGTCTGCCTGATGACACTAAGCTCAGCTTCCAGGAAAAGCTTTTCGCCTGGTTTGCAGGATGCCTGCCACGTTAAAACTTAGACGTTGTAGCAATCTCTTTTTACCTACTCCCCGGATAGCCTGCTGCCGGGGAGATAATTCAATACACGGATGCCACTTTTTCCCATCAGGTAAGTGAATCCAGCCATGACCACAGTGCATTGCCGGGCTTTGCCTCACCAACAGTGATGCAAATGAAGGTTCTTTCGTCAGCATAACCACCTCAGATCAAACCGAACGAAGCGCCTAGACCCGTCACGGTATCTACCGCACTTGCCATCGCCGGATTTGCCTGTAGACGTGCCTGCAATGAAACTGCGGTCAGTGCCATCAGACGCGTGACTGAATTAATGCTGCTGATTACATCGCGACGGCCTGCGGTAGTTTTCACTTCACCAGAGACAGCACCAGCGGCAACACGACCTATTTCTGCCGTAGCGCTCATGACGTAATGCGGCAATTTCTCTTTTGCAACTTCGTTTATCGGAACACATGGCAGGCAGTGGATCTGCGCTAGAAACCCATCAACCAGTGTTGAGTCTTCGGTGAGATCGGTCAGCAACCAGATATCAGGTGCGGTGAGCAGATGTGGTTGCTCAGGGTTTAGCTTATTGCGCAGGGTTTGAACATTCATACCTGCACGTTCTGCCAGCTTCGCCATATTGTGGCGCAAAGCAAAGGTCCGGCAGGCTTCATGGAAATGCGGATGTTTTGAAACTCGATAGTCAAACATAGTCAGCGACTCCGATGTATCTCAAAATGGAACTAGCTAATAGCGACATTGCAATCAGAAAGCGCATCAACAGTCAGCGCGAGGATGTTAATCATCACCTTCTCGCGTTTCTTGTCCTTACGCAGACGGTGACGCGGCAAACGGCCATCAGCGAGCATGTCATTTATGGTGTCTACGGGCAGCCCTGTTAGCTCGCTATAGCGTTCAATTGTGACGTGCGGCGTGTTCAGGGTGATTGAAATGTTAGGGGTCATGATGCAACATCTCCTTTTGGCTTGTGGTGAGCCGGGATTAGAAGTGATTTACTCACGTTTCGAGATGAATTTAGACTCACGAAACGTGAGTGTCAAGGCATTTACTCACATTTCGGGATTTTTATGGATTTACGCAAAGGTGGAAAGGCAGCTATTGACCGCATGTTGGAAGCATACGGATATACAACGAAGCAGGCGTTGTGTGATCAATTGGGTATCAGTAGTAGTACTTTGGCAAACCGTTACTTGCGAGATACATTTCCAGCTGATTACGTAATTCAGTGTGCGTTAGAGACAGGTGTCGCCCTGGAATGGTTAGTTACCGGTGAGGGTTCAAAAATACCAGGTGCTTCGTCGTCTAAACATCTAGATGAGCTACCCGCTTATACGTTAAGCAACGGTATCCTTGTTAAAGACGGCACTATTTCTTTTGACTACAAATTATTACCAGTAGATTCTGGAAACATTCATGTAATCAAAGATGCAAATATAATTCATTTCGTTGATTATTCTGAAAGTAATTTAGTTGATGGTTTTTGGTTAATATCTATTGACGATAATCTGTCGTTTAGGAAGATTTATCGCTTACCTGCAGGACAACTAAAAGTTGAGAATAACCTCACAAGTTTTATAAGTAATTTAAATGATATCTCAATAAAAGGTCGAGTCATATCAACACTCGAACCTCAAATTTAATAGAAGGGTCATCCGCATGAATCTTGGATGGGAAGACTTAGAAAATATCCAATCAAACCATTGGCAATTAAAAGAAAGTGATCGTATTTTAAACAACTTTCACTCTTTCGAAATTTATCGAGACGACAAACTTAGTTTAAAATTAAAAATAACATACAAACTTATTAATCAACATTTTTCAGATGATTACTTTTATAAAGAACCAGAGAGAAGAGCTGGTGAGGTGTACGTAACTGATGGTTTTCTTAACTTAGAAAATATTTTCGATGAAAATGTCATTTTAGAAATCACTGGCATAACATTGATTAATAAAAATATCGTACACAATGAGCATGAAATCGTTGCTACAATTACGTGTGCAATAAACAACCTAAAAAGATCAAATAATTCAGAAAATGATTTAGGAAAGGAAAAATTCACAATTGACTGGATTACAAACCTGGATATTGGGAATTATCATTGGAGTTCAAGTGTTAGCGAAAAAAGTGAGAAAAAAACAACTAGAGATTTTAAGTCGGTAAACAACACCATTTCATTCACTGAGAATCGAGATAATTTTTCGAGCAGTTCAAACTGCTGCAACATTCGGATTAATAATTTGGATGTTTTTTTTGGAAGAACTGACTGTCCAAAAATTGATAAAAAATACAACCCTGGATTCATTCTTTATAGTGAAAAATGTAACAGCGAACTGAGAAAAAAAATAAGAAACGCACTATCATTTATATTGGGTTGCAAATTAATTCATATTTCAAGTGTTTTAAAAGATGAAAATTATAATTCTCTTGAATACGAAATTCATACACAATCGGCAATAAATGATCTTTATCATTCATCTTATAGCCTTCCTCCTTTACCGCTACATCCTGCAGATGCAAAATATTTAATCCTTGGAGAAAACGAAATTGGATTAATGGTTCAGAAGATTGTAACTTCTTATGATGATTATGATTTTTCACATTTTTCATGGCTCTATTGGCATGCCGTAGCTTCTCCTCTACACCTCAAGGGTGTTGGATTTGGAGCCAGCTTAGAATTCATCCAACGTAAATATATAGAAAACAATGCCACTGACTTCAACCAAAAACTTATTAGCACAGATTTATGGAAGCCCCTTTATAAATCGTTAAGTACAATCCTAGATGATTCCATCGGCTTATCTAAGGATGAAAAAAGATTACTTTCAAATAAGCTATCAAGTTTGAATCAAACTCCACACTCAATTTTAACAAGTAGATTTTATGAACTACTAAACCTTTCTTTAGGAGATTTAGAATTGATAAGTTTCAAACAACGTAATAACTCCGCTCACGGAAACAAATCTGATGAGGACGGAATAATCCCGTTGGTTCGTGAAGTGAAAATTTTGAGGATATTATGCAATCGTATAATATTGAGAATCTACAACCTTTCCGACTATTATAATGACTTCTATAGCTTAGGTTTTCAAACACGACATCTGAGTGATTCAATCCCCAAATAAAAGTGATGTTTGATTTCTGATTTTTAAACATTGAAACTGGATATATATACAGTTAAGTTTAGTCCTCAGACATGAGGGCTTTTTTATGGCAGTACGAAAACTCGACACCGGAAAATGGATTTGTGAATGCTACCCTGCTGGGCGCAATGGGCGGCGTGTGCGTAAGCAGTTCGGCACTAAAGGCGAAGCACTGGCTTTTGAACGCCACACTATGGAAGAAACGGAGGCGAAACCCTGGCTGGGTGAATCAGTAGACCGTCGAACTCTGAAAGACGTCGTTGAACTCTGGTTCAAACTGCACGGCAAATCCCTGACTGCTGGCGAGCATGTTTACGACAAGTTGGTCCTGATGGTCGATGCACTCGGAAATCCACTAGCTACAGATCTCAGCTCAAAGTTGTTTGCGCATTACCGCGATAAACGACTGACGGGTGAAATCTACTTTAGCGAGAAGTGGAGGAATGGAGCCAGCCCGGTAACCATCAATCTGGAGCAAAGCTATCTGAGCGGAGTATTTAGCGAGTTGTCTCGGCTTGGCGAATGGACAGCACCGAACCCGCTAGAGAACATGCGCAAGTTCACCATTGCCGAAAAGGAAATGGCCTGGCTTACACATGAACAAATCACAGAACTTCTGTACGACTGCGAGCGCCAAAGCCCCCTGCTCGCTCTAGTCGTTAAAATATGTCTGAGTACAGGAGCACGCTGGCGCGAAGCTGTGAACCTGACACGATCTCAGGTCACAAAGTATCGAATTACGTTTGTTAGAACTAAGGGCAAAAAAAACCGCAGCATTCCGATCAGCGAAGAGTTGTATGAGGAAATTATTGCCCTGGATGGCTTCAAATTCTTTACTGACTGCTACTTCCAGTTTTCAGCTGTGATGGACAGGACTTCCATTATCCTTCCTCGTGGGCAACTTACTCACGTTCTGCGCCACACGTTTGCGGCACACTTTATGATGTCTGGTGGCAACATTCTTGCTTTGCAGAAAATCCTGGGCCATCACGACATAAAAATGACTATGCGCTATGCTCACTTGGCACCTGACCATCTTGAAACAGCGTTACGCTTTAACCCTTTAGCAACCTTGGGTACGCAAATCATTTGCCAGGGTAATACAACGTCACCAGCAAAATCGCCACATTGATGTACTGTGCCAACTTGTAAATGAGCCGATCAATTCTTTCCGTGAGAGTGTTTCCCTTGTATGTCTGGATATTCCAACCACCCCGCCCTAATGTAACTGTCAGTGCGACGTATGCAGACCCTGCTTTAACGCAATTAATAAATGTCGACTCTATCCTCCATTCGTACCAAACGCCAGCCATGACAACAACGAAAAACACAAGATTGGTCGCTGCAGCCGAATGGAGTTTTTTCCGTAACTCTTGAGACGAATCACTAAAATTAGGATTGCCGTACTCATCAGGGAGAAATTTCTTAACGTAGCAATCAAAACCCTTGATAGGGCCAAACAGCAATAACATAGAGGCTATCAACAGCTTCATGATTTATCCGGGGTAAACTAATCATCGCTGCGAAGTATAAACATTCGCTTAGAGTCAGAAATAAGCAATGAATGCCTAGTGGCGACAAAGTGGCGGCAGCGGTTGGCAATACCCCGTAATCGTCACTTCTCACCACCAAACTAACTTATTGATTATCTTACAAGTCATTGTTTTTACTAACCCGTTTACATAAATGGGTTTTTTGTTGCCTGAAATTTGCCGCCCTTCCTGGCCCTTCGACCAATTTGCATCATGCCGGTTATGGCACATACTTTTACACGGTGCTTTTGGTGATGGGGTGCGCAATGTTACTTGCAGGCAAAGTCGCGGTGATCTTCGGGGGTAGCGGTGCAATAGGGTGCGCGGTTGCGCAGGTGATGGCACGCGAAGGGGCACATGTGTTCCTGGGTGCACGCAACCAGCAAAAGCTCGACCAGGCAGCGAGCCGCATTCGCGCGTCGGGTGGCTCGGCCGACACCTTTATCATCGATGTGCTCGACGAGCAGTCGACAGCTGAGCAAGTTATGCACCTTGTTCAGAACACCGGGGGGATTGACGTGGTGGTCAACGCCACCGGCTTTATGCACGATCAGGGTAAACAAATTGACGCATTATCCCTGGCGGAGTTTATGCGCGGCATCATCCCTTTTCTCACCGCACAATTCACTATCTCTAAAGCAGTCTCGCCACATATGGGCGGTGAGCGAGCAGGAACGATTATCACCGTTGTTGCCCCGGCGGCGTCCATGGCGATGCAGGGGCATCTGGGCCACATCGTTGGCTGCGCGGGAATCGAGGCGTTTATTAAAGCGCTCGCCAGCGAGCTTGGCCCACGGAATATCCGCGTCCTCGGCGTGCGATCGCATGCCATTGTTGATGCGGTGCAAGCAGGGTCTTATACCGGGGAAATATTCGCCGCAAAAGCGCAGTCAATGGGGTTAACCGTCGAACAATGGCTTGGCGGCGCCGCGCAAAGTACGATGCTTAAGCGTCTGCCAACGCTGGCACAAATCGCCGAGGTCACCACGTTTCTGGCATCAAACCACGCCAGTGCGATGACCGCGACGGTAGTAAATGTCACCGGGGGCGCAACCGTCAGTTGATAAGCTGTGTCAGTACTACGACAGCCCGGCGATGCGCTCAACCATCACCAGGATATCGTCTCGCTGCAGCGGTTTTTTATCGGTCACAAAATGCAGCGTCATGCCTTCAATAAAGGCATCCAGCGCACGGGCCGTGGCGGGGTCAAACCACTGCTCTAAGGTTTGTTGACTGCGTTGCATCCAGTTTTGCATCACCGTTTTCAAAGCCGGTTTACGGCTGGCGAACGCGTACAACTGGTACATAATCTCCATGTTATCCGGCGTGGTGACCTGCGAACTGTAAATCATCTCAGTAATGGCATGACAGGCCTGTGGCGCATCCATCACGTCCATAAAAAATGCCTGATATTGCAGCGACATAGTTTCGGTAAAATGACCGAATGCCTCCATCAGAAGCTCATCGATTCCCGAAAAATAATAGGTCATTGAACCCAACGGCACCTGCGCAATCGTTGCAATCTTACGATGCGTAACTGCATGAATACCATAAGTTATTACCGCTTCCAGAGTAGCCTGAACTATTTTTTCCCGCCGTTGTGGATCGTTCGCGCGTCGCACTGCATTTCCTCTTCTTACATTTGTGTACAAATGTACACAACCTTGCTAATGTTGTCTCCTTTCCTCATTTCTTTGGCTCGAATTCATGACTGGCATCTCATCACGCAAAGCCTTAAGACGCCGAACCTGGGCGCTTTTTATGTTTTTCTTTTTACCAGGATTATTAATGGCCTCCTGGGCAACGCGTACCCCAGCCATCAGAGATATCCTCTCCGTTTCTACCGCTGAAATGGGGGCAGTATTATTTGGACTCTCTATTGGTTCGATGAGTGGCATTCTTTGTTCGGCCTGGCTGGTGAAACGATTTGGCACGCGGAAAGTGATCCGCACCACCATGTCATGCGCGGTCATTGGGATGGCGATCCTTAGCGTAGCGCTATGGCTGCATTCCGCCTGGCTATTTGCGTTTGGGCTGGGGGTTTTTGGTGCCAGCTTTGGTGCCGCAGAAGTTGCCATTAACGTCGAAGGCGCGGCGGTTGAGCGTGAGATGAACAAAACCGTGCTGCCGATGATGCATGGCTTTTATAGCCTCGGCACCCTGGCTGGCGCAGGCGTCGGGATGGTGCTCACCGCCTTTAGCGTTCCCGCCAATGCGCATATTCTGCTGGCGGCACTGGTGGCTATTGCGCCAATATTTATCGCCATCAAAGCGATTCCTGACGGCACCGGTAAAAATGCCGCTGACGGTTCTCACTCAGCCGAAAAAGGGCTGCCCTTTTACCGCGATATCCAGCTGCTGCTCATCGGCGTCGTAGTACTGGCGATGGCATTTGCCGAGGGTTCCGCCAATGACTGGCTTCCGCTGCTGATGGTAGACGGACACGGATTTAGCCCGACCTCTGGCTCGCTGATTTATGCCGGGTTTACGCTGGGCATGACCGTCGGACGGTTTACCGGCGGCTGGTTTATCGATCGCTACAGCCGCGTTGCGGTCGTACGTGCCAGTGCGTTAATGGGCGCGCTGGGTATTAGCCTGATTATCTTTGTCGACAGTTCGTGGGTCGCAGGCGTGTCGGTTATCCTGTGGGGACTCGGCGCGTCGCTGGGCTTCCCGTTGACTATTTCAGCCGCCAGCGATACCGGCCCCGATGCACCAACCCGCGTGAGCGTTGTAGCAACCACCGGCTATCTGGCCTTTCTGGTCGGGCCGCCGCTGCTCGGCTATCTGGGTGAACACTATGGCCTACGTAGCGCCATGCTGGTGGTGCTGGCACTGGTGCTGGTCGCGGCCATCGTCGCGAAGGCGGTCGCCAAACCAGACGTTAAAAATACCCCTGTGACGGAGAACAGCTAATGGCTATTAAGTTAATTGCAGTCGACATGGACGGCACCTTTTTAAGTGACCAAAAGACCTACAACCGTGAACGGTTTATGGCGCAGTATCGTCAAATGCAAGCTCAGGGGATCCGCTTTGTGGTCGCCAGCGGCAATCAGTACTACCAACTGATCTCCTTTTTCCCTGAACTGGTCGATGAGATCTCCTTTGTGGCGGAAAACGGTGGTTGGGTGGTCAGTGAAGGGGAAGATGTGTTTAACGGCGAGCTGGCACAAGAGGATTTTCAGACCATCGTGGAACATCTGCTGACCCGAGCGGACATCGACATTATTGCCTGCGGAAAAAATAGCGCCTACACCCTGAAACAGTACAGCGATGAACACAAATCCGTCTCCGCCATGTACTATCACCGTCTTGAGTTTGTTGATAATTTTGACAATATCAACGACGTGTTCTTCAAATTTGGGCTGAATATTTCCGACAATCGCATCCCACAGGTCCAGGCGGATCTCCACGACGCGATTGGCGACATGATGGTTCCGGTACATACCGGTTACGGCAGCATCGATTTAATTATTCCAGGCGTACATAAAGCAAACGGTCTGCGTTTGCTGCAACAACGCTGGAATATTCGCGATGAGGAAGTGGTGGCGTTTGGCGATGGCGGCAATGATATTGAGATGCTTCGTCAAGCGGGGTTCAGTTTTGCTATGGCCAACGCCCATGAGCCAGTTATCCAGGCGGCGAAATATCGCACAGGGTCGAACAACGAAGAGGGCGTGCTGGATATTATCGACCGGGTGCTAAAAAACGAAGCGCCCTTTACGCAGTAACGCCTCAGCACGGACGGCAACAAAATGCAGGTACGATCTCTTCATAATCCGCATCACATTAACCCGCTGGATAATTATCTCCAGTAACTATTTTCAGGTGATCTGATGATGAAGAAGAATGTACTGATGGCGGCATTATTGCTGGGGTTTGCGGGAACTGCGCTGGCACAAAGCGTCACTGTTGATGTACCAAGCGGTTATAAAGTTGTCGTGGTTCCTTCTTCCGTGAGCGTGCCGCAGGCGGTCAGCGTGACTACCGCGCCACAGACGGTTTATGTTGCTCCGGCCCCTGCACCGGCGCCTGTTTATCGTGCACATCCTTATGCACGGCATGTCGCCAGCGTAGGCGAAGGGATGGTTATTGAGCATCAGATTGACGATCACCACTAAGTTTGCGTCAGGCCCGGGCAGCCGGGCTTTAGCCTTCCCGTGAATCCCCTACCTGCTTATCTTTCAGGAAGATAAACATCAGCGCCAGCCACAGCACGCCGCTGGCCAGATTAAACAGGCTGAACAGACCGTTGCCACCAAGCAAATAAGCATGTTTGCTCAGCTCAATACCGACGGTAAAAATCAGCATTTGCAGCATGCCCATCGCAGCGGAAACTGTTCCTTTGCTCATGTCGCTGGCAAACAGCGTCAGGCGTACCAGTCCGGCATTTGCCACGCCAATCCCAAACGCATAAACACTCAGCCCTGCCGTCATCCACAAATAGGCATGGGAAGAGACTACCGTGGCTGCCGCGGCGATAATCAGCCCCACGGCGATTGGCCAGCCGCCCATAATAATCAGCGACCGTACCGTGCGTCGTGCGGTCAGGCGCGCCAGCACGAGGTTACCGGCGATCAGCGCACCAAAAATCGGCACCTGTAGCAGACCATATTCATAGCTGCTCAGCTGTTCACCGCTAATAATGATAATCGGGGATTGCGCAATCCACGCCAGCAACGGCAGACTGACAAAGCCCAACGCCAGGGCACCGGCGACAAAACGCACGTTCTTCAGCACCAGCTTGTAGTCTTTGCCCAGCTCTTTAATCGACAACGTTTCACCCAGTCGGGTCGCGGTTTCAGGCATCGCGCGCTGCAGGCCAACAAAGGCGATGGCGGCCAGTACCGCAAACAGCACAAACATTCCTTCCCACGGCAGCACGTGCACCCAGGCTGCGCCGACCAGCGGGCCCAGCAACGGGGCAATCAGCGCCACGTTCGCCATCAGGGCGGTAATTTTAATGCATACCGCCTCTTCAAAGGATTCCTGAATCGCGGCATAGCCCACCGCGCCAATAAAGCACAGGCTAATGCCCTGCAAAAAGCGCAGGAAAGTGAATTGTTCAATGTTCTGCGCAAACAGCGTCGCAAGGCAGGTAACAATGAACCACACCACACCGGTTAACATCACCGGCCGACGACCAATACGATCCGACAGCGGTCCTAATAGCCACTGCAAAAACATGCCGCCTGCCAGGTACGCAGTCATGGAGGTGGGGACCCAGTCTAATCCGGCCTGATATTGCTCCACCACCGCCAACATACCGGGCTGGATCATATCGTTGCCGATATACGTAGAGAATTCGTAAAGCACCAGACAGAGAGGGAAAAGTAATGCCTGACGCCCCAGTCGGGCGCCTGAAGATAAACGGTTGTGCATGAAGTCTCTTAACCAATGAAAAAACGCGCAAAGTGTAATAAATGCGCCGGACTGGTGATAGTGAATTATGTGATTTGGCCGCAAAATGCGCACATTTTTACACTCAGTTTCACAATGCACTTTTGCTTTAAGGTTAATTTAAGTTGAAGCCGTTATCATGCTCTATATCCGTCATTAATTATCTTAAAAAGAGTCATTTAGCTGACAAATAAGACAACGCCGCTTTTTATCCCGTGAAAGCAATCTTATGCTCTGCCTGATGGGACTCTTTTTAACTACTGTCGTGAATCTGGATGTTATGCTGGAAAATCTGAACAACTCGCTATTTTATCTGATCAACGCCACGCCGGACTCTGCGCAATGGGCGATCGCATTTGCCATCTTTATTGCTAAAGATCTGATCAGCATCGTGCCGCTGTTAGCTGTAATTCTGTGGCTTTGGGGCCCGCGTGACCACGTGACGGCTCAGCGCAAACTGGTGATCAAAATGGCGCTGGCGCTGATCGTCGGCCTGACTATTTCATGGCTAATGGGGCATTTGTTTCCACACGATCGCCCGTTCGTGAACCACATCGGCTACAACTTCCTGCACCATGCGCCTGATGACTCTTTCCCGAGCGATCACGGCACGGTCATTTTTACCTTTGCGCTGGCCTTTTTGTTCTGGCATCGCCTGTGGTCTGGCGCCCTGTTTATGACGATTGCCGTGGCGATCGCCTGGTCACGCGTGTACCTCGGCGTACACTGGCCGCTGGATATGCTGGGAGGATTACTGGCAGGGCTTATCGGCTGTCTGAGCGCTCAGATGATCTGGCAACGGTTCGGCACCACGCTGTATTCCGCGTTGCAGGCCTGCTATCGCACCTGCTTCGCCCTGCCGATCCGTAAAGGCTGGGTGCGTGACTAATCCACGGTAAAAAGAGTAGTATTAAGTTCGCGATATGAAACGCTTATTCTACTCACCAGGGGAACTATGGAAACACGACGCGACGAGCGTATTGGTCAATTGCTGCAGGCGCTGAAACGCAGCGATAAATTACACCTTAAAGAAGCCGCGACGCTACTTGGCGTATCTGAGATGACCATCCGTCGCGACCTGAATAATAACAATGCCCCGGTCGTGTTGCTGGGAGGCTATATTGTTCTGGAACCCCGTAGCGCCAGCCACTACTTAATCAGCGACCAAAAGTCCCGGCTGGTGGATGAGAAACGACGTGCGGCCCAACAAGCTGCGAGCCTCGTTCAGGCGCATCAGACGATCTTTTTTGACTGTGGCACCACCACGCCGTGGATCATTGAAGCTATCGATAACGATCTGCCTTTCACCGCGATTTGCTACTCGCTGAATACCTTTCTGGTACTCCAGGAAAAACCGCTGTGTCGCGTCATCCTATGTGGCGGTGAATTCCACGCCAGCAACGCTATTTTCAAACCACTCGATTTCCAGGAAACGCTGAACAACCTGTGCCCGGATATCGCGTTTTATTCTGCGGCTGGCGTACACATTGACAAAGGTGCAACCTGTTTTAACCTGGAAGAACTACCGGTGAAGCATTGGGCGATGTCGATGGCGCAGTATCACGTATTAGTGGTGGATCACAGCAAGTTTGGCAAGGTGCGTCCCGCACGGATGGGGGAGCTAAAACGCTTTGACAGCATCATCAGCGATACCCGCCCTGACGATGAGTTTGTTGATTACGCAAAAGCGCAGCACATTAAACTGGTGTACTGAAATGACATTGCCGGACGCACAAACGCTGTCCGGCAATCACGCTGATTAAGAGAACCAGCCACCAAACCACTGGTGGAATTTCATCATCACAAAATCCCACATCCGGCTAAAGAATCCGCCCTCTTCAACGGCCTCCATCACCATCAACGGACGCTGCTCAATAGATTTCCCGTTCAGTTGGAAGTCGATAGTCCCCACAACCTGGCCTTTCTTCAGTGGCGCGGTTAATTGCGGTTCGGTCAGTGTAAAGCTGGCTTTCAGATTTTTAAGCTGACCGCGCGGAATAGTCACCGAACCGGCTTCGCCTGCGCCCAGATTCACTTCACTCTTATCGCCGAACCAGACGCGCTGGGTCACAAAGGTGGCATCCGGTTTAATCGGCGTGACCGTTTCAAAGAAGCGGAAGCCCCACGTCAGCAGCTTCTCTGACTCATTGAATCGAATACGGTCGGTTTTCGCTCCCAGCACTACCGAGATCAGGCGCATATCGCCCTGGGTGGCGGAAGCCACCAGGTTATAACCCGCGCCCGTCGTGGTGCCCGTTTTCATCCCGTCCACGTTCAGGTTGGTGCTCCACAGCAGGCGGTTGCGGTTCGGTTGGCGAATTTTATTAAAGGTAAACTCTTTTTCTTTATGAATGGCGTACTCTTCCGGCACATCGTGGATGAGTGCTTTACCGAGCAAGGCCATGTCGCGCGCGGTACTGAACTGCCCCGGCGCATCCAAACCATGCACCGTCTGGAAGGTGGTATTCGTCAGTCCCAGCTTTTGCGCATAGCCGTTCATCAAACCAATAAAGGATTCCTGGCTGCCAGCCACGTAATCTGCCAGCGCGATACATGCATCATTACCCGACTGAATAATAATGCCTTTGTTCAGATCGGAGACCGCTACCTGATCGCCGGGTTTCAGGAACATCACTGAAGACCCACGCAGAGCCGGGTTGCCCGTCGCCCAGGCATCTTTTCCTACGGTAACCATGTCGTTCAGGTTAATTTTCCCGGCCTTCAGCGCCTGGCCAACCACATAGCTGGTCATGATCTTGGTCAGACTGGCTGGATCCAATTTCTCATCAGCATTGCCCTCCGCCAGCACCTTGCCGCTGGCGTAATCCATTAAGATCCACGCGCGCGCATCCACGCTCGGCGGCGCGGTGGGTTGCTCTACCGCCTGTGCGGTCGGTGCCAAAAGGAATAACAGCGCTGAACCTGCGGCGAAACTGCGAAGGGAAGAGAAGTATTGCGTCATAAATGCCACCCGAGTATCCATTCCAAAAAACCACGTCATAACACACCATGTTTACACAAACTGCATCGGCCAAACCCGCGCAGAAGCGGCCTGATGGATGACGTGTAAAATAAGTGCGGTGAGTAATAACGCACTAACGAGCTTAAAGAAACCGTAAGTTGGTAAAGTTTTTAAAGTTTATGCAATAACACTGCGCTGCGCCGCTTTCATCACGATTTTTTTACGTGTTGTTGCGTAAATATTAGGTTTACCCCACCATGTAACGGGTTTAATACCGAATGCAGCCATCAAGCTGCTCAATGATTACGCGGGGTTACTATGATTACACTGTGGGGTCGCAATAACTCGACCAACGTGAAAAAAGTGTTGTGGACGCTCGAAGAACTGGAACTGCCGTATAACCAAATACTGGCGGGCGGGCAGCACGGTATCAACCGAGATGCTGACTACCTGGCGATGAATCCAAACGGTCTGGTCCCCCTGCTACGCGATGATGAAACCGACGTTTTACTGTGGGAATCCAATACCATCGTCCGCTATCTGGCCGCCCAATACGGGCAAAAACGGCTGTGGATCGATGCCCCGGCAAAACGTGCAGAAGGCGAAAAATGGATGGACTGGGCTAACCAGACGCTAAGCCCTGCTCATCGGGTCATCTTATTTGGTCTGGTCAGAACACCGGCAGAACAACGCGACCAGGCGGCCATTGACGCAGGCGCGAAGGTTTGCGACAACCTGTTTGCCATGCTCGACAACGCGCTGGCCGACCAACAGTGGTTCTCCGGGGACGAGTTTGGTACCGGCGATATCGCCATCGCCCCGTTTATCTACAACCTGTTTAACGTTGGCCTGAGCTGGACCGAACGTCCTCACCTTGAGCGTTGGTACCAGCAGCTTACCGAACGTCCAGCGTTCCAAAAAGCGGTGATGATCCCGGTCAGCTGATGCTGTAGCGCTGCGGCTACCGGGGGCTCACCTTCAGTAGTTGCCCGTCGGACTCGTCGGTTAACACATACAAATAACCGTCTGGTCCGACACGCACATCGCGGATCCGCTGTCCTCTTTCGCGTAAAATACGCCCGTCCTCAGTAACCTGATTCCCGTTAACGCTTAAAACGATCACATCCTGGTCTTTTAACGCGCCAATAAACACCTTCTGCCGCCACTGCGCAAAGGTATCGCTATTGTAAAAAGCCATCCCGCTGACCGCCGGCGACTTTTCCCAGTAGAAAACAGGCTGTTCCGTACCCTCAACAATTCCACCTTTAGCCTCAGGTATTTTTAAACCGCTGTAGTTCATCCCCCAGGTCGCTAACGGCCAGCCGTAGTTTTTGCCTTTCTCGGGGATATTAATTTCGTCGCCACCGCGCGGGCCATGTTCGTTGAGCCACAGCGTGTCACTCCAGGGATTCATCGCCATCCCCTGTGGATTACGGATGCCATAGGACCAAATCTCAGTTCGAGCACCGGCCTGGTTCACAAATGGATTATCCGGCGGAATGCTGCCCTCATCGGTCAGTCGCACCACCTTACCCTGCAGCTTGTCCAGATCCTGAGCGGTAGCGCGCTGGTTATTTTCACCCAGACCAATAAACAGGTGGCCTTTGCCGTCAAACACCATGCGGCCACCAAAATGGTTACCGGTTGAAAGTTTTGGCATCTGGCGAAAAACCGTCTGGAACGCCTGCAGATGTTTGAGATCGTCGCTCAGTCGTCCATAGCCGACCGCCGTACCCGCTTTCCCTTCATGGTCGGCCTCAGCAAAGCTGAGCCACACCCGCCGGGAACGCTCGAAATCCGGAGCCAGCACCACATCGAGCAACCCGCCCTGACCGTGCGCCCAGACCTTTGGTACCCCGGTTAGCGGATCGGAAAGCCCTTCCCCCGCCTGCCATAGTCGCAACTGTCCCCCCCGCAGCGTGAGTAATATGCCGCGGTTGTCCGGTAAAAAGGCCAGTGACCAGGGGTGATCAAGTTTGGTTTGCAGCACCTCAACCTTCAGCGCAGACGGTTCGGCACTGGCGTGAGGGGCAAACAGTAACAGTGGGGCCGCACAGAGAAAGAGTCGCCGCATAACACCTCCTTAATGGCTCTGCATAAAGCGTAGCCAGCCAGGAGTAATATCCCGCATCTTTTACACAATCTTAACGAAAAGGGGGAGCGTCCTCCCCCGGGGTCAGACGTGTTCCAGCGTTGAGTACATTTGCAAACACTGGATACTCAGCGTCAGCGTTGTCAGGCAGTTTTCCAGTTTCTCTGCGTTAACGGCGATAAAGGTCGGACAATCGTGATGTCCGCTCATCAGACAAACAGCCGCGGCGGCTAACGCCCCTTCAGCACGGCGCAGGGCATTCCACTCTTCCTGGTCAAGATGCATACCGTGGAGCTGTGATTGGTCATCATGCAGTTCGCGATTCAGTGCAAAAAAATTATCACGCAGACGATCGCTCTCACTCACTGACATATAGCCTTTCGCTTTCCTCAACAACAGATAAGCGGCGAGATCGATACGGGCGTTTATCAACTTGTTGAGAAGATCGGTTCTCAGTCTGTCAACGACCATACTTTGTTCCTCCTCTTTCCAACCATGGTGCAACTTAATAGTATGGTCGTTTTTTGAACAAATTGATGCTCCACGTCAATAAACCCTAATTGATTAACATTATTTACAATGTTACAACGCACAGAGAAACCGTCTGTTTCTGACGTAGCGATAATTTTTTGCTATACCTGATGGGGTTACTGTCGCGACACGGATGATGAGGGGTCTATGTCAAAAGCAAATGATGCCGAGAAGATACGCACGCTATCAAAGATAGACCTGAATCTGCTCACCATTTTCTGTTTAATTTATAGCGTAGGGAGCATTACCCGCGTCGCCGATATGCTGAATATTTCTCCCTCGGCTGTCAGTCAGTCGTTAAAAAAACTGCGCGAACTGATGGGAGATAATCTTTTTGTCCGCAGCGGCAATGCGTTATTACCAACCGTCTATTCCGACGAGCTTTACGACAATGCAATGCCGATTATTGATAAACTGTCGCTGCTAATGCCACATACTTCCCCAGCATCTAGAAAAAGGCTCACGCTGTATACGGAATCGTTTATTTCACCGATTGTTATTCCCGACGTCACGGAAAAAATAATCAGCAATAACGCGGATATCAGTCTCCTGCATCTTACCGCTGATTTAAATGAGCAGAGTATTATCGAACTGCTCACGATGCGGCAGGCTGATGTTGTTTTTTCTACCTTTTCCGTGGAATCAGGCAGTATTTCCTGTCAAAAAATATGTGATATGCGGCTGGTACTGGCAGCGTCACAAAATAATACGTTGTATGGTCATTCGATCAGTGAGGAAATGTTCAGAAGTGCCAATCTGGTAGGCTACAACACTAAAAACGAGAAAATAATTTATCACCGCAGCATCGTGGATAAAAAATTCAGAACCGGGGATCGCTGCCTGCTAACCTCTTCTTTTACCGCGATCCTCACGATTGTCGCGAATACCCAATGTTTAGGGGTGATCCCGGAAAAAGTCTTCGCCACGCATGCGCCACTTTATGGCCTGAAAAAAATCAATACGCCGTTCCCGTTACCGCAATTCAGTATTTTTGCCTCATCGCGCAAAGAAACCAATACCCATAAGCTCCTGGCGCCAATTCTCGCCGATTTACAAGCATCCTCCCTGTTCTGAAAACCAGGGAGAACACCCGTTGTGATTAAGGGTTAGACATGGATCCGGGTAATACGCCAAATATTATTGGCGTATTCCTGTACCGTTCTGTCCGACGAGAAGTACCCCATATTGGCAATATTATGCAGCGTTTTCGTCGTCCACTCACGGGGAGTGCGATACAACTCATCCACAGAGTCCTGGCAATCAACATAGCGGCGATAATCCGCTAACACCTGATAATGGTCACCAAAGTTGATCAATGAATCGAGGATGTTGCGATACCGCCCAGGCTCCTGTGGACTAAACAGGCCGGTGCCAATTTGCGTCAGTGCCTGATGCAGTTCGGCATCATTCTCAAAAATCGTTCTTGGGTTATAGCCGTCACGTCGTAAGGCGTCGACTTCCTGCGCCGTATTACCAAAGATAAAGACGTTATCTTCGCCGACATATTCCTGCATTTCAATATTCGCCCCGTCCAGCGTGCCAATGGTCAACGCACCATTTAAGCCAAACTTCATATTGCTGGTACCGGAAGCCTCGGTCCCTGCCAGTGAAATTTGCTCGGAAAGGTCAGCCGCCGGAATAATTAGCTGCGCCAGGCTGACGCTGTAATCCGGGATAAACACCACCTTCAGCTTGCCGCCGATTTGTGGATCGTTATTCACCCGCTGTGCCACGTCATTTATTAAGCGAATAATCTGTTTCGCCATGTGGTACGACGAAGCAGCCTTACCGGCAAAGATATTCACACGAGGAACCCAGTTTTCATTCGGTGCAGCTTTAATACGGTTGTAGCGTGTAATCACGTGGAGTACGTTCAATAATTGACGCTTGTACTCGTGGATACGCTTCACCTGTACATCAAACAGGGCCGCAGGATCCACCACCACCCCGTACTGGGTGGCAATATGGTGCGCCAGCCGCTGTTTATTTTTGTGTTTCGCGCGATGCACCGCGTCGTTCACGCTTGGATAATCAATATACTGTTTCAGATCAGCCAACTGCGTCAGGTTAGTGCGCCAGTTCTGACCGATATTCTCATCCAGTACGTTTGCCAGCGGCGGGTTCGCCAATGCCAGCCAGCGACGGGCCGTCACGCCATTCGTGACATTAGTAAACCGCATCGGGAAGATACGCGCAAAATCAGCAAACAGTGATTCCGTCATCAATTTTGAATGTAATGCCGACACGCCGTTCACTTTATGACTGACCACGACGGCCAGCCAGGCCATCCGCACCACCCGGCCATGCGATTCATCAATTAACGAGACCCGTTTAAGCAGCTCACTGTCATCATGATATTTATCCGCCACGGATTTCAGGAAGCGATCGTTAATTTCAAAAATAATTTGCAAATGGCGCGGCAGGATCCGGCTCAGCATCTCTACCGGCCATGTTTCCAGCGCTTCACTCATCAAAGTGTGGTTGGTATAGGAGAAAATCTGACAAGTCACGTCAAACGCATCATCCCATGCAAATTGATGATTATCGATTAACAGACGCATCAATTCCGGGATCGCCAGAACCGGGTGGGTATCATTAAGGTGAATCGCGATTTTATCAGCCAGATTATGATACGTTTTGTGCAGCTGATAATGCCGGCTCAATATGTCCTGAATGGTCGCTGAGGCCAAAAAATAAGCCTGGCGTAGGCGCAGCTCGCGACCTGCGTCGGTGGAGTCATCCGGGTACAGCACCCGCGAGATCTTTTCAAAATGGTATTTGTTTTCCACTTCAACGGTAAAATCATCATTCAGATTTACTTTGCCTGAATTGACTTCACTATTAACCTGCACATTCCACAAGCGCAATGTATTGGTGCTGTCGGTGTTATAACCTGGGACAATCTGGTCATGCGCTACGGCCAGAATATCCTCGGTCTCAATCCAGCGGACTTTGCTGCCTTCCTGCTGAACACGACCGCCAAAGCGCACTTTATAGTGGGTATTATGACGCTTAAATTCCCACGGATTTCCGTATTCTAGCCAGTAGTCCAGCGACTCCTTCTGCACCCCATTAACGATATTTTGTTTGAACATACCGTAGTTGTAGCGGATACCGTAACCGCATCCCGGTAAACCCAACGTGGCCAGCGAGTCAAGGAAACAGGCCGCCAGACGTCCGAGACCACCATTGCCAAGCCCTGGATCGTTTTCTTCGTCAATCAGCTCTTCCAGATCCAGTCCCATGGCTTCGAGCGCGCTGTTCACTTCGTCATAAATCCCCAGAGACAGCAGCGCATTCGACAATGTACGCCCAATCAAAAACTCCATCGACAGGTAATAAACCTGACGGGCATCCTGAGAGAATTGCGCCCGGTTTGAACGATGCCAGCGTTCGACCATGCGATCGCGCACGGCATATAGCGTAGCGTTTAACCATTCACGTTTAGTGGCAATGGCCGGATCTTTACCAATGGTAAATAAGAGTTTATTGGCAATATCATCCCTGAGTTTATCAACATCAATTTCGGCGGCTGTAGGAAGTGGGGAAATATACATATCAGCGTGACCTCGTAGAATCGGACAGGGGCAGAAAAATAAAGCACAAATAAATTTATGAGCGTTGATTCTTTTGCGGGCTCACTTCATGACGAGTAATAGAATGAAGTTCATTCATTAATAATCGCCAGCTTAAACCAGTGGCGAGCGAAATATAATATAAGCTCACACCATTAGCATAAAGGGTTCTCGCCATTTTAAGTTTTGACTGCAAAGCAATATCTTTCAAATTTAACCTCATGAATAACGCTCGACATATTAAATTTAGAAGACTTCTTCTCTATAGCCAAGAAGTGACACTTAAAGCCGGAATTAGACTCTCTAAATACCTTGCTCCTGCCGATAAGCCAATTACCGGTACTCCCCATTTAGAGCATCCGACTTATGAACATCAAAGATAGATGTCACGCGATGGCATCTGTATAATCCCCCGATTACGAGCAATGTACAGTATAAGAAAATGGCAAAAATTGGTTTTATTTCACTAGGTTGTCCGAAAAACCTCGTTGATTCTGAGCGCATCCTGACTGAACTTCGTACCGAAGGTTATGACGTGGTGCCGAATTACGACGACGCGGATATGGTTATCGTTAACACCTGCGGCTTTATCGACAGTGCGGTACAAGAATCACTGGAAGTGATTGGCGAAGCGCTGAACGAGAACGGCAAGGTGATTGTCACCGGCTGTCTGGGCGCGAAAGTCGATCAGATCCGTGAAGTTCACCCGAAGGTGCTGGAAATCACCGGACCGCACAGTTACGAGCAGGTTCTGGAACACGTTCACCATTACGTGCCAAAACCAAAACATAACCCGTTCCAGAGCCTGGTTCCTGAGCAGGGCGTCAAGCTGACGCCGCGTCATTACGCCTATCTGAAGATCTCTGAAGGGTGCAATCACCGCTGCACGTTCTGCATCATTCCGTCCATGCGCGGCGATTTGGTCAGCCGTCCCATCGGCGAGGTACTCAGCGAAGCCAAGCGTCTGGTTGATGCGGGCGTCAAAGAGATTCTGGTTATCTCCCAGGATACCTCCGCTTACGGCGTGGATGTGAAGCACCGCACCGGCTTCCATAACGGTGAGCCAGTGAAAACCAGCATGGTTGATCTGTGTGAGCAGCTGTCGAAACTGGGTATCTGGACTCGTCTGCACTACGTCTATCCTTACCCGCACGTCGATGATGTCATCCCGCTGATGGCAGAAGGCAAAATCCTGCCATATCTGGACATCCCGCTGCAGCATGCCAGCCCGCGTATTCTCAAGCTGATGAAGCGCCCTGGTTCGGTAGACCGCCAGTTAGCGCGGATTAAGCAGTGGCGTGAAATCTGCCCTGAACTGACCCTGCGTTCAACGTTCATCGTCGGCTTCCCGGGTGAAACCGAAGAAGACTTCCAGATGCTGCTCGATTTCCTGAAAGAAGCGCGTCTGGATCGCGTCGGCTGCTTTAAATACAGCCCGGTAGAAGGTGCGGGGGCCAATGCGCTGCCGGATCAAATCCCGGAAGAGGTGAAAGAAGAACGCTGGAACCGCTTTATGCAATTGCAGCAGCAGATCTCTGCTGAACGCTTGCAGGAGAAAGTCGGCCGAGAAATTCTGGTCATCGTCGATGAAGTTGACGAAGAAGGCGCGATTGGTCGCAGCATGGCTGACGCCCCGGAAATCGACGGCGCGGTGTATATGAATGGCGAAACCAACGTGAAGCCTGGCGATATCATCCGCGTGAAAGTCGAAAACGCAGACGAATACGATCTGTGGGGCAGCCGCGTTTAACGCATCGTCACCCAACAGTAGGCCGGATAAGGCATTTACGCCGTCATCCGGCCTACTGTTTATCCTTTAATCTTCGGGTCCAGCGCGTCGCGCAGGCCATCACCCAATAAGTTAAACGCCAGCACCGTCAGGAATATTGCCACCGCCGGGAATATCGCCACGTGTGGAGCAATCACCATATCCGCCCGCGCTTCGTTGAGCATCGCGCCCCACTCCGGCGTCGGTGGCTGAGCACCCAATCCCAGGAACGACAAACTCGCGGCGGAGATGATCGACGTCCCGATGCGCATGGTAAAAAAGACCACGATCGACGACACCGTCCCCGGCAAAATATGGTTGAAGATAATGGTCGTATCGCTGGCGCCAATGCTGCGCGCCGACTCAATAAACGTTTGCTGTTTAAGCACCAACGTATTCCCACGCACCAGTCGCGCAAAGGCTGGAATGGAGAAGATGGCGACGGCAATAATGACGTTAGCAATGCCGCTGCCGAGCACCGCCACCACCGCTATCGCCAGCAGAATACCCGGAAAAGCGAATAGCACATCGCAGATACGCATAATCAGCCGATCCCACCAGCCTTCGTAATAACCTGCCAGCAGACCCAACACCGTACCTATGGCCGCGCCAATAAATACGGCAAACACCCCTGCCGCCAGCGAAATTTGCGCGCCAACCAGCACGCGGCTAAAAATATCCCGCCCCAGCGAATCGACGCCAAACCAGTGCAACATCGACGGCCCATCATTGAGGCGGTCATAGTCGAAGTAATTCTCGGCATCAAACGGCGTCAACCAACGGGCAAATATCGCCACCAGGATCAAGGCCAGCACGAATAACCCGGCGATCATCGCCACACGCTGGCGACGAAAACGACGCCAGAACTCGTGCCACGGCGTGCGGATCTGTTCAGGCTTAACGAGCGGCATTGCATTTAAAATCGCCTGTCGGCGCCAGTTAAAAAATCGCATCCTTACTTGTACCTGATAGCCGGATTAATGGCGGCATAGAGCACATCCACCACTAAGTTAATAAGAATAAACTCCAGAGAAAATAACAGCACCTCGGCCTGAATCACCGGGTAGTCTCGCATTTCAACCGAGTCCACCAACAATCGTCCGAGCCCTGGCCAGTTAAAGACTTTCTCAACCACAATGGAGCCACCAAGCAAAAAGCCAAACTGCAGCCCCATCATCGTGACGACCGGGATCATCGCGTTACGCAAACCGTGTTTTAACACCACCCAGGTTTCACTCACCCCTTTTGCCCGCGCGGTGCGCATGTAATCTTCGCTGAGCACATCGACAAACGAGGCGCGGGTAAAACGCGCCAATACCGCTGCCACCGCAGCGCCCAGCGTGATAGAGGGCAGGATATAATGCTGCCAGGAATCCGCGCCCACGGTGGGTAACCAGCCGAGCTCCACGGAAAAAATCTGCATTAACAGCATGCCGAGGGCAAACGCCGGGAAGGAGATCCCGGTGACCGCAAGGGTCATACTCAACCTGTCCGGCCAGCGATTTCGCCATACGGCGGCGATGATCCCCGCCGTCATGCCGAACAGGACCGCCCACGTCATGCTGGCAATCGTCAACCACAATGAGGGCATAAAGCGGCTGGCAATCTCTTCAGCAACCGGGCGACGCGACACCATCGAGGTGCCAAAATCACCTTGCAACACGTTCGTCATGTAATGCCAGAACTGAATATGCAGCGGCTGATCCAGACCTAACTGCTGACGCACCAGTTCAATAACCTCGGCATCGGCTTCCGGTCCGGCAATCAACCGGGCCGGGTCGCCGGGCAAAAAATGAACAAATAAGAACACCAGCACCGCGACGATCAGTAGCGTTGGAATCAACCCCAGCAGGCGTTTGAAAACATAATTAAGCATCAGACTCCCTTCGGCGGCCCCCTGTGTTCAGGGGCCGAATGAATAGCTTATTGCAAATCCGCATCGTCAAAACTAAATCCGGTATCCGGCATAATCCAGAATCCCGTCAACCTGGTACTGTGCGCAGAGATCAGTTTTTCCACCACCAGCGGGATCCACGGCGACTCTTGCCAGATGATATCCTGCGCATCTTTGTACAATCGCGCTTTTTCGCTCGGATCGTTCGTTTGCAGCGCCGCGACTAAATCGCTGTCCACCTGCTTGTTACTGTAAAATGCCGTATTAAACAACGTTGGCGGCCAGTTTTGCGAAGCAAACAGCGGTGATAATGCCCAGTCAGCTTCGCCCGTCGACGCCGACCAGCCGGTGTAGAACATCCGTACCCCGCTCTCTTTCTGCGCCTTACCTTCAACTTCTGCCGCCCGCTGTCCGGCATCCATCGCCGTCACCTGCGCCTTCACGCCGACCTGCGCTAACTGCTGCTGGGTAAATTGCAGCACTTTCTGCGCGGTGCTGTGATTATGCGATGACCACAGCGTGGTGGTAAAGCCGTTGGGATAACCCGCTTCTTTCAGCAACTCACGCGCTTTCGCCGGATCGTAAGGCCACGGCGTATAGCTTTGCGCGTAGGCTATCGCGGGCGGCAGCACGCCGGTCGCCGGTGTGGCGTAACCGGCAAATGCCACTTTTACCAACGCCTGGCGGTTGATAGCATAGTTCAGCGCCTCACGCACCTTCGGATTATCAAACGGTTTTTGCGTCACGTTCATGCTGATATAACGCTGCATGATTGACGGGCTGGCAACCAGCTCCAGGTTTTTGTTCTTCGCCAGTAATGCAGCCTGCTCGTAAGGGATCGGGAAGGCAAATTGCGCCTCGCCGGTCTGCAACATCGCCGCACGGGTGTTATTGTCGGTCACCGGACGCCAGGTAATCGTATCCAGCTTCGGCAGGCCCTGCTGCCAGTAACCAGCGAACTTTTTCACCTTCACAAAATCGGTCTGATTCCAGGTTTCAAGCTGATAAGGCCCGGTCCCCACAGGATGGAAGCCGATATCTTTTCCGTATTTCTTCAGCGCCGCCGGCGATATCATTGCCGTTGCCGGGTGCGCCAGGATATTAATAAACGCCGAGAACGGCTGTTTCAGCGTGATCTTCACCGTCGTTGGATCAACAGCCTCGGTGTTAGCGATATTTTTATACAGGTTATAGCGTTTAAGATGATTTTCCGGATTGCTGGCTCGCTCAAGGTTAGCTTTCACCGCCTCTGCATTGAAATCGGTGCCATCCTGAAACTTCACCCCCTGCCGCAGCTTGACGGTATACGTTAAGCCGTCATCGGAAACGGTATAGCTTTCCGCCAGTACATTTTTCAGCTTCATCTCTTTATCAAGGCCGAACAGTCCCTGATAAAACGACTTCGCCACCGCCTGCGACAGCGTGTCATTCGCGTCATAGGGGTCGAGCGTAGTAAAATTAGATCCTACCGCCACCACCACGTCTTTAGCCGACCAGGCAGGGGACGCAGCCAGTGCAGAGGCAACCCCCAGCGCAACCAGCCATTTACGAGCAACAATTTGTCTCATGTTATTCTCCTGAACCCTGCCTGTTATAGACGCGAAAGCGCATTTTCCACCTGCGGACGCGCAACATAATGCCCCGGCCCCACTAACTGAAGTGCCACCGGGGAAATCTCTTCTCCGCGCTTGCGGATATTGCTGGGGATATCATCCGACAGCAGCACCCGCTGCGGCCGCTGATGAGAGGGATCGGCAACCGGAACCGCCGCCATTAATTTGCGGGTATACGGATGCTGCGGATTTTCAAACACCGCCCGACGGGGACCAATCTCGACAATCTGCCCCAGGTACATCACCGCCACACGGTGGCTGATACGTTCGACCACCGCCATATCGTGAGAAATAAACAGGTAGGCGATGCCCATTTCCCGCTGGAGATCGAGCAACAAATTAATAATCTGCCCACGAATCGAGACATCCAGCGCCGAAACTGATTCATCGGCAATGATCACTTTTGGATTGAGCGCCAGCGCCCGGGCAATACAGATACGCTGACGTTGGCCACCGGAAAACTCGTGCGGATAGCGCCAGGCGTGTTCAGGGAGTAGCCCCACCCGCTCCAGCAGCCAGGCGACCCGTTTTGCCGCGGCGTCCCCTTGCAGTAGACCGTGCACCCGCAGCGGCTCGAGAATGGAATAACCTACCGTCTGACGCGGGTCGAGCGACGCATAGGGATCCTGGAAAATAAACTGAATATCCCGACGGAGCGGCTGAAGCTTGCTGCTGGCCAGCGTGTCTATCCGCTGACCGTTAAAGGTAATCTCCCCGTGCTGAGACTCCACGAGTCGCAACAACGCCCGTCCGGTAGTAGATTTACCACAGCCGGACTCCCCGACCAGCGAGAGCGTTTCGCCTGGCCACAGATCAAAACTGACGTTTTCCACCGCATGCACCTCGCGGGTCACGCGATTGAGAATGCCGCTGCGCAGCGGGAAACGCGTCACCAGATTACGCACCTGCAGGATCGGCTCGCCCGCCACCACCGTGTCCTGTTCAGTCTGCGGTTCACGGTGGTCGGGGTCCTGCAGCGAAATCAACGGGAAACGGCGCGGCAGTTCATGTCCGCTCATTGCCCCGAGCTGCGGCACAGCAGCCAGCAGCGCTTTAGTATAGGGATGTTGCGGGGCGTGAAAAATCTGTTCCACGCTGCCCGTTTCTACAGCTTCGCCCTGATACATCACCAGGACGCGGTCGGCAATATCGGCAACCACGCCCATATCGTGGGTGATAAAAATCACCCCCATAGCCATGTCCTGCTGTAATACTTTAATCAGCTGCAGGATCTGCGCCTGAATGGTGACATCCAGCGCGGTGGTCGGCTCATCGGCAATCAATACCGCCGGACGGCACGACAGCGCCATCGCAATCATGACCCGCTGGCGCATACCGCCAGAAAGCTGATGCGGAAAGCGCGATAAAATGGCCCTCGACTCCGGTATCCGCACCTGGTCGAGCATCCGTTTGGCCTCTTCCATCGCCGCCTCACGGCTAGCCCCCTGATGCAAACGAATCGACTCGGCTATTTGCTCGCCGACGGTGAACACCGGATTGAGCGACGTCATCGGCTCCTGGAAGATCATCGCGATATCCGCCCCACGCACATGGCGCATCTGCGACGCGCTCTGTTCGCCCAGTTCAATCACCTGCCGGTTGCGTCGCCGAAGCAACATCTCATCGCAGCTCACCTCTCCGCCCGCCTGTTCAATCAGGCGCATCAGTGACAGCGCGGTGACCGACTTTCCTGAACCGGACTCGCCAACAATCGCCAGCGTTTCCCCACGCTTGAGGCGAAATGACAAATTGCGTACCGCACTGACCCGCTTCTGCTCCTGCGCAAACGCAATGTTCAGATTGCTAACCGCCAGTACATCGTTGGCGTCAAGCTCATCACTGTGTGGCAACGGTATCTCCTTTCTCCCGGTAAATACCGGTGGTTGGCGTATCGCCAGCGTATCCCCAGGCACGGTACATGCCTTCACTGTTAAACGGTAAGGCCACGTTACCTTCATGATCGACGGCAATAAGCCCGCCGCTACCGCCGAGCGCCGGTAATTTTTCCATGACTACGCGTTCGCAGGCCTCTGACAAGCTCAGCCCGCCATAATCCATCAGCGCGGCAATGTCATATGCTGCCAGCGCGCGTATAAACACTTCCCCGGTTCCGGTACACGAGACCGCCACGCTGGCATTATTGGCATAACAACCGGCACCCACTAACGGGCTATCCCCGACGCGCCCCGGCAGTTTGTTGGTCATGCCACCGGTCGAGGTCGCCGCCGCCAGATTACCGTACTTATCCAGCGCCACCGCGCCAACGGTGCCCATTTTGCTGCCCTCATCCAGCGGCGTACCGCCGTGATCGAGCACCGTTTCCCCCGCTGTACGTGCGGCCAGTAGCTGAGCATACCGCTCTGGCGTCGAGAAAATATCCGCACTCACGCGATCCATGCCCTGCGCATGGGCAAAATTCTCTGCCCCTTCGCCTATCATCATAACGTGCGGGCTTTTTTCCAGCACCAGACGGGCCGCGAGGATCGGGTTACGCAGGTGGCTGACGCCTGCGACGGCGCCCGCCTGCAGCGTATTTCCGTCCATCACGCAGGCATCCAGCTCATGGGTTTCATCACGGGTAAATACGGCGCCGATTCCGGCATTAAACAGAGGACACTCTTCCAGTAAGCGTACGGCTTCAGTCACCACATCCAGCGCGGTTTGGCCCGCCTCCAGCATTCGTTGCCCTACTTCAACGATATCTGACAATGCCTGTATATAACGCAATTCCTGCTCCTGACTCAGCTGCGCGCGGGTGATTGCGCCAGCGCCGCCGTGAATTGCAATGACTGCTTTGCCCATTTTTATCGTCCATTTAGGTGGCAGGAAACGTGGTTATAAATAGCAGAATTTCGGTGAGTTATTGATTCGATTTTCGAATATAGAAAGATGCAGACGTCATGTAAAGATAAAGGCCTGTACCTAAGACTGAGGTGGCATACTGTCTGCGTCTGTTTTCTGACATAATGATCGGATTCGATTTTGCCTCGCAGGAGTCTTCTCATGGAATTTACCGCCGGACTGATGCCGCTCGAAACGGCACTTTCACAAATGCTGTCGTCGATTACCCCACTCACCGCCGTTGAAACACTGCCGCTGGTGGATTGCTTTGGTCGCGTGCTGGCAACCGACGTCGTCTCACCGATTGATGTGCCGGGATTCGATAACTCGGCAATGGACGGTTACGCGGTGCGTTTAGCGGATTTGCAATCCGGTCTGCCGCTTGCTGTCGCAGGTAAAGCCTTTGCCGGTCAGCCTTTTCATGGGGAATGGCCTGCGGGAACCTGCATCCGCATTATGACCGGCGCACCGGTGCCCGCCGGCTGCGAAGCCGTGGTGATGCAGGAACAAACAGAACAAACTGATGACGGTATTCGTTTTACCGCAGAAGTTCGCGCCGGACAAAATATTCGTCTGTGCGGTGAAGATATTGCTCACGGCGCGGTGGTGTTTGCCGCAGGGACGCGTCTGACAACCGCTGAGCTCCCGGTGCTGGCCTCGCTCGGTATTGCCGATGTGCAGGTTGTGCGTAAAGTGCGCGTGGCGCTATTTTCTACCGGTGATGAGCTACAGCTGCCAGGCCAACCGCTGGGTGACGGCCAGATTTATGACACCAACCGCCTGGCCGTACACCTGATGCTGCAACAGCTGGGCTGTGAGGTCATCAACTTAGGTATTATCCGCGACGATCCTCACGCCCTGCGCGCGGCGTTTATCGAAGCCGACAGTCAGGCCGATGTGGTGATAAGCTCCGGCGGTGTATCGGTCGGGGAAGCGGACTACACCAAAACCATTCTCGAAGAACTCGGCGAAATTGCCTTCTGGAAACTGGCGATTAAGCCGGGTAAACCGTTCGCGTTCGGTAAACTGAGCAACAGCTGGTTTTGTGGCCTGCCAGGTAATCCAGTCTCTGCAGCCCTCACCTTCTATCAGCTGGTGCAACCGCTGCTGGCAAAACTGAGCGGAAATACCGCCAGCGGATTACCCCCACGCCAGCGCGTACGGACCGCATCACGCCTGAAGAAAACGCCTGGCCGTCTGGATTTCCAGCGCGGCGTATTGCAGCGTACGGCTGACGGCGAACTGGAGGTCACTACCACCGGTCATCAGGGCTCGCATATTTTTAGCTCCTTTAGCCTTGGCAACTGCTTTATCGTTCTGGAACGCGATCGCGGCAACGTTGAAGCCGGAGAGTGGGTAGACGTCGAGCCATTTAACGCGCTGTTTGGAGGCCTGTAATGGCAGAACTCAGCGACCAGGAGATGCTGCGTTATAACCGGCAAATCATCCTGCGCGGCTTCGACTTTGACGGTCAGGAAGCGTTAAAAGAAGCGCGGGTGCTGGTCGTAGGACTCGGAGGACTTGGCTGCGCCGCAACTCAGTATCTGGCGGGCGCAGGCATCGGGCATTTAACCCTGCTCGACTTTGATACCGTGTCGGTTTCCAATCTTCAGCGCCAGACGTTGCATAGCGACGCGACCGTCGGGCAGCCAAAAGTGGAATCGGCACGCGATGCGCTGGCGCGTATTAATCCACATATCACCCTCACACCGGTGAATGCGCTGCTTGACGATGCTGCGATGCATGCGTTGGTTGTAGAGCATGACCTGGTGCTGGATTGCACCGATAACGTCGCCGTGCGCAATCAGCTGAATGCCGCCTGCTTTACGGCAAAAGTGCCACTGGTGTCCGGTGCGGCCATTCGTATGGAAGGACAAATCACCGTCTTTACGTATCAGGAGGGTGAAGCCTGCTACCGCTGTTTGAGCCGCCTGTTCGGTGAAAACGCCTTAACCTGCGTGGAGGCCGGCGTGATGTCACCGCTGATTGGCGTGATCGGGTCGCTGCAAGCGATGGAAGCCATCAAGTTACTGGCAAACTTCGGTAAACCGGCAAGCGGTAAAATCGTGATGTACGATGCGATGACCTGCCAGTTCCGGGAGATGAAGCTGATGCGCAACCCGGGGTGTGAGGTTTGTAGTCGGTAAAAAAGTCGGGTGGCAGCTTCGCCTTACCCGACCTACAACGGCTCGAACGTAGGCCGGGTAAGCGTTAGCGCCACCCGGCAACAGCATCAGATCGACGTACGTCCAAATGCGCTCTGCCAGTCGTGCGCAAATTTCGCCATGGCGGCATCCACGGCCGGGGAGCTAATCAGCTGTTGCGCCACATCCAGCGGCAGCGTAATGGCTTCACAGCCAGCTAACAGGCAGTCCAGCGCCTGACGCGGGGTTTTAAAACTGGCAGCCAGTACTTTGGCGTGCGGCGCGTGCATTTTCAGTAAGTTCTGTAAATCGACTACCGTCTGAATACCATCCCCGCCCTGCGCATCCACGCGGTTAACATACGGCGCAATGTATTCGGCCCCTGCCAGCGCAGCTAACAGCCCCTGTGCTGCACTGTAAACCGCGGTGCCCAGCGTTGGGATCCCCTCTTTCTTCAGCAGCTTAATCGCTGCCAGCCCTTCTGCGGTCACCGGTACCTTCACCACGATATCGGGAATCATTGCCCGCAGTTTATGCGCGTCGCTGACCATGCCCTCAGCGGTCGTTGCCATCACCTGAGCAAACAAACGCCCCTGCCCGCCAATCGCGTCATGCAGTTCCGGGAGTAACACCTCCAGCGCCTTTCTACCTGCCGCCACAATACTCGGGTTTGTGGTGACACCTGCCAGCGGAAAAATACGCGCCAGGGTTTTCACCGCATCCACATCAGACGTATCTAAATAGAGTTCCATAACCGTTCCTCAAAACTGATCGTTAGCATGAATCAACGGTAGCACGACGAAACCGCGCGGTTAGTTGACTCACGTCAATATAACTTTCATTCGAAAGTAATTTAATCTTTATACGAAAGAAGAGAGGCCGCTTATGATTTTCAATATCCAGCGCTATTCCACCCACGATGGTCCCGGTATCCGCACGGTAGTCTTCCTTAAGGGATGCTCTCTGGGTTGTCGCTGGTGCCAGAACCCGGAAAGTCGTGCCCGTACGCAGGATCTGCTGTATGACGCGCGTCTGTGTCTGGAGGGCTGCGACCTGTGTGCTCAGGCTGCGCCTGACGTCATTCAGCGCGCCCTGAACGGCCTGCTTATTCATCGTGAAAAATTGACCGATAAGTCGCTCACCGCGCTCACCCACTGCTGCCCGACCCAGGCGCTTACCGTCTGCGGTGAAGTCAAAAGCGTAGAGGAGATAATGTCCACCGTGCTGCGCGATAAACCCTTCTACGATCGCAGCGGTGGTGGGGTAACGCTCTCCGGCGGTGAGCCGTTTATGCAGCCGGAGCTGGCCGCGGCGTTGTTCAAAGCCAGCCATGAGGCGGGTATTCATACTGCGGTCGAAACCTGCCTGCACGTACCGTGGAAGTACATTGAACCTTCATTAGCGTACATCGATCTGTTTCTTGCCGATTTAAAACACGTCGCCAATGCGCCGTTTAAGCAGTGGACTGATGGCAACGCTGCTCGCGTGCTGGAGAATCTGAAAAAACTGGCCGCTACCGGAAAAAAAATGATTATTCGCGTGCCGCTGATTCAGGGCTTCAATGCCAACGAAGAAGCCATTAAAGCCATTACCGATTTTACTGCCGATGAACTTCACGTCGGTGAGATTCATTTTTTGCCCTACCACACCTTGGGCATCAATAAATACCACTTACTCAGCCAACCCTACAACGCCCCGGACAAACCGCTGGATGCGCCTGCACTGCTCGACTTTGCCCAGCAGTATGCCAGCCATAAAGGTTTAACCGCGACCCTACGAGGATAACCGCCATGACCACACTGAAACTGGATACACTCAGCGACCGCATCAACGCACACAAAACAGCCCTGATCCACATTGTGAAGCCGCCGGTGTGTACCGAGCGCGCCCAGCACTATACCGAGATGTATCAGCAGCATCTGGACAAACCGATCCCGGTACGCCGCGCGCTGGCGCTGGCGCATCATCTGGCGGAACGGACTATCTGGATCAAACATGACGAGTTGATTATCGGTAATCAGGCAAGCGAAGTCCGCGCCGCGCCAATCTTCCCGGAATACACCGTATCGTGGATTGAAAAAGAGATCGACGATTTGGCCGACCGACCAGGAGCCGGCTTTGCGGTCAGCGAAGAGAACAAGCGCGTACTGCATGAAATCTGCCCGTGGTGGCGCGGTCAGACCGTACAGGATCGCTGCTACGGCATGTTTACCGACGAACAAAAAGGCCTGCTGGAAACCGGCATCATCAAAGCCGAAGGCAACATGACTTCCGGCGATGCGCACCTGGCGGTGAACTTCCCGCTGCTGCTGGAAAAAGGCCTTGATGGTCTGCGTCATAAAGTCGACGAACGCCGCTCGCGCATAAACCTGACTTGCCTGGACGATCTTCATGGCGATCAGTTCCTGAAAGCCATTGATATCGTGCTGGATGCCGTCAGTCTGCATATCGAACGTTTCGCCAGCCTGGCACGCAAAATGGCAGCAACTGAAACCCGTGAAAGCCGTCGCGATGAGCTGCTGGCAATGGCAGAAAACTGCGATGTCATCGCCCACGAACCGCCAAAAACTTTCTGGCAGGCACTGCAGCTGTGCTATTTCATCCAGCTTATCCTGCAAATCGAATCGAACGGTCACTCAGTATCATTTGGCCGCATGGACCAGTATCTCTACCCGTTCTATCGTCGCGACGTGGAGCTGAATCAGACGCTGGACCGCGAGCACGCCATTGAGCTGCTGCACAGCTGCTGGCTGAAGCTGCTGGAAGTGAACAAAATCCGCTCCGGCTCCCACTCGAAAGCATCCGCGGGCAGCCCGCTGTATCAAAACGTCACTATCGGTGGTCAGAATCTGGTCAACGGCCAGCCAATGGACGCGGTCAATCCGCTCTCTTATGCCATTCTGGAATCCTGTGGCCGCCTGCGTTCAACCCAGCCGAACCTCAGCGTGCGTTATCACGCCGGAATGAGTAACGATTTCCTTGATGCCTGCGTGCAGGTCATCCGCTGCGGATTCGGCATGCCGGCGTTTAACAACGACGAAATTGTTATCCCGGAATTTATTAAGCTGGGTATTGAACCGCAGGATGCCTACGACTACGCGGCAATTGGCTGCATCGAAACCGCCGTGGGCGGCAGATGGGGCTACCGCTGCACCGGCATGAGCTTTATTAACTTTGCCCGCGTGATGCTGGCCGCGCTGGAAGGCGGTCGCGATGCTACCAGCGGCAACGTCTTCCTGCCGCAGGAAAAAGCGCTCTCGGCGGGTAACTTCAACAATTTCGACGAGGTAATGACTGCCTGGGATTCGCAGATCCGCTACTACACGCGTAAATCCATCGAGATTGAGTATGTGGTCGATACCATGCTGGAAGAAAACGTCCACGACATCCTGTGCTCAGCGCTGGTGGATGATTGCATTGAGCGGGCGAAGAGCATTAAACAGGGCGGCGCAAAATATGATTGGGTATCCGGTTTGCAGGTCGGGATCGCTAACCTTGGCAACAGTCTGGCTGCCGTGAAAAAGCTGGTCTTCGATCAGGGTGTTATCGGTCAGCAACAGCTGGCGGCGGCCCTGGCGGATGACTTTGCAGGCCTCACGCATGAACAGTTACGCCAGCGTCTGATCAACGGCGCACCGAAGTACGGTAACGATGATGACAGCGTCGATACCCTGCTGGCCCGTGCTTACCAGACCTATATCGACGAACTGAAGCAATATCATAACCCGCGTTACGGTCGCGGTCCGATCGGCGGTAACTATTACGCCGGAACCTCCTCCATCTCGGCAAACGTACCGTTTGGCGCGGCAACCATGGCAACACCGGATGGCCGTAAAGCGCATACCCCGCTGGCAGAAGGCGCCAGCCCGGCCTCCGGTACTGACCACCTCGGCCCAACGGCGGTGATTGGTTCGGTGGGCAAACTGCCAACCGGCGCGATCCTCGGCGGGGTGCTGTTAAACCAGAAGCTGAATCCGGCTACACTGGAAAATGAATCCGATAAGCAAAAGTTAATGATCCTGCTGCGTACCTTCTTTGAAGAGCACAAAGGCTGGCATATTCAGTACAACATCGTCTCTCGTGAAACGCTGCTGGAAGCGAAAAAACACCCGGATCAGTACCGTGACCTGGTGGTGCGTGTTGCTGGCTACTCAGCCTTCTTTACTGCCCTGTCTCCGGATGCACAGGACGATATCATCGCCCGAACAGAGCATATGCTGTAATTTCCCGTAGGCCGGATAAGACGTTTTTGCGTCGCTATCCGGCAGCGATACCGCCTCAATGCCGGATGGCGCTGACGCTTATCCGGCCTACAACTGTGCTGTAATAGACGACGGGAAAACTTTCATTCGAAATTAAATTTGTGCTACAGGTCACATTGTTATTAGAATGTTTCTGGTTGCAGTGAAAGCCAGGAGCATATATGACCATCAACGTTATCGTCACCGACATGGACGGCACTTTTCTCGACGATGCCAAGCAGTACGATCGCCAGCGATTTATGGCGCAGTATCAGCAATTGAAAAAACGAGATATTGAATTTGTCGTGGCCAGCGGCAACCAGTATTACCAGTTGATCTCCTTTTTCCCTGAACTCAAAGACGAAATCTCTTTTGTCGCCGAGAACGGCGCGCTGGTGTATGAACACGGCAAACAACTTTTTCACGGCGAGCTTACCCGCCACGAATCTCGTATTGTCATCGGCGAGTTATTGAAGGATAAGCAGCTGAATTTTGTCGCCTGCGGACTGCAAAGCGCCTACATCAGCGAAAATGCCCCGGAGGCGTTTGTGGCGCTGATGTCAAAACACTACCATCGCCTGAAACCGGTTAAGGACTTTCAGGACATCGATGATGTGCTGTTCAAGTTCTCACTGAATTTACCTGATGGGCAAATCCCGTTGGTTATTGACCATTTGCATACAGCCCTCGACGGTATCATGAAGCCGGTGACCAGCGGGTTTGGCTTTATCGATCTGATAATCCCAGGTTTACATAAAGCCAACGGTATCAGCCGCCTGCTTAAACGCTGGAACCTGTCACCGCAGAATGTAGTTGCCATTGGTGATAGTGGCAACGATGCGGAAATGCTGAAAATGGCACACTATTCCTTTGCCATGGCTAATGCCGCCGACAGCATTAAAGCAATTGCCCGCTACCAGACCGATGACAACAATCATCAGGGTGCACTGAACGTGATTCAGGCCGTACTCGACAACACCTCACCGTTTAACGTCTGACAATAAACCGGAGTTCAGGCTCCGGTTTCTACACTGCACCCCAGCCCATCAGAAATCCTCCAGCTCAGCGCGAGCGTGGGCAGAAACAATGTATTGCCCGATAAGCGTCAGCAGCGCTTGCGCATCCAGCTTAACCTTTCCATTTTCCTGCTGGCGTAACACATCGCCGGCCACCACGATTGCAACCGCATGTTTTCGCGGGTTAAAGCGAATAACCTGCATAAACCGTTTGGTGGTGAGATTCGGTTGATAATCATCGTCCATGAAGAATTCAATCGTCATCGAACTGGAAATAATCGTCAGGTTATAGTCGGCAATATTATTTAGCGGTAGCGGCTGAGGCAACCACGGGCTGGCGATCGCGTCCTGCGTCAGCACCAGCAGCGGCTGTCGCGTTCGTCGTAAGGTGATAATGCCCAACAGCCCAAAGGCAATTCCGCCGAAGGGGATCAACCAGCACCAGACGCTAACCGTCTTGAACACAACCAGAGCCACGCCCCCCAGCAGCAGAAAAAGACCTGCCGCCATCATGTACCACGCCGGTTTCGCACTCATCCATAGCGCCACCGAATCTGTTGCCTGTTGAGCTTCAGCTTCAAGAGCCTGACGATAATTCTCCCGTTGTGAGGTAACGTTTGCCGACATCATGCGTGAAAGCGATGTACACAGGGCATCTGCGTCGGGGAATAACCGGAGAAAAAAAGGGTTGTCACCCTCTACAACCGGGCGCGCTGCCCGCGCCAGAAGCTCGTCATCCAGTGCCACCCCCAGCGATGCAATGCGATCGCGCGTCGTCGGATGACTGTCCATCAGATGCGCAATTTCATTATTGATACTATTATGCAGCGCAAACTGCCCGCCCCCCTGCAGTTCAGCAACCAGGTAGGCAAGCCAGTTCGCGCTGGCTACACGCCCACGAAAAATCGCGGCAAAAAATTGAGATACCGGTGCTTCCAGCGCCGATATACGCAGTAACGCCGACGCGAATGCCGCAGGAGAAGACACCTTTGCACCTGTCTCATCGGCCGCATACTCCCGGAGCCGACTCCAGTCACTGACCGTTTCATGGAAGGTCTGCAAAAACCATAACCCCATATCCAGCGACGGGCGCAGTACGATGCGATCAAGCCACGAAAATCCCTGCGAGCTGTTCGCCATCTGCTCAAGACTGTTTTGCATCCCGGCATACAGAGGAACAAAACGCAGGCTGTACTGCGTATCCTCGCCGGTAAAATGTCCCAGCTCATGACCAATCACCGCAGCCGCTTCCGCTTCATCCAGCAATGCCATATACGTTAACGGCAAGTAGAGCGTATTACCCGTTAGCCGCTTGCCCTCTTCAATTTGAACGGCATTGGCGGTGGCAAAGAAGCCGTCAAAAAATCCAACCACGATATTATCGGGCACCGTCAGTTCCGCGCGCCGGGTGATATCACCTATCCATTGCCATAGCGCCGGGTTATTCGCGGCGGTGACATTCACCCCGCAAATCTCCGTATCGTCGGGTTGAAAGAGAGCAAAACATCGTCTGATCGAGGACAAGCTTTTGAATAACATCCAGACAATAGCGCCGATAGCCATCAGGATAATCGCCGCAAGTTTGAAACCACCCTCCCCACCGATATGAGATGCAATCCAGATAATCTCTGACAACGCCAGGGCAATAACCGCCAGACCACAAGTGACAATCTCTGCGGCCATCATAAAGGGCAACAGGCGACGGCAACGCGTAAATGTGCGAATCAGGGTGCTCTGGGAATGGCGCGAAGCGCGGGCGCTGGTTGTACATAGCCCTACAGCCGCCCCCACAATAAGTAAAGCTGCACCGGCAAGCGTTATCGCCAGTAGGGCCAGCATCAGCCGCAGCACCGCCTCTGCGTTGCCGTCAATAACATAGCCGGCCCGCCAGCACTGCCATAGCGCATAAATCAGGATGCCAGTCGGAACGGCAAAGAGATGAAGTGTTCCTTTTCTTTCCATTGAACAATGTCCTTGTATTCGACCTGGAGCATCCACGTGGTTCTGGTCTTTGAATTGGCGGGATACCGTTGAGGAGAGAAGTATAGATAGCCCAACTTATTACAGGTAAACGTTTTTATCCGCCCCAGCCAAATTCAGAATTTTTCAGGCAAAACGATCGCAGCCCTTCGTCGCAACACCTCACAAACTTTAAACTTGCATTAACTAATTTTTAACTTATATTATCATTTGCAATCAAATTTAGTTTCGAATGAAAGTTCATGCGAGGTAGTTATGGCTCTTACTTTTACCAGCGACACGTTGCCTGCCGATCACAAAGCGGCAATCCGTCAGATGAAGCGGGAACTGCGGGCGCAGCTTGGCGACGTCCAGCAGATCTTCAGTCAGCTTAGCAAGACCATCGCCACCCGCGTGGCGGAGATCAACGCGCTTAAAGCACAGAGTGACGCTGTCTGGCCGGTACTGTCATACGCCGATATTCAGGCGGGCACCGTCACCGCAGAGCAGCGCGAAATGATTAAACGTCGTGGGTGTGCGGTCATTAAAGGTCATTTCCCTCGTGAACGGGCGCTGGGTTGGGATAGCTCAATGCTCGATTATCTCGACCGCAACCGCTTTGACGAAGTCTACAAAGGGCCGGGAGACAACTTCTTTGGCACCCTGAGCGCATCACGTCCTGAAATCTACCCGATTTACTGGTCGCAGGCACAAATGCAGGCCCGCCAGAGTGAAGAGATGGCTAGCGTGCAGTCGTTTCTCAATCGTCTATGGACCTTTGAAAACGAAGGTAAACAGTGGTTTAACCCGGATGTTAGCGTCATCTATCCTGACCGTATTCGCCGCCGTCCGCCGGGAACCACCTCTAAAGGGCTGGGCGCACATACGGATTCCGGCGCGCTGGAGCGCTGGCTGCTCCCGGCGTATCAGCGCGTTTTTGCCTCAGTCTTTAACGGTAATGTAGCTGATTACGATCCGTGGCAGGCGGCGCATCGCACCGACGTCGAAGAGTATACGGTCGAGAACACTACCAAATGTTCCGTGTTCCGCACCTTCCAGGGCTGGACGGCACTTTCCGATATGCTGCCGGGCCAGGGGTTGCTGCATGTAGTCCCCATTCCTGAAGCGATGGCCTATGTGTTGTTACGTCCGCTGCTTGACGATGTTCCGGAAGATGAACTGTGCGGCGTCGCCCCCGGAAGAGTACTGCCGGTTTCAGCGCAATGGCATCCGCTGTTGATTGAAGCGTTAACCAGCATTCCGCAACTTGAGGCAGGGGATTCCGTGTGGTGGCATTGCGATGTGATCCACGCCGTTGCGCCGGTGGAGAATCAACAAGGCTGGGGTAACGTGATGTACATCCCCGCCGCACCAATGTGCGAAAAAAATCTCGCCTATGCGCACAAGGTAAAGGCCGCGCTGGAAAAAGGTGCCTCGCCGGGGGATTTCCCGCGTGAAGACTATGAAACAAACTGGGAAGGACGCTTTACGCTGGAGGATTTGAATATCCACGGTAAGCGCGCGCTGGGGATTATTTAATTTGTAACTTACACCATTTTTCCTAAGTATTTCGCGTTACAGGTGCAGCCAACACACCTGTAACACGAAAGACGACGGAAAAATTATTCGACGCCTTTACTACGCAGGTAATCTTCGTAGTTACCGGTGAAGTCGATCACGCGCTCCGGTGTAATCTCGATCACGCGGGTAGCCAGCGAGCTGACGAATTCGCGGTCGTGAGAAACGAAGATCAGCGTGCCCTGATACATTTCCAGCGCCATGTTCAGCGATTCGATCGATTCCATATCCAGGTGGTTGGTCGGTTCGTCCATCACCAGAATATTCGGTTTCTGCATCATCAGCTTACCGAACAGCATGCGTCCTTTTTCACCACCGGACAGCACTTTAGCAGGCTTTTTAATATCGTCCTGGCTGAACAGCAGACGCCCCAGGAAACTGCGAACAACCTGCTCGTCGTCGCCTTCTTGTTTCCACTGACTCATCCATTCGAAAACGGTCAAATCGTTTTCGAACTCATATTCGTGATCCTGCGCGTAGTAGCCGATTTGCGCATTCTCAGACCACTTAACGGTGCCATTATCCGGCGCCATGTCGCCGACCAGAGTTTTCAGCATGGTCGATTTACCCACGCCGTTCGCCCCGAGGATGGCAACCTTCTCGCCTACTTCCAGCAGCAGATTGAAGTTTTTAAACAGCGGGCCGTTATCAAAACCTTTGGTCAACGCTTCGACTTCCAGCGCGTTACGGAACAGTTTCTTATCCTGTTCGAAACGGATGAACGGGTTCTGACGGCTGGAGGCTTTCACTTCGTCGAGCTTGATTTTATCAATCTGACGCGCACGAGAAGTCGCCTGACGAGATTTCGAGGCGTTGGCACTAAAGCGGCTGACGAAGGATTGCAGATCGGCAATTTGCGCCTTTTTCTTGGCATTATCGGATAACAGACGTTCACGCGCCTGGGTTGCTGCCGTCATGTATTCATCATAGTTGCCCGGATAAACACGCAGCTCGCCGTAGTCCAGATCCGCCATGTGCGTACAGACCATGTTCAGGAAGTGACGGTCGTGCGAGATGATGATCATGGTGCTGTCACGCTCGTTCAGCGTCTGCTCCAGCCAACGAATGGTATCGATATCCAGGTTGTTGGTCGGTTCATCGAGCAGCAGGATGTCCGGATTAGAGAACAGCGCCTGCGCCAGCAGCACACGCAGCTTCCAGCCGGGTGCCACTTCGCTCATCGGGCCGTAATGTTGTTCTACCGGAATACCGACGCCCAGCAGCAGTTCACCGGCGCGAGATTCCGCCGAATAGCCGTCCATCTCGCCGTATTTCACTTCAAGATCGGCAACTTTGTAGCCGTCTTCTTCGCTCATTTCCGGCAGCGCGTAGATACGGTCACGTTCCTGCTTCACTTCCCACAGTTCAGCGTGACCCATAATAACGGTGTCCAGAACGGTGAACTCTTCAAAAGCGAACTGATCCTGACGCAGCTTACCGATGCGTTCGTTCGGATCGAGGGAAACGTTACCCAGCGTCGGTTCGAGATCGCCGCCGAGAATTTTCATAAAAGTGGATTTACCGCTACCGTTGGCGCCAATCAGGCCGTAACGGTTGCCGCCGCCAAATTTGACGGAAATATTTTCAAACAGCGGCTTACTGCCGAACTGCATGGTGACGTTGCTGGAAACTAACACTGGCGTATCCTGAAAGAAGAAATATGTGACGAACCGCTTATTATGCCATAAATCTGGAATAAGATCGCGCCTCTCGTGCGTGAGGGCTAAAGTGCAACCAAAAGGAAAAAAATGTGATTTAGTACACATCCGAATTCCTTGTTGCTTAGAATGCACATATAATGCGTGCCCAACACTACATAAATCTCAACCCACTAGCCTGCCAGGCTTCAGAATCTCGCAAAAATGAATATGAAATTGACAACGCTTTTCGCGGCGGCGCTCGCAGTAGTTGGTTTTTGTAATACTGCTTCAGCCGTCACGTACCCGCTGCCTACCGACGGTAGCCGTTTGATTGGCCAGAACCAGGTCATCACCATTCCGGAAGGCAACACCCAACCGCTGGAGTATTATGCGGCTGAATACCAGATGGGTCTGTCCAACATGCTGGAAGCCAACCCGGGCGTGGATACCTTCCTGCCGAAGGGCGGCACCGTGCTGAACATTCCTCAGCAGCTGATCCTGCCGGATACCGTGCATGAAGGTATTGTGATTAACAGCGCTGAAATGCGTCTGTACTACTACCCGAAAGGCACCAACACGGTTATCGTTTTACCGATTGGTATCGGCCAGTTAGGCAAAGATACGCCGATCAACTGGACCACCAAAGTTGAGCGTAAAAAAGCGGGCCCGACCTGGACGCCAACCGCCAAGATGCATGCAGAATACCGCGCAGCGGGTGAACCCCTGCCAGCCGTTGTTCCGGCAGGTCCGGATAACCCGATGGGTCTGTACGCACTGTATATCGGCCGCTTGTATGCCATCCACGGGACCAACGCCAACTTCGGCGTCGGCTTACGTGTCAGCCACGGCTGCGTGCGCCTGCGTAATGAAGACATCAAGTTCCTGTTCGAAAACGTTCCGGTCGGCACGCGCGTCCAGTTTATCGATGAACCGGTAAAAGCGACGACCGAGCCAGACGGCAGTCGCTATATTGAGGTGCATAACCCACTGTCTACTACCGAAGAACAGTTCGAAGGCGGGGAAATCGTACCGATTACGCTGACCAAGAGCATTAAGAGCATCACCGCTCAGCCGGATGTCGACCAGGCCGTCGTTGAGCAGGCAGTCCAGAACCGTTCTGGTATGCCGGTTCGTCTGAACTAAGCATCAAAAAATGCCGGATGGCGGCTGTCGCCTTATCCGGCCTACAGATTAAGTAGGCCCGATAAGCGCTAGCGCCATCGGGCATAATGCTCACATCATCTGCAGCAAACCATATCCCACCAGCGCCGCCCAGATCAGCATCGGCACCGAATACCAATGAAAACGCCACCAGATCCGTCGATCGTTTGCCATGCGTAAGGCAATAAGGTTCGCCAGCGATCCCGGTAACAGTCCAAAACCACCAATATTGACCGCCCAAGCCAGCAATACCGTTGGCGGGACGTAGTTCAGCAGCAAAATAGTGCTGGGCACATTACTGATAAATTGCGACAGGCCGATTGCCGTCAACCATAGACCGGGTTGCGAAAGCGTACCAACGTGGCCCGAAATGCCCCCGAGTACAGGTAACTGTGTCAACAGATGCACATCGATAAACATCGCCATAAACACCAGCAGCAGCGTCCAGTCCACACTTAAGATCACACGGCGAGCCAGCACCATAAAGCCCGCAGCGACAATCCCTAGCCCCCAAAGCTCAAGCTTGAGTTCCAGCGCCGTTAAAAAGACCAGATACAATGCCAGGCAACTCCACACCAGTCGGGGTTGCCAGTCAGGTGCAGACGTGCCGGTATGATAGTGCAACGTTTTACGCGGAAAACTAAACCAGCACAGCGCCACCAGCGTTAGCATCATCGCACCGGCGAGCGGCGCCATTTGCCAGGTAAACGCGGTAAATGACAGCCCGGATCGCCCCCACATCAGGATGTTCTGCGGATTACCGATCGGCGTCAGCAGCGATCCAGCGTTGACCGCCAGTGCCTCAAAAATAATCAGACGATTCACCGGGATCGCGCACAGTTTTTTCAGGGTGATGGTGAGCGGAACCACAATAAACAGGGCAACATCGTTGGTCAGAAACGTCGACAGTAACGCCGCCGCCAGCACCATAAATATCGCCAGCTGACGTTCTGTTTTAAAGCGGCGGGTCATCTTGCGGCCTAGCACATCAAAATAACCGCTTAGCTCCACACCTTTGGTCAGAAGCATCAGCCCTGCGAGCGTAATAATCGTGTGCCAGTCAATGGCCCCCGGCCAGTTCCGGGGCGCAAACGGCGCGAACAGACTCAGTACACACCCGGTAATAATGAGTAGCTGGAAAAAACGATCGCGCTGCAATGCGCGTAATAAAGGAAAACTCATTCAGAGTCGGTGCCTTGCTGTTGGGTAAACCGGCTAAACGCCTCCAGCGTTTCCTTGCTCACGTGGTGTTCCATCCCTTCCGCATCGCGGCGGGCGATTTCCGGGCTGATGCCTAACATTAGCAAGAAATTTTCGACGATCTGATGACGCTCGCGACTCTCCTGCGCCAACTTCTCGCCTTCTGCGGTTAAGAACACCCCGCGCCATGGGATCATTTCAATCAACCCCACAGAAGCAAGACGCTTGAGCATCTTAGCAACGGTGGGCTGGGAAACGCCAAGCCGGGCGGCCATATCCACCTGACGCGCTTCTCCCACCTCAATAATGAGATCGGAAATCAGCTCCACGTAATCATCGATCAGTTCACGTCGGTGTGCCTCCCTGACCTGACGAAACCCTTCAACATGTTCCTCAACATTCACCAATTGCGTCACTTTTTTTGTTGTTGGCATACCTGCGCGACGACTCATTCTGCTTCCTCGTTCCTGTGACGCGTTAACAGCATCTGATTAGAGAGCGGCCATTGTAAACCAGAGTTGCTTGGGCACAAAAATTTAACGTTTTAGCAATAGCTATATAATATAGCCTGTGCTATATCTGTATATAATAAAGACATCCCTCAAGGACTGATGGGAATGTGAAGTCAGGAGGTTCATATGAATGAATTCAAGAGGTGTATGCGCGTGTTTAGTCACTCTCCCTTTAAAGTACGGTTAATGCTGATCGCGATGCTGTGCGACATGATCAACGGCAAACCGGAGCAGGATAAACCTTCCGGAAAATAATGCGGCGTCGCGGTACGCCGCTTCTTTTTCCTGCCGTCTCCTCGATACGGTGGTCAGTTTGTCTCCCAATAACCCTTCTTTTTGTCCGTTTTGCCATCCCCTTCGCAAAACATTTTCTTTGTAGTAGTTGACCTTCTCCCGTACACACTCTATCTTTTCGCAGCCCTGCGTATATTGCGGCTCGCAGATGCGGACCTCATCCCTCTTCTCGCTCTCTCAGGCAGGCAATGACCCTTTGCGCCAGGGTAAGCACATGGCGTTTTTGCAACAGTGGCATATGAATTTAACCCTCAAAGATTCGCTTATTGCTCGTAGCCGGGTGCTAAGCCCGTGGACTGGCTTTTATTTCTTACAGTCTCTGCTGATCAACCTCGCACTGGGCTACCCGCTTAGCCTGCTTTATAGCGTCGCCTTTACCTGCATACTGCTGCTGTTGTGGCAATATGCACCGCGTACGCAAAAAACGCTGATCGGCATTTGTTCACTGATTGCAGCAATGTATTTTCCATTTGGTCAGGCTTACGGCTCGCCCAACTTCAATACCCTGCTGGCGCTGCACTCGACCAACATGGAAGAGTCCACCGAAATCCTGACCATCTTCCCCTGGTACAACTACCTGGTTGGCGTGTTTATCTTTGCCCTCGGCGTGCTCGCTGTACGGCGTAAAAAAGTCGCGACGCAACGCCGCTGGAACAAATTCGACAGTCTGTGTTTGCTGGTCAGCATCGTGGCGTTTTTTGTGACGCCGGTGCAAAACCTCGCCTGGGGCGGCGTCTTCAAATTAAAAGATACCGGCTATCCGGTGTTTCGCTTTGCCAAGGACGTTATCGTCAATAATTACGAGGTTCTTGATGAACAAGACCGCATGGCAAAGCTGGCGAGCGTTAAAGACACCTGGACTGTGACGGCGGTGAAACCTAAGTACCACACCTATGTCGTGGTGATTGGTGAAAGCGCCCGTCGTGATGCGCTAGGCGCATTCGGCGGCCACTGGGACAACACACCGTTTGCCAGCAGCGTTAACGGCTATATTTTTGCAGATTACATCGCGGCCAGCGGATCAACGCAGAAGTCACTTGGCTTAACGCTGAATCGGGTGGTCGATGATAAGCCGCAGTTCCAGGATAACTTTGTCACCCTCGCCAACCGAGCCGGATTCCAGACGTGGTGGTTCTCTAACCAGGGACAGATCGGTGAATACGATACGGCAATCGCCAGTATCGCCAAACGCGCTGACGAAGTTCATTTCCTGAAAAACGGTGACTTCGAAGCCGATAAGAACACCCGCGATGAAGCGCTGTTGAAGATGACTGCTCAGGTGTTAGAAACGGAGCGAACTCAACCCCAGCTCATCGTGCTGCACTTGATGGGTTCGCATCCGCAGGCCTGCGATCGTACCCAGGGAAAATACGAGACCTTCGTTCAGTCGAGAGAGACATCGTGTTATCTGTACACCATGAAGCAGACCGACGACCTGCTGCGCCAGCTCTACGATCAGCTGCGTAACAGCGGCGACAGCTTCTCGATGGTTTACTTCTCCGATCATGGGCTCGCCTTTAAAGAACGCGGTAAAGAAGTGCAGTATTTGGCACACGACGATCAGTTCCAGCAGAATTTCCAGGTGCCGTTTATGGTGATATCCAGCGACGATAAAGCACACCGAGTAATTAAAGCCCGTCGTTCCGCGAATGACTTCCTGAGCTTTTTCTCACAGTGGACCGGGATCAGCGCGAAAGAAATTACCAACCGCTACCGCTTTATCTCGGAGAAAAAAGCCGGACCGGTGTATATCACCAACTTTAAATTACAGAAGGTGGACTACAACCATCTTGGTACCGATATCTTCGAGACCAAATCACGCTAACCGTGCAAATCACAGACAAAAAAAATCCGCCCCTCGAGGCGGATTTTTCATATCACCGAAGTGATTAGAAGCGGTAACCCACGCCAGCAATCCAGGTGCCAACGTCAACGCTACGAATACGGCTCTGCTCGTAAGAGAAGTCCAGAGCAACGTTTTCGATCGGGTTGAACTGCAGGCCCGCACCGTAAGAGAAACCGTAGTCGCTGGTGCTGTGGTTGTCAGCAGGAGATGCTGCGTTCTGGAATTTACCGTAGCCAACACCAACAACGCCGTAGATGCTTGCCCAGTCGTTCAGACGGTAAGCAGGACCTGCAGTGATGCCGTAGTATTGGGTTTTGTTGTAGTCGCCAGAAGCATCGGTACGATCTTTTTCAGTGTAAGTGAAAGAACCGATTACGCCCAGCGGGTTGTTGTCCTGCTCGTAGCGATACTTCAGGTTAAAACCGTTCATTTTATTCGCAGCGCCCTGAGCATCGCTCTGAGCATAACCACCGGTCACGGTAGAAGTAGACGCAACAGCGGAACCTGCGGAGAAAGCCAGAACAGCGGCCAGTGCTGAAAGACATGCAATTTTTTTCATAACCACCTCAAATGTGCTTCAAGTAAATCTTAAGTTTTAAATATACCAAAAATTGATGGGAAACTCTTTGCGATTAGCGATGTCTAACGGGGGTTTTCATGTAACAGAACATTTCAAACACCCACTATCTCTTTCAATTTACATCACTTTTATAACGAATAATGCCATTATTGCGCGCACAATACGGCACATTCATCCGGAAAATTCCTAATCACGCAGATTATTAATCCATCACTTTCAGGCCATTGTACGGATCTGTGCAGTTTTTTTTTCAACGAATACTCAACCACCTGCGTGTATTTCCAGTACACTCGCTCTTTTACTTAAATTGACAGGAGAAAGGATGCTGGGGTCGTCACGTAAAACGCCAGTCTGGTTACCTATTTTGGTTCTGCTGATTGCAATGTCCTCTATACAAAGCGGAGCATCACTGGCGAAGTCGCTATTCCCTGTTGTCGGCGCACCAGGCGTTACCGCGCTACGTCTGGCACTGGGAACGCTAATCCTCATCGCATTCTTTAAACCCTGGCGGTTACGCTTTGCCAAAGAGCAGCGTCTTCCTCTGCTGTTTTATGGTCTGTCGCTGGGTGGGATGAACTATCTCTTCTACCTGTCGATTCAGACCGTCCCGCTCGGTATTGCCGTGGCGCTGGAGTTCACCGGACCGCTGGCAGTCGCGCTGTTCTCTTCCCGACGCCCAGTGGATTTCATTTGGGTCGCACTGGCCGTACTCGGGCTCTGGTTCCTGCTGCCGTTGGGTCAGGACGTGTCGCACGTTGACTTAACCGGTGCCGCGTTGGCGCTGGGCGCAGGTGCCTGCTGGGCAGTCTATATTCTTACCGGCCAGCGTGCTGGTGAAGAGCATGGCCCGGCAACCGTGGCGGTAGGGTCGCTGATTGCAGCGATCATTTTCGTGCCGCTGGGCGCTATTCAGGCCGGAGATGCGCTGTGGCACTGGTCGATTCTGCCATTGGGCTTAGCGGTCGCCATCCTCTCTACGGCGCTGCCCTATTCGCTGGAAATGATCGCCTTAACGCGCCTGCCTACGCGCACTTTTGGCACGCTGATGAGCATGGAGCCTGCGCTGGCGGCTGTTTCCGGCATGATCTTCCTCGGAGAAACGCTGACGATGGTACAAATGCTGGCGCTGGGAGCCATTATTGCCGCGTCAATGGGCTCTACGCTCACCATCCGTAAAGAGCCGCAAATTAAGCAACTTGACGTGAATTAACCTGCCGTTATTCTGCATGGTTTGCATAATCATGCAGAATAGCCTTTTGTTTATCTCAGTGATTATTATTCTTATACCGCCATTGTTTCTCAATTCCTATTTCCTACGAATATAAACATCCAGAAAAAATAGCTGACAACAGATTACAATTGCACTTATGCATATGATCCAATTGAATATTTATATTTCCCATCCTGTTCGCTATTAAAGTGATAGGTAAGGCCAGAAAATTAAAACTAATTTTAGGTCTATACTTACTCTCGTTGAATGACCTGGAACATAGATATCAAGAGGATATGAGATTATGAGTACCGCAAAACTGGTAAAAACAAAAGCATCCCCCCTTCTTTATACCCGTAACGATGTATCCGACAGTGATAAGAAAGCGACCGTGGAGCTGTTGAATCAGCAGGTGATCCAGTTCATCGACCTGTCACTCATCACCAAACAAGCGCACTGGAACATGCGCGGCGCTAATTTTATTGCCGTACATGAAATGCTGGATGGCTTTCGTACCGCGTTAACCGACCACCTCGACACCATGGCCGAGCGCGCCGTGCAGTTAGGTGGCGTAGCGCTGGGGACAACGCAGGTTATTAACAGCAAAACGTCGCTGAAAAGTTACCCGCTGGATATTCACAGCGTGCAGGATCACTTAAAAGAGCTGGCTGAACGCTATGCCGTGGTCGCTAACAGCGTGCGTAAAGCTATTAGTGAAGCCAAAGATGAAGATACCGCCGATATTTTCACCGCTGCGTCGCGCGATCTCGACAAATTCTTGTGGTTTATCGAAGCCAACATCGAATAACGGTCATGATAAGAAATTCCTATATAACCCTCGCCCCGGCGGGGGTTTTGCACTTTTTTAGTGCATAACATTGATCGATTATCACTGTAAAGTAAAATATTTGTAATAATCACCTCACACAATCGTTAACGAAAGATTGTTTTATCAACAATTTTTACGCTAAATAGTCATATCGTTTGTGCCGCCCCCTTCACGCACCAAATGAGTGCCCCGAAACGGTGCAGGCTGCCCGCTTTGCCCTACTTATTGTGCAGCAAAACGTAACACCTTCTTGTTAAAACAATAAGTTGCAAAATTGGCACGATTATTTCATTAAGACATATGTTCTCGCAGGGGATCGCCCCGTGGATATAAAAGGAAATCCTATGAAGTCTGTATTAAAAGTTTCACTGGCTGCACTTACCCTGGCTTTTGCGGTGTCTTCTCATGCCGCGGATAAGAAACTCGTTGTCGCAACTGACACCGCTTTTGTTCCGTTTGAATTCAAGCAGGGTGACAAATACGTCGGTTTTGATGTGGATCTGTGGGCTGCCGTGGCCAAAGAGCTGAAGCTGGATTATGAACTGAAACCGATGGATTTCAGCGGCATCATCCCTGCGCTGCAAACCAAAAATATCGATTTGGCGCTGGCAGGTATTACCATCACCGAAGAACGTAAAAAAGCGATCGACTTCTCTGACGGCTACTACAAAAGCGGCCTGTTAGTGATGGTTAAAGCTAACAATAACGACGTGAAAAGCGTGAAAGATCTGGATGGCAAAGTGGTTGCGGTTAAAGGCGGAACCGGTTCTGTCGATTACGCGAAAGCAAACATCAAAACCAAAGATCTGCGTCAGTTCCCGAACATCGATAACGCGTATATGGAACTGGGCACTAACCGCGCAGATGCCGTCCTGCACGACACACCAAACATTCTTTACTTCATCAAAACTGCGGGCAACGGCCAGTTCAAAGCCGTAGGCGATTCTCTGGAAGCCCAACAGTACGGTATTGCCTTCCCGAAAGGCAGCGACGAACTGCGTGAGAAAGTGAACGGCGCGCTGAAAACGCTGAAAGAGAACGGCACATACAACGAAATCTACAAAAAATGGTTCGGTACTGAACCTAAATAATAACTCGCGATGTTGCCCGGTAGCGCGAAGCTTACCGGGCCTACACCAGCAGATTTGAGACCTGTAGGCCGGATAAGCCTGGCGCATCCGGCAAAACAGGCATTTGAATATTTACACCACGGTAACAGGAACGACATATGCAGTTTGACTGGAGTGCCATTTGGCCCGCCATTCCGCTCTTGATTGAAGGCGCCAAAATGACCCTGTGGATTTCGGTCCTCGGTCTGGCTGGCGGCCTGGTCATCGGGCTGGCAGCAGGTTTTGCACGTACCTTCGGCGGTTGGATAGCCAACCACGTTGCGCTGGTATTTATCGAAGTCATCCGCGGCACCCCCATTGTTGTGCAGGTGATGTTTATTTACTTCGCCCTGCCGATGGCGTTTAACGACTTACGCATTGATCCTTTCAGCGCCGCCGTCGTCACCATCATGATTAACTCCGGTGCCTACATCGCGGAAATCACCCGTGGCGCAGTGCTCTCAATTCATAAAGGTTTCAGCGAAGCCGGGCTGGCGCTGGGTCTCTCACGCACAGAGACTATTCGTCACGTTATTTTACCGCTCGCGCTGCGTCGCATGCTGCCACCGCTGGGTAACCAGTGGATCATCAGCATTAAAGATACCTCACTGTTTATTGTCATTGGCGTCGCTGAACTGACCCGTCAGGGTCAGGAAATCATTGCCGGTAACTTCCGCGCACTGGAAATCTGGAGCGCCGTTGCGGTGTTCTATCTGATTATTACGCTGGTGCTGAGCTTCGTTCTGCGTCGTCTGGAAAGAAGGATGAAAATCCTGTGATTGAATTTAAAAACGTCTCTAAGCATTTTGGTCCTACCCAGGTGCTGCATAACATCGATCTGAATATTGGTCAGGGCGAAGTGGTGGTGATTATCGGGCCTTCCGGCTCCGGTAAGTCGACCCTGCTGCGCTGCATTAACAAGCTGGAAGAGATAACCTCCGGCGAACTGATTGTCGATGGTCTGAAGGTCAACGATCCGAAGGTCGACGAGCGGTTAATTCGCCAGGAAGCCGGGATGGTATTCCAGCAGTTCTATCTGTTCCCACACCTGACCGCGCTGGAAAATGTTATGTTTGGGCCGCTGCGCGTGCGCGGGGCGAAGAAAGATCAGGCTGAGAAACAGGCCAAAGAGTTACTGGCTAAAGTGGGCCTCGCCGAGCGTGCGCATCACTACCCTTCTGAGCTTTCAGGCGGCCAGCAACAGCGTGTGGCGATCGCCCGTGCGCTGGCGGTGAAGCCAAAAATGATGCTGTTTGATGAGCCGACCTCAGCCCTTGACCCGGAACTGCGTCACGAAGTGCTGAAAGTCATGCAGGATCTGGCGGAAGAAGGTATGACGATGGTGATTGTGACCCACGAAATCGGCTTTGCCGAAAAAGTGGCCTCACGCCTGATCTTCATTGATAAGGGCCGTATTGCCGAAGACGGTAATCCGCAAACCTTAATTGAAAATCCGCCCAGCCAGCGTCTGCAGGAATTTTTACAGCACGTTTCCTGATGCTGACACCTCCCTTCTCCCCGAAGGGAGGTTCACCCCAGAATGTTCTGATTTCATCCCCCTCCCGTCCTGACATCTATACTTATCCTTTTGCGTTTGTTTCTCATGGGAGGAGTCATGCGGTGGATCTTATTCATCTGTTTTTTTCTACTGAGCGTCCCGGTTCAGGCGGTCACGATACCCGGGGTAACGTCCACCGCCTCTGCCAGCCCGCCAGGTGAACCCGCTGCAGAGCCAGACGTTGAGCAAAAGAAGGCCGCCTACGGAGCCCTGGCGGACGTGCTGGAGAATGACGCCTCGCGCCAGGAGTTGATAGGCCAGCTACGTAAAGTGGCAGCAACGCCACCGCCTGACCCGGTCCCCACTATCGTTCCCCCCACGCTGACGGAAGAAAAAACGGTACTCGAGAACGTGACCGATGTCAGCCGCCACTACGGCGAAGCCCTCTCCAGCCGATTTGCCCAGCTTTATCGCAACATTACCGACGCGCCGCACAAAACCTTTAATCCGCAATCGTTCACCAATGCCCTGACTCACTTTTTTATGCTGGCGGTATCCGTGTTCGGGTTTTACTGGCTGGTACGCTTATGTGCGTTGCCGCTGTATCGCAAAATGGGGCAATGGGCGCGGCAAAAAAATCGTGACCGCAGCAACTGGCTACAGCTTCCCGCCATGATTATTGGCGCGTTCATCATCGATTTATTGCTGCTGGCCCTGACGCTGTTTGTTGGGCAGATCTTAAGCGATCGCATGAACGCCGGCAGTCGCACTATCGCTTTCCAGCAAAGTTTGTTTCTTAATGCCTTCGCGTTGATTGAGTTCTTTAAGGCCATTTTACGCCTGATATTTTGCCCGACAGTAGCCGAGCTGCGTCCGTTCAACATTCAGACTGCAAGCGCACGCTACTGGAATCGTCGCCTGAGCTCACTCAGCAGCCTGATTGGCTACGGGCTGATCGTGGTGGTGCCCATCGTCTCGAATCAGGTCAATGTACAGGTTGGCGCCATGGCTAACGTCATCATCATGCTGTGCATTACGCTGTGGGCGCTGTATCTGATCTTCAGGAACAAGAAAGAGATCACCGAGCATTTGCAGAGTCTGGCAGAAAGGTCGCTGGCTTTTTTCAGCCTGTTTATCCGCGCCTTTGCGCTGGTTTGGCACTGGCTGGCCAGCGCCTATTTCATCGTGCTGTTTTTCTTTTCTCTGTTTGATCCGGGCAACAGCCTGAAATTTATGATGGGGGCAACGCTACGCAGCCTGGTGATTATTGGCATCGCCGCCTTTGTTTCCGGTATGTTTTCCCGCTGGATAGCCAAAACCATCACGCTTTCACCGCACACCCAGCGCAGTTATCCGGAATTGCAAAAACGCCTGAATGGTTGGCTGTCGACGGCGTTAAGCATCGCGCGGATCCTGACGGTCTGTGTCGCGGTAATGCTGCTGCTCAACGCCTGGGGGCTGTTCGACTTCTGGAACTGGCTGCATTACGGCGCGGGAGAAAAAACGGTGGATATTCTAATCCGTATCGCGCTGATTTTATTCTTCTCCGCTATCGGCTGGACCCTGCTTGCCAGCCTGATTGAAAACCGCCTGACCTCGGATATCCACGGTCGGCCCCTGCCCAGCGCGCGCACCCGTACGCTGCTGACGCTGTTTCGCAATGCGCTGGCGGTGATTATCAGCACCATCACTATCATGATCGTACTGTCGGAAATTGGGGTCAATATTGCCCCGTTACTGGCAGGCGCGGGCGCGCTGGGGCTGGCTATCTCCTTCGGCTCGCAGACACTGGTAAAAGATATTATTACCGGGATCTTTATCCAGTTTGAAAATGGCATGAACACCGGTGATTTGGTCACCATCGGTCCGCTAACCGGCACGGTTGAGCGCATGTCGATTCGCTCAGTCGGTGTGCGCCAGGACACCGGGGCGTACCATATTATCCCGTGGTCATCGATAACCACCTTCGCCAACTTTGTACGGGGTATTGGATCGGTCGTCGCCAATTACGACGTGGACCGCCATGAGGATGCCGATAAAGCCAATCAGGCGTTGAAGGATGCCGTTACGGCGGTGATGGAGCGTGAAGATATTCGCGGATTCATTATTGGCGAGCCGTCATTCGCAGGCATTGTCGGGTTAACTAATACGGCGTTTACGCTGCGGGTGTCATTCACCACCTTACCGCTGAAGCAGTGGGCGGTACGCTTTGCGCTCGACAGTCAGGTGAAAAAATACTTTGATTTGGCCAACGTGCGCGCGCCGGTACAGACCTACCAAGTTTTGCCCGCACCGGTGAATGGCCCCACGGCAGCAGCCGATCCGCTGCCGCCGACAGAACCGACGATTTAGCGCTGACGCGCCATAAAACGGCGACGCTGATCGTTATCCATAAAGGTCCAGGCAATAAAGCGGCTGTGCTTTTGCCCCTGGGCCATCTCTTTTTTGACCACTTTCACCGCACCCACATCCGTCAGGGCGTGGTACAGCGGTGGCAGATTTTCACCGCGTGAAACCAGCGTGGTGAACCACATCACCTGGCGACCAAAGGCCTGGCTTTCGGCGATCATTTTTTTGATAAACGCCACTTCGCCACCTTCACACCAGAGCTCCTCCTGTTTCCCACCAAAGTTCAGCGCATCGTCTTTGTCCTGTCCCAGGTTACGACGTTTACGCTCACTTCCGGCGCGGGCAGAAGCCGCTGAATCATGGAACGGCGGATTGCACAGTGTCGCTTCGAACTGTTCATTCTTATGAATAATTCCGTTGAAGATAGACGACAAATCTTTCTGACGGCGCAGACGAATAGCACGGGTTAACCCCGGATTGCCGTTAACGATCGCCAGTGCGCTGCTCAATGCTTCCTGGCTGGTCTCACTGCCGGTAAACCGCCAGCCATATTCGTGCACGCCAATCAGCGGATAAATACAGTTTGCCCCAACGCCGACGTCCAGCACGCTCGCATTCGCCGGGATAGTTCCCGTCGTTTCGCCCAATAGATCGGCCAGATGATGAATGTAATCCGCCCGACCCGGTACCGGTGGGCACAGGTAACCTTGCGGAATATCCCAATTAGCCACCGCATAGTAATGCGCCAGCAGGGCTTTATTCAGCGCCTTCACAGCCAATGGGTTAGCAAAATCAACGCTCTGCTCGCCGCCTGGCGTAATGGTGAGGAATTGCGTCAATTCGGGCGTAACCTGGCATAACGTGGCAAGATCGTAACGGCCATTGTGGCGGTTGCGTGGGTGTAATCCCGGTTTCTGGGGGGGCATAACATTCTCCTATTAACAGCGGCGTAAGATACCCGCATAACGCCACGCGGTAAACACGCACGGCACGGAAAATCGATAATTCGTGCCGGATTTCCACAAAACGAATCGTTCAAAAAACACTCAGTTGTCCATCGATTTTTTGCGGTAAACGTCCGGCAATGACGTCCTAAACTTATCAGGCACTACCCGTTGTTTCTCAGAGGATATCATTATGAAGAAATGCCTCACACTCCTTGCCGCTACCGTACTCACCGGCATGACATTTGCGTCTTTTGCTGCACCGCCTAACACCAGTCCTGCCACCGGCCCGCTACAGGCTTCCGGAACCGTGTCGGCTACCGGCGCGTCAAGCCTGACCGATCTTGAAGACAAGCTGGCGGAAAAAGCGAAAGAGCAAGGCGCAAAAGGCTTTGTGGTGAATACTGCTGGCGGTAAAAATCAGATGTACGGCACCGCAACCATCTACAAGTAACCTCCCTCAGCCTAACTGCATTCGTCCTGAATGCAGTTTTCTTTTCTGCTCTCTGCACTCCCTGCGCAATTTGTAACCATCATGTTGGAATTTTGAATCCAATGTAAATAAATGTATTTATTTTTGAATTAATGAATGCTAAAAAGTCGCACTGATTAATAATGCTTATCAAAATCATTATCAATTACACATTTCATTACGGCGAGACCTGCAGGCGTAACATCCAAAGAGATGTCCCTTCGCACGAGTGAAACCTTCTACTCAAAAAATAATAAGCTACTCATTAACATGGATAAAAATCGCAACCTGCCGTCCAGTAGTTTCCATTCACTCACCTTTTTTGCCGGTCTGTGCATCGGCCTGTCTCCGGTCGCTCAGGCAGTCGCCGCAGGCGATCAGGATAAGAAACAAGAAGATACGCTGGTCGTAGAAGCCGCCAAACCGTCGCTGTACGCCCCCACCCACTCTGCCGATCCGAAATTCTCCCGTCCTGTTGCTGATACGACGCGCACCATGACGGTGATTTCTGAGCAGGTCATTAAGGATCAAGGGGCAACAAATCTGACCGATGCGCTAAAGAACGTGCCGGGCGTAGGCGCATTTTTCGCCGGTGAAAACGGCAACTCCACCACCGGTGACGCGATTTATATGCGTGGGGCCGATACCTCGAACAGCATTTACATCGACGGCGTTCGCGATATTGGCAGCGTGACGCGCGATACCTTCAATACCGAACAAGTTGAAGTGATTAAAGGTCCTTCCGGTACCGATTATGGCCGCAGCGCGCCGACCGGCTCCATCAACATGATCAGCAAGCAACCGCGCACTGACTCCGGCATTGATGCCTCTGCCAGCGTCGGCAGCGCCTGGTTCCGCCGCGGTACGCTGGACATCAATCAGGCCATTGGCGAGACCACCGCCGCACGATTAAACCTGATGGGCGAAAAGACGCACGATGCCGGACGCGATAACGTTAAAAATGAACGTTACGGCGTGGCCCCGTCCATCGCCTTTGGTTTAGGCACCGAAAATCGTCTGTATCTGAACTACTTGCACGTCACCCAGCACAACACGCCGGACGGCGGTGTTCCCACCATCGGCCTGCCGGGGTACTCTGCACCTTCTGCGGGGACTTCTGCCCTGAATCATTCAGGGAAAGTGGATACGCATAATTTCTATGGCACCGATTCGGATTACGACGACTCGACGACCGATACCGCGACGATGCGCTTTGAGCATGATCTGAGCGACAGCACCACCGTGCGCAATACCACGCGCTGGTCACGAGTCAAACAAGATTACCTGATGACGGCGGTGATGGGCGGCGCGTCAAATATCACGCAGCCAACCAGCAGCGTAGACACCTGGACCTGGTCGCGTCTGGCCAATACCAAAGATGTCAGCAACAAAATCCTCACCAACCAGACCAACCTGACCTCTAAATTTTATACCGGTTCCATTGGCCATGACATCAGTACCGGCGTCGAGTTTACGCGCGAAACGCAGACCAACTACGGCGTGGTGCCAATCACGCCGCCGCCGGTAAATATTTACCATCCCAACAGCAACATCAGCGTGGGTGGATTAAACCGTAACAGTGCCAACGCCAACGGCCAGACCGACACCTTCGGCATTTATGCATTCGATACCCTGCAAATTACCCGTGAGTTTGAGCTGAACGGCGGTATTCGTCTGGATAACTACCGCACCGAATATGACAGCGCCACCGCATGCGGTGCATCCGGGCGCGGTGCTGTCGCTTGCCCGGCAGGCGTAGCTAAAGGATCGCCGGTCACCACCGTTGACACCGCTAAGTCCGGTAATCTGGTGAACTGGAAAGCGGGTGCGCTTTATCATCTGACAGATAACGGCAACATTTACATTAACTATGCGGTCTCTCAGCAACCGCCGGGTGGCAGCAATTTTGCCCTCGCCCAGAGCGGTACCGGCAACAGCGCCAACCGTACCGATTTTAAACCGCAAAAAGCAAAGACCAGCGAAATTGGCACCAAATGGGAAGTACTGGACAAGCGCCTGCTGTTAACCGCCGCAATTTTCCGCACCGACATTGAGAACGAGGTCGAGCAGAATGACGACGGTACCTATTCCCAGTATGGGGAGAAACGCGTTGAAGGGTACGAACTGTCGGTTGCCGGCAACATCACCCCGGCATGGCAGGTGATTGGCGGATACACTCAGCAGCGGGCCACGGTCCATAACGGTAAAGACGTCGCTCAGGATGGTTCATCCTCCCTGCCGTATACCCCGGAACATGCGTTCACCCTGTGGAGTCAGTATCAGGCCACGGATGATATTTCCGTTGGCGCAGGCGCACGCTACGTGGGCAGTATGCATCGCGGTGCGGACGGCGCGGTGGGCACGCCATCCTTTACTGAAAGCTACTGGGTCGCGGATGCCAAACTGGGATATCGTGTAAACCGCAATCTCGATTTCCAGCTTAACGTCTATAACCTGTTTGACACCGATTATGTCTCCTCAATCAACAAAAGCGGATACCGTTACCATCCGGGTGAGCCGAGAACCTTCCTGCTCACCGCCAATATGCATTTCTGATTTATCGCGTGGGGCGTAAGCCCCACTTCAGGAGAAACACTGATGATGTACCACATTCCTGGCGTCTTATCGCCGCAGGACGTTGCCTGGTTTCGCGAACAGTTGGATTCAGCCGAGTGGATAGATGGCCGCGCCACCACCGGCGCTCAGGGCGCTCAGGTCAAAAATAACCAGCAGATTGATACGCAGAGCGAGCGCTATGTTGCGTTACATAAAGAGGTGCTGGCCGCCGTGAACAGCAGCGCGCTGTTCTTTGCTGCAGCATTGCCAAAAACAATCTCCGCGCCGTTGTTCAATCGTTATCAAAACGCAGAGACCTACGGCTTTCACGTTGATGGCGCGGTGCGTAGTCACCCGGAAAGCGGCTGGATGCGTACCGACCTTTCCGCCACATTATTCTTAAGTGACCCCGACAGCTATGAGGGGGGAGAGTTGCGGGTCAATGACACTTACGGTCAGCATGCGGTCAAACTCCCGGCTGGCGACCTGGTGCTCTACCCTTCCAGCAGTCTGCATTGCGTTACACCGGTGACGCGCGGCGTTCGTATAGCGTCGTTTATGTGGGTGCAGTCAATGGTCCGTGACGATAAAAAACGCGCCATGCTCTTTGAACTGGATAAGAACATCCAGTCCCTGAAAACTAATCACGGAGAAAGCGCTGAGATCCTGTCACTGCTCAATCTCTACCATAATCTGCTGCGCGAATGGTCTGAAATCTGACTGCGCGCTTGTGCATTCGTTTTTCGCCCATATCATTCACTATAATTATTATACAAACTGACTGTACGGAGGAGGCTATGGCATCCGGATGGGCAAATGACGACGCGGTGAACGAACAGATCAACAATACTATTGAAGATGCTGTCGCCCGCGCCCGTGGCGAACTCCCCACGGGAGAAAGCCGGTATGAATGCGAGGAATGTGGCAATCCTATCCCTCAGGCCCGGCGCGAGGCGGTTCCAGGGGTACGTTTGTGCATTACCTGCCAACAGGATAAAGATTCACATAACGCCGCATACTCAGGATATAATCGCAGAGGTTCGAAAGACAGCCAGCTACGTTGACCCTTCTTTACCAAAAGTTTCAGCGCATACGATTTCCTTTACGAGCACGGTTTTTCGCGACGGGTGTAGCAAAATGTGCCGTTGTCGCTGGCTCTGTAAAGCGCAATGACAAGAACTGTAAATCCGTCTTCCGAATTTATTAATATTCAATAAGTTATTTGTCATTCAATTTTTTTGATTGATGTCGTCAATTCTATTCGATTTTCTCTCACCTAAAAAAACGTGATACTTCTCACATCGACAAAACAACGTCTACCGAACAAAACACTGACTAACAGAATAACCTGCGAGAGATTAATCATGAAAAATATCAAATATGCTGTTGCTGCCATCGCCCTGTCTACCCTGTCATTTGGCGTTTTCGCTGCCGAGCCTGTGACCTCTACTCAGGCACAAAGCATGAATAAAGTGGGCGTGGTATCCGCTGATGGCGCCAGCACGCTGGATGGCCTGGAAGCCAAACTGGCTGAAAAAGCGGCCGCTGCGGGTGCAAGTGGCTACAGCATTACGTCCGCTGTCGGCAAAGACAAAATGAGCGGCACTGCGGTTATCTACAAATAACCGACGAATTACCTGCACGACCCAATGCTCCAACCCTCATTGACCCTGTTTGTTACCCTTTGTTTGCCCGTCCACTGGACGGGCTTTTTTTTGCTTACTGTTCCAACCGATGACGGAATTCTTGCAACACCGTCTCCGGCATCCCCACGAACTTCGCTGCCTCACAAATTGCCTGCCAGCTTCCTGCATCCAGCGGGATGCCCTGCACCAGTCGCGCCTCACGCGTATTCACTTCCCACTCACCCGGTAGCAGAATCGGGGCGTCCTCGCCATGCGGCGACGCTTTGACCCATTTCGCAAATGCGTCGACCTGATGGTCACAATCCGGCGCGCCAAATAATTCCGGGTTTAGAATGATCGTCGTCATGCAGTTAATGATGGCGTCAGCGCTGTCCTGCAAACTGTCTTCGTGCGTAGTTTTCCCCCCGGAAAGCGCACCGCCCAGAATTTCGCACATTGCCGCCAGCGCATAGCCTTTATGCTGAGCGAAGGTAAGCAGCGAGCCCAGCGGAGATACCTGCATCACGGCGGGATCGGTAGTCGGAACGCCGTCAGCATCAATCAGACATCCTGGCGCCACTGGCTCACCCTTATGCCACGCGACGCGCGTTTTGCCAAAGGCAATGGCGCTGGTCGCATAGTCCAGCAGCAGGGGGAAATCATTCTTACGCGGAAACACGGCGCAGAAAGGGTTAGTGCCAAACCGGCTGTCACGCCCCTGAAAAGGCGCAACCATCGGGATGCCGACCACATTCACAAAGTGAACGGAGACAAAGCCTGCGGCTGCACATTGCTCTGCCCAATAGCCAATGCGTCCGATATGATGGGAATTGTGTAGCGCCACCGCGGCAATACCGAACTGACGGGCTTTCTCGATTCCCAGCGTGATAGCTTCATGTGCCGCAACCTGACCAAACGCACTGTCGCCGTCAAGCGTTACCACCGCCCCCGCGTCTTTCACCACTTTCGCGTGGCGGTTTAGCTGCAAATGTCTCTGCGAAAAGGAACGAACATAGCTTGGGATCATGCCAATGCCGTGAGAATCGTGCCCGGCAAGGTTCGCGGCGATCAGATGATCGGCAACTAAGCGCGCTTCCTGCTCTTCGCTGCCCATCTGACGAAAAACGGCCTGAATAAAGGCGTGCAGCGTAGGCGCATGAAAGCGGTGTCCACTGTTCATGGTTATCTCCTGTTATGTTGCGTGTTTGTTGTGTTTCTTATTTTTCAACAAACTATGCTGCGCCACGACGCTCAGGAGGTCAATAAACGTGCAGAAATTTCATATTGCAGAAATAGCAGGAATAGCAGAAAAGGCGGGAACGGGCGGACCTGTATATCAGGCCCGCCGGGGAGATGAGTACATCAGAAGCACTGGTCGACGCGGGTAAACCCTTCAGCTAACGTCGCGACTTCGCCGGTTGCCACCAGGCAGCAGGCCATCTGTATTTTCAACGAGGCCGGTACCGGCTCGCTGCCGGCCAGACACCGCTCAATCCAGCGTGCCGTTGTTTCCGGATCTTTTGCTACCGGCAGCGGCACCGGCTCGTCAGGCATTTCGCTTTGCCTGTCCTGCAGCACGCGCACACCGGAATGATCTATCAGGCTTATCTGCGGACAACGCTGGGGATTGGCGTACACTTCCCCTTCCGTGCCGTGCATCAGCAGGCCACGCCCGCCGATATCACCAAAGAATTTCGCTACCCGCGACACGTATTCCGGGTGCGACACGCTGGCAAGACGCAACGCAGCATCTTCTGCAAACGGCGTGGCTAATTTCGCCAGCGTATGCGCACTGTTGCGCACCCCCATGCGCCAGCGCATCGCCAGCTGTTTCTCCAGCGGCGGGCACAGCGCGCTCACTGGGATAAACACCGGCTCATGTCCCTCAAGTTTCGCCTGTGCCTGTCCGGCATGCAGGGTGGGTGCAATGCCCAGCAGTTCAAAAATAGTTTCCGTCAGCACGCGGGTCGGATCTTCGCTCACCCCGTGCACCACGACCGGAAACCCGAGCTTATGCAGCAAAATAGCCAGCAGCGGCGTCAGGTTAGCCTGCTTGCGCGCACCGTTGTAGCTGGGAATAACAACAGGCATCGGTTTGGCAACGGGCGGCGTCAGGCGAAGGGTATGGTTTTGCATCGCCTCATAAAAGCCCAGCATTTCCGCCTCGCCTTCTCCTTTAATGCGCAGCGCAATCAGTACGCCGCCCATCTCAAGGTCAGGCACGTCGCCGTTTAACATGTGGGTATACAGTCCGCGAGCGGTATCCTGGTCCAGGTCACGCGCGTGATTTTTACCTCGCCCAATCTCTTTAATGATTTTGCGGTAATCCATCGATAACTCCTTGCCTGTTGCTCGCATCGTTAACGCCGACGGCGGCGTGTAGGTTTCGCTTTTTCTTTTGGTTTTACTATAACGTCTGGCACACCAGGTTGCTCTATCGGAAATATGGGTAACGCATTCAGTAAACGCTGACCATAGTTTTTGGTCAATAAACGCTTGTCGTAAATCACCACTTCGCCCCAGCAACCGTGACTACGAATGAGTCGCCCAACCTGCTGGATCAAATTGAACGATGCCGCAGGTAAACTCTGCACCTCAAAGGGATAGCGATTCAGGCTTTTCAGCCATTCACCCTCAGTCACCACCACCGGGCTGTCGATGGGGGGAAACGCAATTTTGTGAATATGTACCTGGGTCAACAGGTCGCCTTTCAAATCGAGGCCTTCGGCAAAAGACTGCAGCCCAACCAGCACGCTACGCTCGCCGTTTTCCACCCGCTTGCGGTGCAGTTCCACCAGTCGATAACGCGGCTGATCGCCCTGCACCAGCAACAGCAAACGCAGATCGGTCACGTGCTCCAGAAAACGCTGCATCGCCCGACCGCTGGCAAAAAGCACCAGCATGCCCTGATGTTTTTTACTTTCCACCTGTTCGCGGAAATAAGCCGCCATTTCGGCAATATGCTGCTCTTCGTTCTCCATCAACGGTTCGTAACGCATCTGCGGAATGACAATTTTGCCTTGCTCGACATGATTAAACGGCGAGTCCAGCGCCACAAAGCGGTCTCCCGCCTTTTCTGTCAGACCGCTCATCTCCTGCAGGCGCGAGAAACTGTTGAGCGAGCGTAAGGTGGCAGAGGTGACGATAATATGCGGCACGCTGCGCCACAGCAGACGTTCAAGCTGATCGCTGACGCGGATCCCCACGCAGTGAAACCAAGCATGCATCTGTCCGTCACGCACGTCGCGCGTTACCCATTTGGTCACCGGCGCGCCTGATGACTGCGCCAGTGAAGCCAGCCGCCACAGTTTACTTTGCGCTTCAAACATACCCAGCGCCCGGTTCATCTGCAAAATAACCCGATGCAGACGAACGATATCGTGGCTGCCGGTTTTTTCGCTGAGATCGTTGAGGAACAGTTCCGCCAGACCGCGTAGCATCTCGGTGAGCTTCGCCAGACGCTGACAAATCTCCATCACTTCCGCAGGCAGCTCACCCATTGCAAAGCGGTGTTCAGCTTCCTGCGTGGCGGGCAGGTACAGATTGAGGATGTTGTTTAGTGAGGCGATCAGCTCATACAGCTCTTCACAGTGGGCGTTCAGGCGCTCTGGATTAGCCAGCGGCGGCGTGGTTTTCGGGCGAAACTGCTCCAGGCAGGTCGCCACGAGTTTGCTGAATAAATCCAGCTGCAGCCGATACCAGGGCGCGGTAATCTCGGCGCTCATTTCCAGCGCATCGCGCGCGACGTCCGGCAGATGGTGGCCTTCATCAAGCACCAGCAGCAAATTTTTCGGTTCCGGTAACACCGCTTCGCTCTCCATGGCCGCCATCACTAACGCGTGGTTTGCCACCACCACTTCGGCTTCCTGGATCTCACGGCGGGCAACAAAAAATGGGCATTCACGGTAGTAATGACAGTTACGGTTCAGACAGCTGGCTTTATCAGTGCTCAGACGCTGCCAGAGCCCGTCATCAATGGCGATATCGGTGTGATCGCGCAACCCATCCCATTTGTAAGTGTCGAGGTCGCCTTTGAGCCTGGCGCAACGTTTTTGTTCTTCCTGGTTGTTGGGCGTCAGATCATCGTCGAGAAACGCCAGCAAATCCTGCTGATTGGGTTCGGTACTGGCCAAGGCCGCTAAATTACGCGGGCAGACATAGCGCCCTCGCCCAAACGCGGCGGTAAATCGCAGATCAGGGATAATTTTGCGCAGCAGCGGCAGGTCTTTACTGTAGATCTGATCCTGCAACGCGACGTTGGCGGTACTGACCACCAGCGTTTTTTGTTCTTCACGGGCAATGGCAATCCCCGGAATTAAATAGGACAGCGTTTTCCCGACGCCGGTCGGCGCTTCGATAGCCAGATGCCGCCCGTCTTCCCCAGCCAGCGTTTTCGCGACATCAGCAATCATCTGCCGCTGCGGTGCACGGGGGATAAAGTCGGGGATCTGTTCCTGAAGCGCCTTATACCAGGCGGCAATTTGCGCTTTCAACGCTGCGGTTAATGCCATGAGAAAACCTGAAATACTGTATAAACAGCCACTATTGTGGCACTTTCTGATACGCGTCGCAAAAAAAAAGCCCGGCTATTCGGCCGGGCTCGCAATTACTGTGCAGAAGACGGTCTGCGAGGACGACGCGGTGGACGCGGTTTGTCGCCTGCCGGTTTGCCTTCACTGTTACGCGGTTTCGCTTTTGGCGCACCACCGTCCTGGCGACGCGGCTGCTGACCACGGCCTGCTCCACCTTGCCCACGACCACCGCCGCCGCCACGCTGCTGGCGTCCGTTCTGGATTGGCTCGGCTTTAATCGACGGGTCCGGCGCATAGCCATCAACCGCAATACGCGGGATCTCTTTTTTCAGCAGTTTTTCGATGTCATGCAGCAGCTTGTGCTCATCAACACACACCAGAGACAGCGCTTCACCGGTAGCCGCAGCACGACCGGTACGTCCGATGCGGTGAACATAGTCTTCCGGGACGTTTGGCAGCTCATAGTTCACCACGTGCGGCAGCTCTTCAATGTCGAGCCCGCGAGCCGCGATGTCGGTCGCCACCAGCACGCGAATATCGCCGGATTTAAAATCGGCCAGCGCACGCGTACGCGCACCCTGAGATTTATTACCGTGGATCGCCGCGCTGCGAATACCGTCTTTATTCAGCTGTTCTGCCAGGTGGTTGGCACCATGTTTGGTACGGGTAAAGACCAGCACCTGCTGCCAGTTACCCTGGCCAATCATCTGTGACAGCAATTCACGTTTACGTTTTTTATCCACAAAGTGAACGAGCTGGCTGACCTGCTCAGAGGCGGTATTACGACGCGCGACTTCAATTTCCAGCGGGTTATGCAGCAGTTTTTCTGCCAGCGACTTAATGTCGTCAGAAAACGTTGCGGAGAACAGCAGGTTTTGACGTTTAGCGGGCAGTTTAGCCAGTACGCGACGAATATCATGGATAAAGCCCATATCCAGCATACGGTCCGCTTCATCCAGTACCAGGATCTCAACCTGATCCAGTTTCACCGCGTTTTGATGTTCCAGATCGAGCAAACGGCCCGGCGTTGCCACCAGCACATCTACGCCACTGCGCAGTTTCATCATCTGCGGGTTAATGCTTACGCCGCCGAAAACCACCAGCGAGCGAACGTTCAGATACTTGCTGTAATCGCGGACGTTTTCGCCAATTTGTGCCGCCAGCTCGCGGGTTGGCGTCAGGATCAGCGCACGCACCGGACGACGGCTTTTGCCATGCGGCTGATGGGTAATGAGGTGTTGTAACAGCGGCAGGGTAAAACCTGCCGTTTTCCCCGTGCCGGTCTGGGCGCTGGCCATCAGATCACGGCCTTCCAGCACGGCGGGGATTGCCTGCTGCTGAATAGGGGTAGGTTCACGGTAACCCTGCTCGGCAACGGCGCGCAAGATTTCAGGATCTAAACCAAGGGAATCAAAAGACATAACTACTCCGAACCGCCCTGACCGTTACCGGTGTCGTTTTCAGGACGATACTCGCAAAAGAGATGACAAAAACCACAATGTCATGAAGGGGCGGAGTGTAGCAGTTTTTGTGATGTACCGCATAAATTATCCCGCCAGCCGCGAAAAACAAAATAAACCACCAGACTAGACAAGTGCAGAAATCAGTCATAATCTTAATCAATCGATTGATTAATAATTTAGACATGCCATGAATACACCCACCATGACAACTAAAGGTGAACAGGCAAAGAACCAGCTGATTGCCGCCGCGCTCGCACAGTTTGGTGAGTACGGACTGCATGCCACTACGCGCGATATTGCCGCTCAGGCCGGACAAAACATCGCCGCAATTACCTACTATTTTGGTTCAAAAGAGGATTTATATCTCGCCTGCGCCCAGTGGATCGCGGATTTTATCGGTTCACAGTTTCGCCCTCATGCTGAAGAAGCCGAGCGTCTGTTTACCCAACCCGAGCCGGACCGGGCCGCCATGCGCGAACTGATCCTGCGTGCCTGCAAAAACATGATCATGCTGTTAACCCAGGATGACACGGTGAACCTGAGCAAATTTATTTCGCGCGAACAGCTCTCCCCCACTGCAGCCTATCAGTTGGTGCATGACCAGGTGATCAACCCGCTGCATAGCCACCTGACCCGCTTAATTGCCGCTTATACGGGTCGCGATGCCAATGACACCCAAATGATCCTGCATACCCACGCCATATTGGGTGAAGTGCTGGCCTTCCGTTTGGGTAAAGAAACTATTCTGTTGCGCACGGGTTGGTCACAATTTGATGCGGATAAAACCGCGCTAATTGAACACACGATCACCTGTCACATCGATCTTATTCTGCAAGGTTTAACGCAAAGGAGTCTGGAGTCATGAAAAAACCTGTCGTTCTCGGGCTGGTTATCGCGGCCCTCGTTGCCGTGATTGCTGGTGGAACGTGGTGGTATCAAAGCCAACAAGATAACGGCCTGACCCTGTACGGCAACGTCGATATCCGCAGCGTCAATTTAAGTTTTCGCGTAGGCGGCAGGCTGGCCTCGCTGGCGGTTGACGAAGGTGATGCGATTACTGCCGGTCAGGTACTGGGCGAACTGGACCACGCCCCCTACGAAAACGCGCTGATGCAGGCGAAGGCTAACGTTGCCGCCGCGCAGGCGCAATACGACCTGATGCTGGCAGGATATCGCGAAGAAGAGATCGCGCAAACCGCGGCGGCCGTGAAGCAGGCGCAGGCAGCGTATGACTACGCGCAGAACTTTTATAATCGCCAGCTCGGATTATGGAAAAGCCGCACTATCTCGGCCAACGATCTGGAAAACGCCCGTTCTTCACGCGACCAGGCACTGGCAACGCTGAAATCCGCGCAGGATAAACTCAGTCAATACCGCAGCGGTAACCGCCCGCAGGATATCGCCCAGGCGAAAGCGACGCTCGAACAGGCTCAGGCGCAGCTGGCGCAGGCTGAACTCGATTTGCATGACACCACGCTGACCTCCCCGTCTGACGGCACACTGCTTACCCGTGCGGTCGAGCCCGGCAGTATGCTGAACGCGGGCGGCACGGTGCTGACGCTGTCGCTTACCCGGCCGGTGTGGGTCCGCGCCTATGTGGACGAACGCAATCTGAGCCAGGCGCAGCCAGGACGTGAAATTCTGCTTTATACCGATGGCCGCCCGGATAAACCGTACCACGGCAAAATCGGCTTTGTGTCGCCAACAGCAGAGTTTACACCGAAAACGGTAGAGACCCCGGACCTGCGTACCGACCTGGTCTACCGCCTGCGTATTGTCGTGACCGATGCCGACGATGCGCTGCGTCAGGGAATGCCGGTGACGGTGAAGTTCGGTGACGAGGCGCGGCATGAATGACGCAGTCATTACCCTCAACGGGCTGGTTAAGCGCTTTGCCGGGATGGAAAAACCGGCGGTCGCCCCGCTCGACTGCACGATTCACGCAGGTTATGTCACCGGTCTGGTCGGTCCCGACGGTGCAGGGAAAACCACGCTGATGCGGATGCTGGCGGGCCTGTTGAAGCCGGACGGCGGCAGCGCGACGGTGATTGGCTTTGACCCCATCATCAACGACAGCGCCCTGCATGCGGTGCTGGGCTATATGCCACAGAAATTCGGCCTGTATGAAGATTTGACCGTCATGGAGAACCTCAATCTCTATGCCGATTTACGCAGCGTTACCGGTGAAGCGCGGGAGAAAACCTTTGCCCGTCTGCTGGAGTTTACCTCGCTGGGGCCGTTTACCGGACGTCTGGCGGGGAAACTCTCCGGCGGTATGAAGCAGAAACTGGGCCTTGCCTGTACGCTGGTCGGCGAACCCAAAGTGCTGCTGCTGGATGAGCCCGGCGTGGGCGTAGACCCAATATCCCGCCGCGAATTGTGGCAAATGGTGCATGAACTGGCCGGGGATGGCATGTTGATCCTCTGGAGCACCTCGTATCTGGACGAGGCCGAGCAGTGCCGCGATGTGCTGCTGATGAACGAAGGTGAATTGCTCTATCAAGGCGATCCGACTCAGCTGACGCAAACCATGGCCGGGCGCAGTTTTTTAATGAGCAGCCCGCAGGAAAATAACCGCAAACTGCTACAACGCGCGCTCAAGTTACCGCAGGTCAGCGACGGCATGATTCAGGGGAAATCCGTGCGCCTGATCCTGAAAAAAGCGGCCACGGCGGACGATATTCGCAAAGCTGAAGGCATGCCGGAAATCACCATCACCAGTACAGCGCCGCGCTTTGAAGATGCGTTCATCGATTTACTCGGCGGCGCGGGAACCTCTGAATCGCCGCTGGGCGCTATCCTGCACACCGTAGAAGGTACCGCCGGTGAAACGGTGATTGAAGCCAAAGCGCTGACCAAAAAATTCGGTGATTTTGCCGCCACCGACCATGTGGACTTTGCCGTCCAACGCGGTGAGATTTTTGGCCTGTTAGGCCCCAACGGGGCGGGTAAATCGACCACGTTTAAAATGATGTGCGGCCTGCTGGTTCCCACCTCAGGTAAAGCGCTGGTGCTGGACATGGACCTGAAGGTCAGTTCCGGAAAAGCACGCCAGCATCTGGGTTATATGGCGCAGAAATTCTCCCTGTACGGTAACCTGACGGTGGAGCAGAATCTGCGCTTTTTCTCCGGCGTCTACGGCCTGCGCGGACGCGCACAGAAAGAAAAAATCGATCGTATGAGCGAGGCGTTCGGCCTGAAGAGCATAGCCTCTCATGCCACCGACGAACTGCCGCTAGGCTTTAAGCAGCGTCTGGCGCTGGCCTGTTCGCTGATGCATGAACCCGACATCCTGTTCCTCGATGAACCGACCTCCGGGGTTGACCCCCTCACCCGTCGCGAGTTCTGGCTGCATATCAACAGCATGGTAGAGAAAGGCGTGACGGTGATGGTCACGACCCACTTTATGGACGAGGCGGAATATTGCGACCGTATCGGGCTGGTGTACCGCGGTAAGCTAATCGCCAGCGGCACGCCGGACGACCTGAAAGCGCAGGCGGCCGATAACAACACGCCGGACCCGACTATGGAGCAGGCGTTTATCACGCTTATCAATGACTGGGATAAGGAGCACGCACATGAGTAATCACGCGCTTTCATGGCGACGCGTGCGCGCGCTGTGCATTAAAGAAACGCGGCAGATCGTGCGCGATCCCAGTAGCTGGCTGATTGCCGTGGTGATCCCATTACTGTTGCTGTTTATCTTCGGCTACGGGATTAACCTCGATTCCAGCAAGCTGCGGGTGGGGATTTTGCTCGAGCAACAGAGCGAAGAGGCGCTGGATTTTACCCATACCATGACCGGCTCGCCGTATATTGACGCCACCATCAGCGACAACCGCCAGGAGTTAGTTGAGAAAATGCAGGCCGGGCGTATTCGCGGACTGGTGGTGATCCCGGTGGATTTTGCCCAGCAGATGGCGCGGCCAAACGATATTGCGCCTATTCAGGTGATCACCGATGGCAGCGAACCGAACACGGCCAACTTTGTGCAAGGCTATGTAGAAGGCATCTGGCAGATTTGGCAAAAGCAGCGGGCAGAAGACCGCGGCGAATCGTTTGAACCGCTGATCGACGTGCAGACCCGCTACTGGTTCAACCCGGCGGCGATCAGCCAGCATTTTATTATTCCAGGAGCGGTGACCATTATTATGACGGTCATCGGCGCGATCCTGACCTCATTAGTGGTCGCACGTGAATGGGAGCGCGGTACCATGGAAGCGCTGCTGTCGACCGAAGTCACCCGCGTCGAATTGCTGCTGTGTAAACTGATCCCCTATTATTTTCTCGGCATGCTGGCGATGCTGCTGTGTATGCTGGTGTCGGTGTTTATTCTTGGCGTGCCCTATCGCGGTTCTCTGCTGATTCTGTTTTTTATCACCAGCCTGTTTCTGCTCAGTACGCTTGGCATGGGATTACTGATCTCCACCATCACCCGCAACCAGTTTAATGCCGCGCAGGTGGCGCTCAACGCCGCTTTCCTGCCATCTATTATGCTGTCGGGCTTTATCTTCCAGATAGACAGCATGCCCGCCATTATTCGCGCGGTGACGTATATCATTCCCGCACGTTATTTCGTCAGCACCCTGCAAAGCCTGTTTCTGGCGGGAAATATTCCGGTAGTGTTGATCATCAACGTGCTGTTTTTAATCGCTTCGGCGGTGATGTTTATTGGTCTGACGTGGCTTAAAACCAAACGTCGGCTGGATTGAGGGGACGGCCATGTTTCATCGTTTATGGACATTAATTCGCAAAGAGCTGCAGTCGCTGTTACGCGAGCCGCAGACGCGGGCGATCCTGATTTTACCGGTGCTGATTCAGGTGATCCTGTTTCCGTTTGCAGCCACGTTAGAAGTGACCAACGCCACTATCGCCATCTATAACGAAGACAACGGCAAGCATTCAGTGGAATTAACACAGCGCTTTGCCCGCGCCAGCGCCTTTACCCATATCCTGCTGCTGAAAAGCCCGCAGGAGATCCAACCGACCATCGACACGCAAAAAGCCCTGTTGCTGGTGCGCTTCCCGGCCGACTTTTCGCGTAATCTGGATACCTTCCAACAAGCACCTATGCAGCTGATCCTTGACGGGCGCAACTCAAACAGCGCGCAGATCGCAGCGAATTATCTGCAACAGATCGTTAAGGAATACCAGCAGGAGTTGATGGACGGCAAAGCGAAGCCGAACAACAGCGAACTGGTGGTGCGTAACTGGTATAACCCGAATCTGGATTACAAATGGTTTGTCGTTCCGTCGCTGATCGCCATGATCACCACCATCGGTGTGATGATAGTCACCTCGCTGTCGGTAGCCCGTGAACGTGAGCAGGGCACGCTGGATCAGCTGCTGGTCTCTCCGCTCACCACCTGGCAAATTTTCATTGGCAAAGCGGTGCCTGCGCTGATCGTGGCTACCTTTCAGGCTACTATCGTGCTGGCTATTGGCATCTGGGCCTATCACATTCCGTTTGCCGGTTCGCTGGGCTTGTTTTACTTCACGATGGTGATTTACGGGTTGTCGTTGGTGGGCTTTGGTCTGCTGATTTCATCGCTGTGTTCAACCCAGCAGCAGGCGTTTATCGGCGTGTTCGTCTTTATGATGCCGGCAATTTTACTGTCAGGATACGTTTCTCCGGTCGAAAACATGCCGGTCTGGCTGCAGAATCTGACGTGGATAAACCCAATCCGCCACTTTACGGACATTACGAAACAGATTTACCTGAAGGATGCGAGCCTGAAGATTGTCTGGGGAAGTTTGTGGCCGCTGTTGGTGATAGCGGCCACAACCGGATCAGCGGCGTATGCGATGTTTAGACGCAAAGTGATGTAGTTTTTTGTCTTTCGCCAGCAGTGAAATCACCGCGGGTCCGGCAAGGATCGCCAGTCCCGCTAACGCCAGTAAGACGTTGTTTTGCAGCACGCGGGACAGCAGCCACAGCACGATCATCGCCGCACCGAAATACCACGTGGTGGTCAGCTCTTCCAGTACGTCGGCGACATCACGCCAGCGCTGTTCATGATGACGCTGTAGCGCCAGCATTAATAAAACCGTGACGCCATAAACGACGCATAATCCCAGGCCGACGCGCACCAGCGTGCCGCTCATCCAGCCCATTACCAGCAATGCCACTACCAGTAAATGCAACACAATCTGCCAGCAACTAAGACCTGTTGCGACACGAACACGTTGTTGCCACCTCATGGCTTTTCTCCTGAAGGATCTTTAACTAATTGTTCAGAGTACCGGACTTTACGGAAAATTCCGTAACACCGCATCCTTTTGTGACGCCGACTACACTATTTAAAGGAAAAATGACGCCGACAGGAGAATCATGAGCGGACAAACAGTTCGATTTTCATTCAATGTGCTCACAATTAATACTCACAAAGGTTTTACCGCCTTTAATAAGCGATTTATTTTGCCTGAGCTACGCGATGCCGTCAGAACGGTCGGTGCGGACATTGTGTGCCTGCAGGAAGTGATGGGTGCGCACGAGGTTCACCCTCTGCACGTGGAAAACTGGCCAGATACCACGCACTATGAATTTCTCGCAGATACCATGTGGAGCGACTTCGCCTACGGACGCAATGCCGTGTATCCGCAGGGGCATCACGGTAACGCGGTGCTGTCGCGCTATCCCATTGAACATTATGAGAATCGTGATGTATCCGTCGGCAGCAGTGAAAAGCGCGGTGTGCTTTACTGCCGCATCGTGCCGCCGATGCTCCCTCACCCCATCCATGTGATGTGTGTACATCTTGGTTTGCGTGAAGCCCACCGCCAGGCGCAATTGACCATGCTGGCGGATTGGGTCAATGCCCTGCCTGAAACGGAACCCGTGGTGGTGGCCGGGGATTTCAACGACTGGCGGCAAAAGGCCAATCATCCTTTGAAAACGCAGGCCGGTCTTGACGAGATTTTTACCCGCGCCCACGGACGCCCGGCGCGTACCTTTCCGGTACGTTTGCCGTTGCTGCGCCTCGACAGGATCTATGTGAAAAACGCCAATACCAGTATTCCGACGGCGCTGGCGCTACGTCACTGGCGACATTTGTCCGACCATGCCCCCCTGAGCGCGGAGATTCATTTATGAAATATGGCTGGCGTGAAGGCAATCAAATTCAGCTGCTGGAAAACGGCGACCAGTACTACCCCGCCGTATTTAAGGCCATTGAACAGGCGCAGCAAAAAATCATCCTTGAGACTTTTATCTGGTTTGAAGATGCGGTCGGGAAACAATTGCATGCGGCACTGCTCGGTGCGGCACAGCGTGGTGTCAAAGCCGAAGTGCTGCTCGACGGCTACGGGTCACCGGATCTCAGCGAGGAGTTTGTCAGCGAACTCACCACCGCGGGCGTGGTTTTCCGCTATTACGACCCACGCCCGCGGTTGTTCGGTATGCGGACCAACCTTTTTCGCCGCATGCACCGCAAAATTGTGGTGATTGACGACCGTGTCGCGTTCGTCGGCGGGATTAACTATTCCGCCGAGCATATGTCCGATTACGGCCCGGAGGCCAAGCAGGATTACGCCGTGCGCATTGAAGGTCCCATCGTGGCAGACATCCTGATCTTCGTGCTGGAAAACCTGCCGGGGCAAAGCGCCGTGCGCCGCTGGTGGCGACGTCATCATCGGGCAATCGAAAATCGTCAGCCCGGCGAGGCGCAGGCGCTGTTTGTCTGGCGCGATAACGAAGAGCATCGTGATGATATTGAACGCCATTATTTGAAAATGCTCACCCAGGCCAAACGCGAAGTGATCATTGCCAATGCCTATTTTTTCCCCGGCTATCGGCTGCTGCATGCGTTACGCAAGGCGGCGCGACGCGGCGTGCGAGTCAAACTGATTGTACAGGGTGAACCGGACATGCCGATTGTGAAAGTGGGCGCTCGCCTGCTGTACAACTATCTGGTGAAAGGCGGCGTCCAGGTGTATGAATATCGCCGCAGGCCCCTGCACGGCAAGGTCGCGCTAATGGACGATCACTGGGCGACGGTAGGCTCCAGCAACCTCGACCCGCTCAGCCTGTCGCTGAATCTGGAGGCCAACATCATTATCCATGATCGCGCATTTAACCAGGTCCTGCGGGACAATCTGCATCCCATTATTGCCGAGGATTGCCAGCAGGTAGATGAATCGATGCTGCCCAGACGCACCTGGTGGAACCTGACCAAGAGCGTGCTGGCGTTCCACTTTTTACGCCACTTTCCGGCGCTGGTCGGCTGGCTACCGGCGCACACGCCGCACCTTACCGAAGTCGCGCCTCCCGCGCAGCCGACTCTGGAAACGCAGGACCGCATTCAGGCTGAAGATGCAGGAGGGAAACCCTGATGGCGAAAGCATCTCCCCGCTGGCGGTTAGCAAAAAAGATCCTCACCTGGCTGTTTTTTATCGCGGTGATCGTACTGCTGGTGGTGTATGCCAGCAAGGTCAACTGGGAAGAGGTCTGGTCGGTTATCCGGGATTACAACCGCCTCGCCCTGCTCAGCGCCATTGGTCTGGTCATCGTCAGCTATCTGCTGTACGGCTGTTATGACCTGCTCGGACGCTATTATTGCGGACACAAGCTGGCAAAACGTCAGGTGATGCTGGTGTCGTTTATCTGCTACGCCTTCAACCTGACGTTAAGCACCTGGGTGGGCGGCATTGGCATGCGCTATCGACTCTATTCCCGCCTCGGATTACCGGGCAGCACGATCACGCGCATTTTCTCACTCAGCATTACCACCAACTGGCTGGGCTATATTCTGCTGGGCGGGTTTATTTTTACCTTCGGCGTCGTGCAATTGCCCGCACACTGGTACATCGATGAGGGCACGCTGCGCATTCTGGGTATCGTGCTGCTGCTGATTATTGCCGTTTATCTGTGGTGTTGCGCCTTCGCTAAACATCGTCATATCACGATTAAAGGGCAAAAACTGGTGCTGCCGTCGTGGAAATTCGCGCTGGCGCAGATGGCCATCTCCGGGGCAAACTGGATGGTGATGGGGGCGATTATCTGGCTGCTATTAGGTCAGGATATCCATTATTTCTTTGTGCTGGGCGTGCTGCTGGTCAGCAGTATCGCCGGGGTTATTGTGCACATTCCGGCGGGTATCGGCGTGCTGGAAGCGGTATTTATGGCGTTGCTGGCCGGGGAGAATACCTCGCAGGGCACCATCATCGCCGCCCTGCTCGCCTATCGTGTGCTGTATTATTTTATCCCGCTGCTGCTGGCGTTGATGTGCTATTTGTTGCTGGAGAGTCGGGCGAAAAAACTGCGGGCAAAAAACGAGAAGGCGATGGCGAAATAACCGTGAAGGTTATTGCCGGATGCGGCGTAACGCCTTATCCGGCCTACTTTCGACGCAACACGGTAGGCCGGATGAGCGCAGCGCCATCCGGCAACAGAAATTAACGACGATTGCCGAAGATACGTAGCAGCATCAGGAACAGGTTGATAAAGTCCAGATACAGCGTTAACGCCCCGAGGATCGCGTATTTACGCAGGTTGGAACTGTCGCGCAGATCGATTTGCTCGCCGATGTTTTTCAACTTCTGCGTGTCATAGGCGGTCAGGCCGACAAACACAATCACCCCAATGTAGGTCACCGCCCACATCAGCGCTTCGCTCTTCAGCCAGAAGTTAACCAGCGAAGCCAGCACGATACCAATCAGCGCCATAAACAGCATGTTGCCGAAGCCGCTGAGATCGCGTTTGGTGGTGTAGCCGTACAAACTCATGATACCGAACATCCCGCCGGTGACCACAAAGGTGCTGGCGATAGACGAGTAGGTATAGACGATAAAGATGCTCGACAGCGTCAGCCCGGTTAATGCCGAATAGAGCATAAACAGCGTGGTGGCCATGCCAGCGCTGAGTCTTTGCACCATGCCGGAAAGGACAAACACCAGCGCCAGTTGGGCGATGATCAGCCCAAAGAAGGTGATTTTGCTGGAAAAGACAAACATCATCACCGCAGGGGTGTTCGCCGCATACCAGGCAATAAACGCCGTCAGTAACAGCCCGCAGGTCATCCACCCGTAGACCTGAGCCATATAGGTTTGCAGACCAGAACGGGCCTGCACAATAGAATCGGTTCGTGGGAATCGGTCCATGACAATCTCCTGAGTCAGTAGTATCTAAACCAATTGTACTCTACCAGCGTTTTGCTGCTTGCTTATCGCTGTCGCGGGCGTCAACCCAACGGTCGCCTTCCGGCGTGGCCTCGCGTTTCCAGAACGGCGCGCGGGTCTTCAGATAGTCCATAATGAACTGTCCGGCGTCAAAGGCACTGCTGCGATGCGCGCTGGTCACGCCAACGAAGACTATCTCATCTCCCGGCCACAGCTCACCAATACGATGGATAACCGTCACGCGACCTAACGGCCAGCGCGTACGCGCCTCATCGACGATTTCCGCCAGCGCTTTTTCGGTCATGCCGGGGTAATGCTCCAGCGTCAGCGCCTGCACGCTGTCCCCCAGATTGTGATTACGCACTTTACCGGTGAAGGTGACGACCGCGCCGTCTTCATCGCGCTCTGCCAGCCAGGGATATTCTTCCCCAACGCTAAACGGCGCAGGCCCAACAACAATTCGCGTTTCAGCCATCTCAGCCTCCGGTTACCGGTGGGAAGAAGGCCACTTCATCACCTGCGTTGAGGGAATGGTCGAAGCTCACCAGTGTCTGGTTGACAGCCGCCAGCAGCTTGCCATCTTCTAAAGCCAGCGCCCAACGATCGCTTTGCGCAGCCAGATGCTGGCGCAAGGCTTCCACCGTGGGAAAATCTGCCGCGACCTCTAACGTATCTGCGTTCACCAGTTCTCGCACCTGGGCAAAGAAAAGCACCTTAATCATCTGCATCCACCTTAAAATCACCCGACTTGCCGCCGCTTTTCGCCAGCAGGCGTACCGGACCAATCACCATATCCTTTTGAACCGCTTTGCACATGTCGTAGATGGTCAGCGCCGCCACCGATGCTGCGGTTAACGCTTCCATTTCGACGCCGGTTTTCCCGGTCAGTCGGCACAGCGATTCAATGCGCACACGGTTGTGTTCCGGCTCGGCGCGCAGATTAACTTCAACCTTGCTGAGCATCAGCGGGTGACATAGCGGGATAAGATCCCAGGTACGCTTGGCGGCCTGGATACCGGCAATACGTGCCGTCGCGAAAACATCGCCTTTATGGTGGCTGCCGTCGATAATCATCGCCAGGGTTTCGCTACGCATAGTGACGAAGGCTTCGGCGCGCGCTTCACGTACGGTTTCGGCTTTGGCGGAAACATCCACCATGTGCGCTTCGCCAGCGGCGTTAATATGAGTCAGTTGCGACATACTTATTTCTTCAAATGGGGGTGGAAGTTACAAGGACGCGTACGGGCATCGAGCTGCGGCGCAATGATATTTTCCCAGGCGGTGCGACATGCTTTGGTCGACCCCGGCATAGCGAAAATCAGCGTTTTATTGGCCACTCCGGCAATCGCACGTGATTGCAACGTCGCGGTGCCAATCTCTTCAAAGGAGAGCATGCGGAACACTTCGCCAAACCCTTCGACTTCACGGTCGAACAGCGGCAGCAGCGCTTCTGGTGCCTGGTCGCCTTCGGTCAAACCGGTACCGCCGGTAATCAGCACCACTTGCACATCGTCACTGGCAATCCAGGCGGAAACCTGGGCGCGGATGGCATAGCGGTTCTCTTTAACAATCGCTTTGTCAACAATCTGATGACCCGCCTCCAGCGCACTATCGCGCAGATAATGGCCGGAGGTATCGTCCTCTTCGCCACGACGGCTGGAAACGGTAAGAATAGCAATGCGTGTCGGGATAAATTCAGCGCTTACCTGACTCATGAAAAACTCCTTTTAGCGATCAGCCGCCAATGTAAGATAAGTTTTGCGTAATACCGGTATTGTTCTGATGCAGGAAGTGGGTTTGCTTTTTCTCCAGCAGCGCGGCTGAAATACGATCTTCCAGCGCAGGCTGCTGAGCGTCATCTTCCAGCAAATCGCGCAGGCTGACCCCGCCTTCACCGAATAAGCACAGATGCAGTTTGCCGACAGAAGAGACGCGCAGACGGTTGCAGGTGGCGCAGAAGTCTTTCTCATACGGCATGATCAGACCGATTTCACCCGCATAATCGGGATGACAGAAAACCTGCGCCGGACCGTCGCTGCGCTGGCGTAGCTGATGGATCCAGCCGCGACGCAGCAGTTCATCGCGCAGTACCTGGCCGGAGATATGGTGTTTACGGAAGAGAGAACTGCCTTCGCCGGTTTCCATCAGCTCAATAAAGCGTAATTGAATCGGACGTGGCTGGATCCAGGCGAGAAAGGTGTCCAGTTGATGGTGGTTTACATCGCGCATCAGCACGGTGTTCACTTTGACTTTCTCAAAACCGGCATCAAAGGCGGCATCAATGCCCGCCATCACCTGTTGAAATTTATCCTGCCCGGTAATGGCATGAAACTGACGGGCGTCAAGGCTGTCGACGCTGACGTTCAGCGCTGTGAGCCCCGCCTCACGCCAGGTGGCGGCATCCCGTGCCAGACGATAACCGTTGGTGGTCACCGCTATCTGGCGGATGGCGTCATTTTCTCGCACGGCGGCGATGATGTCGGTAAAGTCGCGACGCAATGACGGTTCGCCCCCGGTCAGACGCACTTTTTCCGTTCCCAGACTGGCGAACGCACGCGTGACACGACGAATTTCATCCACGGTCAAAAAACCGTTATTGGTGACCCCGCCGGGCTTGTAGCCATCCGGCAGGCAGTAGGTGCAACGAAAGTTACACACATCGGTAATCGACAAACGTAAGTAGTAAAACTTACGTGCGAAAGCATCGGTAAGTTGAGAGCCCATGTACACCTTTCCAAATACGGGAGGCGGAGTCATTTCTTCCTGCGCCCTGGTGACAATCTGATGTAAGCCTTGTCACGGCCAAAGCACCGTATCATTTGACCCAGGTGCAGAGGCTAGAGTGTTTATACTCGTCATACGTCGAGTACATGTTGGTTATGCCGATACTAGCGTGTAAATAGCAGTTTTGCCATGTACACTTTCGCTATATAATCCTATACATAGCGACATGATCGTGCAATTTCGCTACAGAATAAGCAAAAATCACGGTTTTGCATTGATATACATCATCTTGCTATCAGGTGGATATCGTCAGAAAGGAGTAGAACGCCTATATTTATTTTCATACAACCCCGCCAGGTAATTGCTGAAAACCCGTAATTTACGCTACTGTAACGGCGATCAATTGATATCAGGAATAACTATGCGCACTCGCACGCTGGCGGATTTGGATCGCGTTGTCGCTCTCGGCGGAGGGCATGGATTGGGACGCGTCCTCTCTTCACTTTCGCCTTTAGGTTCACGCCTGACGGGCATTGTCACCACCACCGATAACGGCGGCTCTACCGGTCGAATTCGCCGTTCCGAGGGAGGTATTGCCTGGGGAGATATGCGTAACTGTCTGAACCAGTTAATTACCCAACCCAGCGTCGCATCCGCGATGTTTGAGTATCGTTTTGGCGGTAATGGTGAACTTTCCGGACATAACCTCGGAAATCTGATGTTAAAGGCGTTAGATCACCTCAGCGTGCGGCCTCTGGAAGCGATCAATTTAATTCGCAGCCTGTTGAAAGTGGATGCGCATTTAATTCCAATGTCTGAGCTACCGGTCGATTTAATGGCTATCGACGATCAGGGACATGAGGTTTACGGCGAGGTGAATATCGATCAGCTCACTATCCCGCCTCAGGAACTGATGCTGTCGCCAAAGGTGCCTACCACGCGCGAAGCGGTAGAGGCTATCGCTGAAGCCGATTTGATTCTGATTGGGCCGGGCAGTTTTTACACCAGCCTGATGCCTATCCTGCTGCTCGACGAACTGGCGCAGGCCTTACGTCGCACACCGGCTCCGATGGTCTACATCGGCAATCTGGGGCGTGAATTAAGCCTCCCTGCCGCCAGTCTGACGCTTAACGATAAGCTGACTATCATCGAACAATATGTCGGGAAAAAAGTGATTGATGCGGTGGTTGTCGGGCCAAAAGTCGATGCTTCAGCCGTGAGTGACCGCATCGTGATTCAGGACGTGCTGGAAGCCAGCGATATTCCGTATCGCCACGACCGTCGGCTGTTGCACGACGCGCTGGAAAAAGCGGTGCAAGCGTTAGGCTAGGTGGAATTGCCTGATGGCGCTACGCTTATCAGGCCTACCAAAGCGTTCTGTTCCGCCATCCGGCACCAAACACTGCCTGATGTGCTGCGCTTATCAGGCCTACCAACGCGCTCTATCCCGTAGGCCGGATAAGGGATTTATCCCGCATCCGGCACCCACTTACGATGCCGCGATAAACAGCTCGCGCAGCTGGTGCAGCTGATCGCGGATTTGAGCAGCTTCTTCAAACTCCAGGTTCTGCGCGTGCTTCATCATCTGCCCTTCCAGTTCATGGATTTTCTGCTGCAGCGCCTTCGGCGTCATATCCAATTCAACCACCTCGGACTTCGCGCCGGAACGCGACTTGCCTCGGCCCTTGGCTTTGGTCTTGGCAATATTTTGCCCCAGCGCCAGAATGTCGACCACCTTCTTGTTCAGCCCCTGCGGCGTAATACCGTGCTCTTCGTTGTACTGCTGCTGCTTCTCACGACGCCGTTCGGTTTCGCCGATCGCCTTCGCCATTGATGCAGTAATTTTATCGCCGTAGAGGATCGCTTTGCCGTTGATGTTACGTGCCGCACGGCCGATGGTCTGGATCAGCGATCGTTCAGAACGCAGGAACCCTTCTTTGTCGGCGTCGAGAATCGCTACCAGAGAGACCTCAGGCATGTCCAGACCTTCTCGTAACAGGTTGATACCCACCAGCACGTCAAACTCGCCCAGACGCAGGTCACGAATGATTTCCATACGTTCCACGGTGTCGATGTCCGAGTGCAGATAGCGCACCCGCTCGCCGTGCTCTTCGAGGTATTCCGTGAGGTCTTCCGCCATCCGTTTGGTCAGCGTCGTCACCAGTACACGTTCGTTGATCGCCGCGCGGATACGAATTTCAGACAGCAGGTCATCGACCTGTGTTGCCACCGGGCGCACTTCAATCACCGGATCCAGCAGGCCGGTCGGTCGTACCACCTGATCGACCACGTCATCGCCGGATTTCTCCAGCTCATAGTTGCCCGGCGTGGCGGAAACATAGATGGTTTGCGGGGCCAGCGCCTCAAACTCTTCAAACTTCAGCGGGCGGTTATCCAGTGCCGATGGCAGACGAAAACCGTACTCGACCAGCGTCTCTTTTCGCGCCCGGTCGCCGCGATACATGCCACCAATTTGCGGGATGGTAACGTGCGATTCATCGACCACCAGCAGGCCATCGGCAGGCAGGTAGTCAAACAGCGTCGGCGGCGGTTCGCCAGGCCCGCGCCCGGAGAGATAGCGGGAATAGTTTTCAATGCCCGAACAGTAGCCCAGTTCGTTCATCATCTCCAGATCGAACTGCGTACGCTGGCTTAAGCGCTGTTCTTCCAGCAACTTGTTGTTCGCCAGCAGGTTTTTACGCCGCTCGGCAAGCTCGACCTTAATGTCTTCCATCGCCTGCACAATGCGTTCGCGTGGCGTAACGTAGTGCGTTTTAGGGTAGACGGTAAAGCGTGGAATGCTGGATTCAACCTGCCCGGTCAGCGGGTCAAACAGCGACAGGCGCTCCACTTCTTCATCAAACAGCTCCACGCGCAGCGCAATGTCGTCAGATTCTGCCGGGAAGATGTCTATCACTTCACCGCGCACACGGAACGTCCCGCGCTGAAATGCCTGATCGTTGCGGGTATATTGCAGCTCCGCCAGCCGCCGCAAAATGGCGCGCTGGTCGATGATCATCCCGACCGTCAGGTGCAGCATCATTTTCAGATACAGATCCGGGTCGCCCAGACCATAGATCGCGGAAACCGAGGCCACCACAATGACATCCCGACGCTCCAGCAGCGCCTTGGTCGCCGACAGTCGCATTTGCTCGATGTGTTCGTTGACCGACGCATCTTTCTCGATGAATGTATCAGAACTCGGTACGTACGCTTCCGGCTGGTAATAGTCGTAGTAGGAGACAAAATACTCTACCGCGTTATCCGGGAAGAATTCTTTCATCTCGCCATAAAGCTGGGCCGCCAGCGTCTTGTTGGGTGCCAGCACCATGGTTGGCCGCTGGAGGTCCGCAATGACGTTGGCGATGGTGAACGTTTTCCCCGACCCCGTTACGCCCAGCAGCGTCTGATGCGCCAGACCATCCTCCAGCCCTTCTTCCAGGCGACGAATCGCCTCAGGCTGATCGCCAGAGGGTTTAAAAGCGGAATTCAGTTTGAACGGTTTACTCATGAGCAGCTACCTGAAGCAATGGGCGGGCAGGTGTCTAATTTTACTCGCAGCAGTAGATTTTGCCAGTAAAATATACTGGATGAAAAAACAGTAACACACCACAATATTTCTGTTACGCCCCCTTAACCCCCATCACGGCGGGCTAAAATTTCACCGCAGGCAAGATAAAACACCAGCAAAAATGTGTTATCCCCAGACCTATGACTTTTTTAACATTTGTCAAGCCAGGAGATGAAAGTTTTATGGCAACGGATGACACTTCAGCGACAGCCATTGCTTTTATCTAACAATCTGTATTTGAATAACTATTTTCTCAAGCCGTCTTTCGCAGCAATTTAGTCGCAGGCCGCGTCTTCTCTCGCTTACATAGTGTTTTCTAACTCTAATGCACAAGGTTATCCACAGGAATAGTGGATAACTGTCTCCAGCCCGTGCTGACTGCCGCCTGGCAGAAACGTATCGATGTCCTTTTTTGGTCGAATAAAAAAAAATTATCGCTAAATTTTGATATTTATCAGCTAACGAAGCGGGCTGGAGCAGTCGAGATCCTGCTCGCATTTTCATCATTTTTTTGCCTGCCCAGGGCGTTAACACGGGCAGGCCACAGCAGCCTATCCGCACCAGAATGGCGCCTAAGGCAGCGTGCTCAGATCGATATAGCGTCCGGTCTCTGCCCGCTCCGGCGTCGCTGACAGCCACGGGATCTCGCCCAGCAGCGGTGCCGCAAGTGTGCGCCTCAGCGTCGCCATGTATTCAGCGTGACGCTTCCCTGGCGGGGTTACGTCATTGGCAACCCAGCCGACCAGCGTCAGCCCGGCCTGGCGTATCGCCTGCGCGGTCAGGAGGGCATGATTGATACAGCCGAGCTTCACGCCCACCACCAGAATCACCGGCAATTGTTCCGTTTGCACCCAGTCGGCAAAGCTCAGCGTCGGCGAAAGCGGGGTCAACCATCCCCCGGCCCCTTCTACCAGCACCCAGTCGGCCTGTTTCTCCAGGGCGCGTAAACCGGCAGACATCACCGGGGCCTGAATCGGTCGCCCTTCATCGGCGCTGATAATATGCGGTGACGTGGGTTCGGCGAAGGTATACGGATTGATGGCCGCATAGTCCACTGCCAACGTACTGTTCCGCTGCAACGCCAGGGCATCGCTGTTGCGCAGGCCGTCTGCCGTCATTTCACTGCCCGACGCCACCGGCTTGTAGCCCACGGTCCGGTAGCCCAACTGTCCTGCCGCCTGTAACAATGCACAGCTGGCGATGGTTTTACCGACCTCGGTGTCCGTCCCGGTGACAAAATACGTTTTAGTCACGTTGAATCACTCCCCAAAAAAGATGGTACGTCAGCGGGTATTTCCCCTGCTGCTGGGGCCAGGCTAACTGTAACTGTTGCAGCTGTGAGCGGGTCAGCACGCGCTGTTCGCGACCTTCATGCAAATGCGTCGCACCAATGCCTTTGAGCGAACGCATGGCGCTCAGCGCATCGTCAAACCACAGCGTGACGGCCTGCATCTGATACTCAACCTCCCAGCCGTGCAGCGCGTTTTCCAGCTGTTCGACGGGTAAAAAACGGTTGGCGTGCGCCCGGTTATCCACCGCCTGCCACGCCTGACGCAGTTCCGGCATCGAGCCATGCGCCAGGGTGCTGAAGGCCACCGTCCCGCCGGGGCGCACGACCCGGTAGAGTTCGCCTAATGCGTGGCGTAAATCGCCGCACCATTGCACGGCCAGATTGCTCCAGGCCAGGTCAAACGTCGCGGTATCTTGCGGAATGGCCTCAATATCAGCCAGCAGATAATGGTGCGCCGCATCGTGCCGCTGGGCTTGCGCTAGCATAGGCGCAGACAAATCCAGGGCGCTGACCTCGCTCCCCTGCTCTCGCCAGTAGCGACTCATACGACCTGGCCCGCAGCCTGCATCCAGCACGCGGGCGTACTGCCGCCCCGTCAGTCGCGCCAGTAACGCATCGGCGCTTTGACGCTGTAATTCAGCGTGTTGTTCGTAGTGGGAGGCAGCGCGTCCGAACGCGGCGGCAATGGCCTGCTTATCAACCTGCGTCATGCAGCACCTCCAGCAAGCGGTCGATATCCTGAGCTTCATGCGCCTGAGTCAGCGTCAGTCGCAGTCTGGCAGTACCAACCGGCACGGTAGGTGGCCGGATTGCCGTCACCCAGCAACCCCGATCGCGTAACGTCTGCGCCAGCTGCAACGCTTTTTGGTTATCGCCGACGATCAGTGGCTGAATGGCGCTGTCTGACTGTGCCAGCAGCAAATCAGGGTTCGTCATACCGGCACGAAAACGCTGGATAAGCATCGCCAGCTTTTCCCGCCGCTCGTCGCCTTCGCGACTGCGGATCACCGCCAGCGCGGCGCGCAACGCCTGAGCCTGCGCCGGGGGCATACTGGTGCTATAAATCAGATGGCGAGCAAACTGCAGCAGATAATCGGCCACGCTGTCAGAGCAGAGAATGGCCGCCCCGCTGACGCCAAAGCCTTTGCCGAAGGTCACCACCAGCAGCTCGGGCTTGACCTGCTGCTGCCAGCACGAGCCGCGTCCTTCCTCACCGGTGACGCCAATACCGTGGGCATCATCCACCAGCAGCCACGCCTCCTGGCGCTGCGCCTCGGCGTGGATTTGCGCCAACGGCGCGCTGTCGCCGTCCATGCTGAATACACCTTCGGTGACCACCAGCTGTTGCCCCGGACAGGGAGCCGCCAGCAGACGAGCTAAATGCTGAGTGTCGTTATGGGTAAAGCGGCGCAGCATGGCCGGGCTCAGACTGGCGGCCTCCAGCAGCGAAGCGTGGCTGAGTCGGTCTGCAACAATGCGATCCTGTTTACCCATCAGCGCGGCAATCACCGCCTGATTGGCGGCAAACCCGGAGGTAAACAGCAGCGCGCGTGAATAGCCCAGCCATTGTGCCAGTTCGTCTTCCAGCGCCTGATGCGCTATGGAATAACCGCTGACATGCCCTGAGCCGCCGCTGCCGACTCCAAATCGGTCGGCCCCTTGCTGCCACGCACAGACGATCTGCGGATGGTGGCTTAGCCCAAGGTAATCGTTACTGGAAAAATTCAGATATTGACGACCATCTGCCTGCAACCAACGCCCGGCGCCCTGCGTCACCGCATGACGACGGCGCAGAGCATCGGCAGAACGACGCGCCGCCAGCGCATCGTCAATTTTTTGCTGCCAGGTCATACAGTTGCCGCGTTGTAGTAATCGTCAGTGTCTGGAGTGCGCAGGGCCTGTTCCAGACGCTGCTGTTGTTCGTTATCGCCCGCCAGCACCGCCGTTTGCTGGGGATTCAGGCCCAGTTTGCGGAACAGCAGCAGGTCTTTATCTTCGTTCGGGTTCGGCGTGGTCAGCAGTTTACAGCCGTAGAAAATCGAGTTAGCCCCGGCCATAAAGCACATGGCCTGGGTCTGTTCGTTCATTTGTTCGCGTCCTGCAGACAGACGGACATACGAGGTCGGCATCATGATGCGCGCCACGGCGATGGTGCGGATAAAATCAAACGCATCCACATCGTCATTATCCGCCAGCGGCGTGCCCTTCACCTTCACCAGCATATTGATGGGGACGCTTTCCGGCGGAGTGGGCAGGTTTGCCAGCTGCAGCAGCAACCCGGCGCGGTCAGTGACCGTTTCGCCTAAGCCGACAATGCCGCCAGAGCAGACTTTAATCCCGGCTTCACGCACTTTATCCAGCGTATCCAGGCGTTCCTGATATGAACGGGTAGTGATGATATTGCCGTAAAACTCCGGCGAGGTGTCAAGGTTGTGGTTGTAGTAGTCGAGACCCGCGCTGGCCAGACGCTGCGCCTGCGTTTCGTCCAGCGTACCCAGCGTCATACAGGCTTCCAGCCCCAGTTCTTTCACGCCCTGCACCATTTGTTCCAGGTAAGGCATATCGCGCTCGTGTGGATTCTTCCACGCAGCGCCCATGCAGAAACGCGTTGAACCGGCTTGTTTGGCCTTACGCGCAGAGTCCAGTACCTGCTCAACTTCCATTAAACGCTCGGTTTCCAGACCGGTTTTATAGCGGGAACTTTGTGGGCAATATTTGCAGTCTTCCGGACAAGCGCCGGTTTTTATCGACAACAACGTACTGACCTGTACCTGCTGCGGGTCAAAGTGCTGACGGTGGATCTGTTGCGCTTCAAACAGCAGATCCAGCAGTGGTTTTTCAAATAATTCGGTAACTTGCGACATTGTCCAGCGAGAAGAATGAGCCATATTGGTGTTCGTTTCATTTTGAGTTTCGTGTAGACTCGTAAACCTAAATCTTTTTAATTTGGTTTACAAGTCGATTATGACAACGGACGATCTTGCCTTTGACCAACGCCATATCTGGCACCCTTACACCTCGATGACCTCCCCACTGCCGGTGTATCCGGTAGCGCGCGCTGAAGGTTGTGAACTGATTTTAGCCAGCGGCGAGAGACTGATTGACGGGATGTCGTCCTGGTGGGCGGCGATCCACGGTTACAATCACCCGCAGCTGAACGCCGCGATGAAAACGCAAATCGACGCCATGTCACACGTGATGTTTGGCGGCATTACCCATGCCCCGGCCATTGCACTGTGCCGCCAGCTGGTTGCCATGACGCCAGAACCACTGGAATGCGTTTTCCTCGCGGACTCAGGCTCCGTTGCCGTGGAAGTAGCGATGAAAATGGCGCTGCAGTACTGGCAGGCAAAAGGCGAATCTCGCCAGCGTTTCCTGACGTTCCGTAACGGGTATCACGGTGACACCTTCGGGGCGATGTCGGTCTGCGATCCTGACAACTCAATGCACAGTCTGTGGAAAGGGTATCTGCCGGAAAACCTGTTCGCCCCAGCCCCGCAAAGCCGGATGGGCGGCGAGTGGGATGAGCTGGATATGGTGCCCTTTGCCCGTCTGATGGCGGCCCATCGCCACGAGATTGCGGCAGTGATCCTGGAGCCTGTCGTTCAGGGTGCAGGCGGCATGCGCATGTACCATCCCGAGTGGTTAAAGCGCATCCGTAAGATGTGCGATCGCGAAGGTATTCTGCTGATTGCCGACGAAATCGCCACCGGCTTTGGCCGCACCGGTAAGCTATTTGCCTGTGAACACGCCGACATTACGCCGGATATTTTATGTCTCGGCAAAGCGTTAACCGGCGGGACAATGACCCTTTCTGCCACCCTGACCACTCGCCAGGTGGCGGAAACCATCAGTAACGGCGAAGCGGGCTGCTTTATGCACGGTCCGACGTTTATGGGCAATCCGCTGGCCTGTGCCGTCGCCTCCGCCAGTTTGTCTCTGCTGGAGTCGGGCGAGTGGCGCTCACAGGTGGCTGCAATCGAAGCGCAACTGCGCCGCGAACTGGCACCAGCGGCGGATTCGGCGTATGTCGCCGACGTGCGCGTTCTCGGTGCCATCGGCGTGATAGAAACCACCCACCCGGTGAAAATGGCGGCGTTGCAGAAGTTCTTTGTCGATCAGGGCGTATGGGTCAGACCGTTTGGCAAGCTTATCTACCTGATGCCACCGTATATTATCCAGCCCGAACAACTGCGTCGTCTGACCCAGGCGGTGAACGACGCCGTGCGCAATGCAACATTTTTTAGCGATTAATCGGCGGTAAACTGTGCGTTTTCTGGCTACACTTTTTGGCTAACGAGAGGAGTCGGCATGAAACTTATCAGTAACGATCTGCGCGACGGGGACAAACTTCCGCATCGCCACGTTTTAAACGGCATGGGGTATGACGGGGACAATATTTCCCCGCATCTGGTGTGGGACGATGTGCCCGCCGGGACCAAAAGTTTTGTCGTGACCTGTTACGATCCTGATGCACCAACCGGCTCCGGCTGGTGGCACTGGGTGGTGGTTAACCTACCTGCAGATACCCGGGTTCTGCCGCAAGGGTACGGCTCCGGATTGGTTGCGTTGCCGGAGGGCGTGCTGCAAACGCGCACGGACTTTGGTAAAGCTGGCTACGGCGGCGCGGCACCGCCAAAAGGGGAAACGCATCGCTATATCTTTACGGTTCACGCGCTGGATGTGGAGCGTCTTGATGTCGATGAGGGCGCCAGCGGCGCGATGGTCGGATTTAACGTCCATTTCCATTCGCTCGCCAGCGCGTCAATTACCGCGATGTTCAGTTAAGCGTAGTGCCGGATGTCGGCTTCGCCTCATCCGGCCTACCAGGCAGACCGTAGGCCTGATAAGACGCATCAGCGTCGCCATCAGGCAATTTGCTACAGAAATTCAGGCAACAATTTCAACAGCGTTCCTTGCGCTAACAGCTCGGTCGCACACTCGATATCCGGAGCGAAAAAACGGTCCTGGGTATAATGTGAAACCTGTTCGCGCAAGGCCTGACGCGCCTGTTCCAGCAGCGGGCTTGAGGTCAGTCCTTCACGTAAATCGATCCCCTGACAGGCCGCCAGCCACTCCACGGCTATCACACCGCGCGTATTTGCCGCCATCTCCCACAGTCGGCGACCAGCCGCAGGTGCCATGGAAACATGATCTTCCTGGTTGGCCGACGTGGGCAGGCTGTCTACGCTGTGCGGGTGTGCCAGCGCTTTGTTTTCACTGGCCAGCGCGGCGGCAGTGACCTGCGCAATCATAAAGCCAGAGTTAACCCCACCATTTTTGACCAGGAATGGCGGCAACTGCGACATGTGTTTATCCATCATCAGCGCAATACGCCGCTCTGATAGCGCACCAATTTCCGCGATCGCCAGCGCCAGATTATCCGCCGCCATCGCCACCGGCTCGGCATGGAAGTTACCGCCGGAAATCACATCCCCTTCTTCGGCAAACACCAGCGGGTTGTCCGACACAGCGTTGGCTTCAACTAACAGTACGTCCATCACCTGGCGCATTTGCGTCAGGCACGCGCCCATCACCTGCGGCTGACAGCGCAGGGAATACGGATCCTGCACTTTTTCACAGTTATGATGGGATTGCGACAGCGCACTGGCGTCGGTCAGCACATGACGATACAACATAGCGGCGTCAATCTGCCCGCGCTGTCCGCGCGCGGCATGAATGCGAGGGTCAAACGGACGACGTGAGCCCAGCACCGCTTCGGTCGTCAGCGCGCCGCACACCGTCGCTGAAGCAAACAGCTCCAGGGCTTCAATCAACCCACGCAGAGCAAAGGCGGTGGACGCCTGAGTCCCGTTCAGCAGCGCCAGCCCCTCTTTTGCCTCCAGCGTAATCGGCTCCAGTCCGGCTTTTTTCAGTGCCTGCGTCGCCGGGAGCCATTCCCCCTGCCAGCGTGCTTTCCCCTCACCTAGCAAAGTCAGCGACATGTGCGCCAGCGGGGCCAGATCGCCCGATGCGCCGACAGAACCTTTCGCTGGGATCAGCGGGTAAACTTCGGCGTTCACCAGCGCAATTAACGCTTCAATCACGCTCAGGCGAATACCGGAGAAACCGCGCGCCAGGCTGTTGATTTTCAGCACCATGATCAGACGCACCATGGCATCATCCAGCGCGTTGCCAACGCCAGCAGCATGTGAAAGCACCAGTGAGCGCTGAAGATTTTGCAGATCTTCCGTGGCGATACGGGTCTGGGCCAGCAGGCCAAATCCTGTATTGATGCCGTAGGCCGTTCGCCCTTCGGCAACAATATTATTCACGCAGGCCACGCTGGCGTTGATGGCATCAACCGCGCTGGGGTCCAGACTCAGTTGTACCGGCTGCTGCCAGATTTCCCGTAGCTGCGTAAAACTCAGATGACCTGGTGTTAACGTAAGCTTAGTCATTTCAGTCTTTCCCCTGCGTCCCGGCAATCATCGGTAAATTCAATCCTTGTTCAACGGCACATTCCACCGCGATGTCATACCCGGCGTCTGCGTGACGCATGACGCCCGTAGCCGGATCGTTATGCAGAACCCGGGCAATACGCGCGGCGGCTTCATCGGTGCCGTCACACACAATCACCATCCCCGCATGTTGCGAGAAGCCCATGCCGACCCCGCCGCCGTGGTGCAGCGACACCCAGGTTGCCCCGCTGGCGGTATTGAGCAGCGCGTTAAGCAAAGGCCAGTCGGACACGGCGTCAGAACCGTCGCGCATGGCTTCGGTTTCACGGTTTGGGCTGGCAACAGAGCCAGAGTCCAGATGGTCACGTCCAATGACGATAGGCGCGGAGACTTCACCGCTGCGCACCATTTCGTTAAACGCTAGCCCCAGTTTTTGCCGCCACTCCAGCCCAACCCAGCAAATACGCGCCGGCAAGCCCTGGAAGTTAATCCGCTCACGCGCCATATCCAGCCAGTGATGCAGGTGTTTATCGTCGGCAACAATTTCTTTTACTTTGGCATCGGTCTTATAAATATCCTGCGGATCGCCGGAAAGCGCCACCCAGCGGAACGGGCCAATGCCGCGACAGAACAGTGGACGAATATAGGCGGGTACAAAGCCGGGGAAATCAAAGGCGTTTTCTACGCCCATCTCTTTGGCCATCTGGCGAATGTTATTACCGTAATCAAACGTCGGTACGCCCATTTTGCTAAAGTCCAGCATCGCCTGTACGTGTGTGGCCATGGAACGTTTCGCCGCCTGCACCGTACCCTGCGGATCGGATACCGCTTTTGCCTGGTACTCTTCCCAGCTCCAGCCGGACGGCAGATAACCGTGTAGCGGATCGTGGGCGCTGGTCTGATCGGTAACCATATCCGGGCGCACGCCGCGTTTAACCAGTTCCGGCACAACGTCGGCCGCGTTCGCACACAGCGCAATAGAAACGGCTTTACCTTCACGGGTATATTTGTCGATACGCGCCAGCGCGTCGTCAAGCGATGTCGCCTGCTCATCCACGTAGCGGGTACGCAGACGGAAATCGATGCGGCTTTGCTGACATTCAATGTTCAGCGAACAGGCGCCCGCCAGCGTCGCGGCTAACGGTTGCGCCCCGCCCATGCCGCCAAGACCGGCAGTCAGTACCCAGCGTCCGCTCAGGCTACCCTGATAATGCTGACGTCCAGCTTCAACGAAGGTTTCGTACGTCCCCTGCACGATGCCCTGACTGCCGATATAAATCCAGCTCCCGGCGGTCATCTGACCGTACATCGCCAGCCCTTTCGCATCCAGTTCGTTGAAGTGTTCCCAGGTTGCCCAGTGCGGGACGAGGTTGGAGTTGGCGATCAGCACGCGCGGCGCGTTGTCGTGAGTTTTGAACACGCCGACCGGTTTGCCCGACTGGACCAGCAGCGTTTCATCGGCCTCCAGTTTGGTCAGCGCCTTGACGATGGCGTCATAGCATTCCCAGTCACGCGCGGCGCGACCGATCCCGCCGTACACCACCAGCTCATGGGGATTTTCCGCCACATCAGGATCGAGATTGTTCATTAACATGCGCAGCGGCGCTTCGGTCAGCCAGCTTTTGGCCGTTAAGGTGGTGCCGCGTGGGGCACGAATATCCTGCTGACGATACTTGCTGTGAGACATGACGGAAACTCCTCGCGAACGTTCGGATAGATAAATAATATATACTTGTCTATACAAGTTGCCGCAAGGGTGGTTTTAACAATTAAGATACATTTTTATTATATTGCGTCAGCAATCACGGTTTTCATGTCGGGCTCAGGACATGAAGCGCCCTTGCAGACGATAGCGGGAACCCGGAAAAAGCAAACGAGCATGAGAGACAATGGATGACGCGGACCAGGTCTTGCGACGGATCAGCAGGCAGGGATCGTGTTCTTTAATGTTCAGCAGCGCGCACTCTTCCGCGCTGGCGCGAACCGCTTCGACAATATGCTCGCCTTCGGTCAACGGGGCGATCAGCGACAGATAGGCGTGCGGCGTGGTCTGACTGTAATCCTGTGTCAGGTACTCCGGCACAATCTCCGCATTGACGCAGCGATCTTCAATTTGTACAGGTAGGGAGTTTTCAAAGTGCACCATGATCGAGTGATAAATAAAGGTACCTTCTTTAACGTTCAGCGCCGTGGCCTGCTGCGCGTTCGCTCGTGTGCTTTCCAGCTTCAGCACCTCGCACCGATGCTGATGCTGGCGGGCGATAATTTCATCGGCAATGCTGCGAATTTCAAACAACGCGGACTGACCTTTCGGCTCGGCGACAAACGTACCGACGCCCTGCAAACGCACCAGCAGCCCCTCGTCAGTAAGCTCACGCAGCGCCCGATTAATAGTCATACGGCTAAAACCATACTGCGCGACCAACTCCGCTTCCGACGGGATGCGATCGTGAGGTTGCCAGATACCGCTGGCAATCTTTTCACTGATCTCCTGTTTTACCTTTTCGTAAAAAGGTGCCGGGGCAGAACGGGAGTGGGATGGGAGCATGCGTTAGCCTTCCTTACGCTGAAAAATGAGAGTAGAAAAATGGCGGCGTAACGCTATTCGACACGTCAGTGCCACCAGTGTGCGATTTGCCAGCCAAGACGCGCCGCAACGCGCGCCGCGTTGCCATCATCGTCAAAACGGGGATTAAATTCAACCATGTCTACCGCCTGCAGCTTACCGCAGCGGCACAGGGGCTCAATCAGCCTCAGCAGCGTCGACAACGGCACGCCCAGCGCGGCGGGTGCGGACACAGCGGGCATTTCCCAGACCGGTAGAACGTCGAGGTCGATGGTCAGATAGATGACGTCTACGCTGGAAATAAACTGCGCCATCTGTGCCTGCGCGTTTTGACAGTGCAGATCCTCCACCACTGTAACCCCAAGCCGCTGCGCTTCATCCCACAGCGCCTGGGTGTTAGCCGCCCGGTTAACACCAAAGCAGGCGTAATGAAATTCACGCTGCTGGGCGTCGCAAAGCTGCGCCAACTGGCGAAACGGCGTACCGGAGGTGGCCCGATCGGCATGGCGTAAGTCGAGGTGGGCATCGAGATTGACGATGCCCACGGTTAAGCGTGGGAACGCATCCAGCACACCTGCACCGTGGGCAAAGGCGGTTTCGTGCCCGCCCCCCAGCACGAAAGTGCGCATCTCAGCCTGCTGACAACGCTGTACCGCATGGCGTAACGCCTGCTGCGCCCCTTCGAGATCGGGGGCTTGCGCCACAATGTTGCCCAGATCCACCAGCCGGTCATGGCCTTGGTGGCTGGCTAAATTCGCCAGCGCTTTACGCAGTGCATCAGGTGCGCCAGCCGCCCCCGTGCGTCCCTGATTACGCTTTACGCCTTCATCGCAGGCGAATCCCAGCAGCGCTATCTGTTCACGATAGTTTTCCGGGCTAAACGCTGCACTGAGCGTGATGGTCTGAAACAGGCGCAGCGCGTTGGGTGACTCAGCGCGATCATCGCGACCTTGCCAAAGCGCGGGAGATGCGGGATGCCAGTGACTCATGATGGTTGTCCTCGGAATACGCGTTGATACAGCGGGTTGCGGCCAGGTTCATACAGGATCTCAACCGGAAGGTGGGCGTCCCACACCACAAAGTCCGCCACGAACCCGGCCTTCAATTGCCCATGGGTCGCCTGACGACCAAGGGCTTGCGCCGCATGACGGGTGACGCCTGCCCATGCCTCTTCCGGCGTAAGACCAAACTGCACGCAGGCCATGTTCATCGCCCAGTGCAGGCTGATAAACGGACTGGTGCCGGGGTTGAAGTCCGTCGCCACCGCCATAGGTACCTGGTATTGGCGTAACAGCTCTACCGGGGGACGCTGCTGCTCTTTGAGGAAATAAAAAGCGCCGGGCAACAACACCCCGACCGTACCGCTTTGGCTCATCGCCGCCACGCCTGCTTCATCAAGATATTCAATATGATCGGCCGATAATCCGTGATAGCGACTTACCAACTGCGCGCCACCGAGCAACGACAGCTGTTCAACGTGGCCCTTAACCGGAATGCCCAACGCCTGAGCGGCCTGAAATACCCGTTCACTTTGCGCCAGGCTAAACCCAACGCTTTCACAAAACAGGTCGACAGTCTCAAACAGTCCCTGTTCCCACAGCTGCGGCAAAATGGTCTCGCACACCAGCGTAATATAGCCGTCAGGATCGTCACGGTATTCCGCCGGTGTCGCGTGCGCGGCCAGCAGCGTGGGGCTAATTTCAAGGGTATTTTCCGCCGCCAGCGCAGAGACCACGCGCAAAATTTTCTCTTCTGTCGCCAAATCCAGACCATAGCCTGATTTCACTTCCAGCAACGTGACGCCTTCTTTTATCAGCCGTTCCATGCGCGCGCGCGCCACGGCAAGGAGCTGATCGTCAGATGCGCGGCGGGTCGCCGACACGGTGGCGTTTATGCCCCCCCCCTGGGCGCTGATTTGCTGGTAAGACACACCATTCAGCCGCTGCTCCCACTCGCCTGCACGATTTCCGCCAAAAACCAGATGCGTGTGGCAATCAATCAAACCTGGCGTAACCAGCCGACCCTGCATATCAAAGGTATTGTCATGTGTGCGGTATAACGAGGATTCAGGCACGATAGCGCGAATCTTGCCCTGTCGAATAATCAGCGCGTGACCGTCCACCAGCCCATACGGGGTATTACGTTCAGGATCCATGGTCGCCAGGCGGACATTACGCCAGATGGCATCATCAGGGAAAAATTGCTGCATTCCACTCACCACTTGTCATAGGTTGTATAGACATTTATTGAGATCCTGCGGATGTTGTCAACCTGAAGGGCGATAATTGTTATTTAATTGTGATATCAGGACGTTCTGCATCCGACATTGCTGCTATAAAAAACAACTTTTTACCTTTTCGCCTTTCCGTTTCGCTCAACTTAGTATAAAAAAGCAGGCTTCAATGGATAAATTTCAAAGCCCGGAGCAACCTGTGAACATTTCATCAGTTTCCCGTCTGGCGCTGGTAATGGCTTTTGGCGTGACGCTGACCGCCTGTAGCGCAACCTCGCCCGATCAAATTCCTTCCGACCAGACCGCGCCAGGCACCTCCTCGCGCCCGATTCTGTCGGCCAATGAAGCCAGCAATTTTGTCGCGGCTCATTATTTTTCTGCACTGACGCCAAACACCGCGCCGTGGTCCCCTTCTGCGATTTCTCTGCCCGCACAGCCTGATTTTGTTGTCGGCCCGGCAGGGACTCAGGGCGTCACCCACACCACCATTCAGGCGGCGGTGGATGCAGCAATCATTAAACGCACCAACAAGCGTCAATATATTGCGATCATGCCGGGTGAATATCAGGGCACGGTTTATATCCCGGCAGCAACGGGCAGCCTGACGCTGTACGGCATGGGCGAAAAACCGCTTGATGTGAAAATTGGCCAGGCAATTGACGGAGAGATGAGCACCGCTGACTGGCGTCGTACGGTCAACCCAGGCGGCAAATATATGCCGGGTAAACCTGCGTGGTATATGTTTGATAATTGCCAGAGCAAGCACGGTACCAACATTGGCGTACTGTGTTCTGCGGTCGTATGGTCACAAAACAACGGTCTGCAGTTACAGAACCTGACCATCGAAAACAACCTCGGCGACAGCGTGGATGCAGGTAACCATCCGGCCGTTGCTCTGCGTACCGATGGCGATAAAGTACAGATCAACAACGTCAACATTCTGGGTCGTCAGAACACCTTCTTCGTAACCAACAGCGGTGTACAAAACCGTCTGGAAAACGATCGTCAACCGCGTACGCTGGTGACAAACAGCTACATTGAAGGCGATGTGGATATTGTTTCTGGTCGCGGCGCGGTGGTATTCGAAAACACCGATTTCCGCGTCGTCAATTCTCGCACCCAGCAGGAAGCCTACGTGTTCGCACCTGCCACGCTGTCGAACATTTATTACGGTTTCCTTGCCGTCAACAGCCGCTTTACGGCTGCCGGTGATGGCGTGGCGCAGTTAGGCCGCTCACTGGATGTCGATGCTAACACCAACGGTCAGGTGGTGATCCGCGACAGCGTGATCAACGAAGGCTTTAACATGGCGAAGCCATGGGGTGACAGCGTAATCGGTAAGCATCCGTTTACCGGCAACACCGGTGCGGAAGACGACAAAGGTGAAATCCAGCGTAACCTGAACGACACCAACTTTAACCGCATGTGGGAATACAACAACCGCGGTGTGGGTAGCAAAGTGGTTGCCGAGCCGAAGCAGTAAACGTCATTCTCTTATGTAGGCCCGGTAAGCGCATGCGCCACCGGGCAATGTGCCGGATGGCGACGAAAACCGCCATCCGGCCTACAGTAAGCCTTACATCAAACGCGCTTTATTCGCGTTAATCAAACTTCCTGCCTTGATGATTTCACGCTCTTCCGCCGTCAGACTTTCCATATACAGGCTAATTTCACTGACCGACCCATTCTCATACAGTACGTATGCGGTAATCTCGCGACTGCATGCGTCCAGCGCGCGACGAATACCGGGAATGTAAATATAATCACCCACCTCGAAAGACGGCTTCCCGATCATTTGCAGCGGCAGCATTCCCCAGTTGATGACGTTGGAACGGTAACGCTTGGTGGCATATTCCTCGGTGATATTCGCCAGCCCACCAATCACGCGCTGGCAGCTTGCCGCTTGCTCACGCGCGGAACCATCTCCCGGTTTGACGGCATAAATCATGCTGCCAATCCCCGTTTCCAGTGGCACAACATCTTCCTGACCGGCAATCTGACGAATACGGTCGAAGATAGGTGACAATGCGCTGTTTACACCACCAGCCCGTCGCTGTTTTTCCAGCTCAGCAGTAGCTTTACTCCTCCCCACATAACCGGGATCCCGCCGTGAAAGCGTAAATTCCGCCAACCCTAAAGGATTTGAGCGATAGGACGACGTCTCCCCGGATGGAATCAGCTCGTCGGTCGTCGTCACTTCATCAAGAATTTTCGAGGCGACCTTCAACAAAATATTGTCAGTCAGTGCGCCAAGCTCCGGCCAGTCTTTAATATTGGGACCATAGATTAACGCCTGCTGCGTGGCACCTTTCACAAAGCCCTGATACACACGACTTTTATAAGGCGCAGGGTCAAATGCATAGGCCGGAATTTCGTCCCAACAGTCCAGGTCGGTTGCCGGGGTCAGGAATCCGCCGTTTACCGCCGTTGCGGCTATGGAACGCGCGTCCATCAGCGCCACGGCTGACATTTGCCCGTTGCCCGGCTTCGAGCCTTCGCGGTTAGGGAAATTACGTGTGGTATGGCGAATGCTCAGCCCGTTATTGACTGGTGTGTCACCCGCGCCGAAGCAAGGGCCACAGAACGCAGTTCGGATAATGGCGCCCGCGCCCATCAAATCCGCCACCACGCCTTTCTTCGCTAAGTCCATAAACACCGGCTGTGATGAGGGGTAGACCGCCAGCGAGAAGGTGTCGCTACCGCAGGATTGACCGCGTAGCGCACTGGCTGCGGCAATCACGTTTTCGTAGTTGCCGCCCGAGCACCCGGCAATGATCCCCTGCTGTACTTTTAAACGCCCATTCTCAACTTTGTCGAGCAGTGAGAGGCTGGCTTTCCCTTGCGCGATACGCGCAGATTCAATTTCGATCCCGCGAAGAATATCGGTGAGATTCTCATTGAGGGTGTCAATTTCATAGACGTTGCTGGGGTGGAAAGGCAGCGCGATCATTGGCTTGATGGCGCTCAGATCAACATAAATACAGCCATCGTAATACGCCATCGGCTGCGGGTTCAGCAGGCGATAGTCTTGCTCACGGCCATGTAGCGCCAGCCAACTGCGGGTTTCGTCATCCGTTTGCCAGACGGAGCTCAGACAGGTGGTTTCTGTCGTCATCACATCAACGCTGTTGCGAAAATCCGTGGAGAGCTGCGCAATACCCGGACCGACAAACTCCATCACTTTATTTTTGACGTAGCCGTTTTTAAACACCGCGCCGATAATAGCTAGCGCGACATCCTGCGGCCCCACGCCAGGTGCCGGTTTTCCGGTCAGATAGACCGCAACAACGTCAGGATAATCAACATCCCAGGTATCGTTTAACAGTTGCTTGACCAGCTCGCCGCCACCTTCACCGACTGCCATTGTGCCCAGTGCGCCATAGCGCGTATGGCTGTCTGAGCCGAGGATCATTTTTCCGCCGCCGGCCATCATCTCACGCATATATTGATGGATCACCGCAATATGTGGAGGCACAAAAATGCCCCCATAGCGTTGCGCCGCGGACAGCCCGAACAGATGATCGTCACCGTTAATGGTCCCGCCTACCGCACATAATGCGTTATGGCAGTTGGTCAACACGTAAGGCAACGGGAAACGCTCCATGCCTGAGGCTTTCGCTGTCTGAATAATGCCGACAAAGGTAATATCGTGTGACGCTAATGAGTCAAACTTAATTTTAAGCTTGTTCATATCTCCCGACGTATTGTGTGCCGACAGAATCGACCAGGCGATAGTCCCTTTTTTCGCGTGATCTTTTTCGATATGCCCGGAACAATGTTCCTCGGTTAACAGTTCATTGTTTTCGGAGAGAAAGACGCCTTTCTCATATAATTTAATCATCACATACTCCATGGTACAACGCCCGCACAAATACCGTGCACAAAGGCATTGTTAATCAATAAATTTAATAGGCTGAAGATTGACGTGTTATTTACAACATATTCCAGTCAATCAACATGCTCCACCACCATACGCCCAGGGTGATATGCACAATAAAAGTTAAGAATGTCAGCATGCCGCCAACCAGCCACCACGATTTAATGTCGTTATAGCCCACACCGAAAATAACCGGACCCGCCGCGCCGCCATAATGGGTTACCATTCCGCCATATGAGTTAGAGAAGAGTAATGCCAGAGCCGTTAACATCAGTGGTGCACCAGAGACATTCGCTAACATGGCAAAGACGGGCATCATCGCCACAATATAAGCGCTACCGGAAGCGAAGAAATAGCGGACAATAATACTCAGGAACAAAATAACGAAGAAGGCTACATTGCTATGATTGTCAAAAGAGAGGTTATTTTTGAACAGTTCAGCTAACCAGTCAAAAAACTTCACTTTCGATAATAAAGAACTCAGGCCAATAATTCCGCCGTACCAAATTAAGGTATTCCAGCCCCCTTTATTTTTTACCACATCATCCCAGGTCACTACGCCCAAGAGGAGCATCGCGCCCATCACTACAATGGCCACCGTTGATTCATCAACGCCGAGGCTTTTACTGAAGATCCACCCTAATAGTGCAAGAACAAAAATGCCCAACAGCATTTTTTCTCGCCCTTTCATCGGCCCCAGTTCCTGGAGCCCGGCTTTGGCGATGGTTTTGTTATCCACTTTGGTAATTTCAGGCGGATACATAAAGTAGATAACTAACGGAGTCAGGAGCAACATCACAATACCAGGTAAACTCGCCGCCAGCGCCCATCCGCCCCAACTTAACTGCAGGTGACAGATATCGTTAATCATTTTCAATGCCAGGATGTTGCCTGCCATGGCGGTAAAAAACATATAGCTGGTGGTTTTGGTGACCATATAGACCGTCATCATCAGGTAGTGGCCAACACGGCGTGGGCTTCTGTCTGGTTCAGACCCCAATGCCACCGCCACGCTATTGATGATTGGCAGCACAATCCCTCCCGCTCGCGCGGTATTCGATGGCGTTGCCGGCGCCAGAACCAGGTCCAGAAATACCGTGACGTAGCCCAGCCCCAGCGTGGTGTTACCTATTTTGCCGATCAGAATATAGGCGATGCGCTTGCCCAGCCCCGTGGTCACAAAAGCGGCACTTAGCGTAAATGCAGAGAAAACCAGCCACGTGGTGCCTGACGCATAACCGCTGAGAACGCTGCTGGTTTTTAGTACGCCGTGACCTAAATTACCGACCACGACCATTGATGCCGCGACGGCAATCAGCAACACGACCGGCTCAGGAAAAGGTTTGATCACCAACCCGACAATAGCGGCAAGATAAATACCGAAAAGAACCCAGGCCAGTTCCGTTAATCCTGCTGGCGCAGGAATAATGCCAATAATACAGGGGATCGCCAATATAACGATTAGCTTCCATAATGATTTCACATTCATGTGGTATTCCTGATTTATACGTACAGGCAATCTCGCGAAATAAATCCAGTATCCGCGATGCATAACCGTTTTAATTAACGTTATGCGGGAAGGTAAACCTCACCAGAAAATATTTTCCGGGCGGTGCGAATCACCGAGGCACGAATAGCCGTAGCATCATCACTTTCATTACTCAAATAAATATCCAGTGAGCCACCGGGGTGTTCAATGCTGATATTTCCATACCCTACCCCCGGTGCTACCTGCTGAGTTACCGTCCCAGCAATCACGCAACTGCTGGCAATGGCAATAGCGCCAGTGATCGCCAGCGCTTTATGGCAAGCGTGAGGCATAAAATAGCGCACAGTAATTGCACCACTCTGCTGCGGCGCTGAAATAAGGATAGGTTTAGGAATGACCATATTGGAAACATCCCCTAACCCCATAGCCAGCCCTGCCTGACAGCGAATAGATTCCATGCGTGCTAATAATTCTGAGTCAGCATCCAGTTCTTCCGGTGATTCATAACCGGTTTTGCCCAGATATTCAGCGGGAATAATCACCACCGGTGTCGCCATATCTATACAGGTCACCGGAACGGTATCAAAATAATCACGATGGTTCCCCGTTGGGAAAATACGTCCTGTTTTGGATCCCGCAGCATTCAGGAACGTGAGTGCCACAGGCGCTGACGTACCCGGTACGCCGTCTATTTTTACCGGGCCTTCATATTCAACAACACCTTGCGGCGTCTGCACATCGGCTTCAATAAATGTATTGGTGTTTATATTGCGAATCCGTACGCGCGTCGTCGGCGCTGTGGCGGCAATCAGCCCATTTTCGATGGCGAATCCCCCGACGGCGGAAAGCATATTGCCGCAGTTTGGCGTGGTATCGACACGTTGTTCATGCACCAAAACCTGAGCAAATAAATAATCAATATCTGCCTGTGGGTCGGTTGAACGGCTGATAATCGCCACTTTACTGGTTAGCGGATTACCCCCACCAATACCGTCGATTTCCAGCGCATTCCCGGAACCCATAATTTTAATCAATACATCATCACGCTGCGTTTTCTCTTGTGGTAGATGTTCTGCTAATAAAAATGCGCCTCTGGAGGTTCCTCCACGCATCATAACGCAAGGTATTTTTTTCACGCCAATGTCCTCAACTATATTATTCATATTAAAGACAGGATTACATGCGTGAAATACGCTGGCTAATGACTTTGTTGTCGTGATTAGTGACTTTTTTTTATTAATTCAAGATTAACAATGGCAGGTAAACTGGTCGCTCTATCAGGACAGAACGTCCCTTAACCTTGTCTGGAGTCGGAATGAAACATGAATTATCGAGCATGAAAGCATTTGTCACGCTGGCAGAGTCCAATTCTTTTAACAATGCGGCTAAGTTACTTAATATTACGCAACCTGCATTAACACGTAGAATAAAGAAAATGGAAGAGTATTTACACACTCAACTATTTGAGAGAACAACCCGCAAAGTCACATTAACAAAAGCAGGCCAGTTGTTATTACCAGAAGCGCGTGAATTAATTAGAACCCTAGATGAAACAATCTTTAATATCAGCAAAATGAATACACATTATCACGGGATGGTAACGTTATCCTGTATCCCTACCGCCGTTTTCTATTTTTTACCGTTGGCGATCGGCAAATTTAATGAGCTATATCCCAATATTAAGGTGCGAATTATTGAACAAGGTACGAATAATTGTATGGAATCCGTACTTTGCAACGAGGCTGATTTTGGCATAAACATGAACAACATCACAAATTCTTCCATTGAATTCACCCCGCTGGTTAACGAACCCTTTGTTCTGGCATGTCGGCGCGATCATCCGCTCGCCCATAAACAGCTGGTCGAATGGCAAGAACTGGTGAATTGCAAATTAATAGGCGTGCGTTCGTCGAGCGGTAACCGATTGCTGATTGAGCAACACCTGGCAGATAAACCGTGGAAGCTGGATTGGTTTTACGAGGTTCGCCATTTATCCACCTCGCTTGGCCTGGTGGAGGCTGGGCTGGGGGTTTCCGCGTTGCCAGGGTTGGCCATGCCGCACACGTCGCATCCAACTCTGATCGGCATCCCGCTGGTTGAGCCCGTGATTAGGCGCACGTTAGGCGTTATTCGGCGTAAAGATGCGGTGCTCTCTCCTCCCGCTGAACGCTTTTTTTCTCTGCTGTTAAATCTGTGGGCCGAAGAGAAGGACAACTTGTGGCGACCGATTTCCGATCTCCAGGGGAAACAGAGTGCCTGATGGCGGCTAATGCCTTATCAGGCCTACGAAGCGTGTGCTTATCGTAGGCCATTTGGCATAAAGTCTTAGTATTCGTTGATCACGACCCACATCGGGCCTTGTCCAACCGCATAGCGACCTTTCTCGGTCAGCAGTCCCTGCTCACCCGCAATGTCATACACCGCAATGTGGTGCGATTTCTGCCCGGCGGCAATCAGGTATTTTCCGCGGCTGTCGATATTAAAACCACGCGGCTGGGTTTCGGTAGGCTGGAAGCCCTCTTTCGTCAGCACGCTTCCGTCTTCTGAGACGCTGAAGACCGTAATCAGACTGGCGGTACGGTCACAGGCATACAGGTGACGACCATCAGGCGTGATGTGAATATCTGCCGCCCAGCGGGTGTCGGAGAAATCAGCTGGCATCATATCCAGCGTCTGTACACACTCAATTTCTCCGTGCGGATCGTTCAGTTCCCAGACGTCAACAGAGCTGTTCAGCTCGTTGACGCAATAGGCGTACTGATGATTCGGATGGAACGCCATGTGACGTGGCCCCGCGCCTTCTACCGTCGTCACTTCCGCCGGATCCTGTGCGATCAGCTTGCCATCATCACTGAGGCCAAATAGACAGATACGATCCTGCTTCAGTGCGGGAACCCACAGCGTGCGGTTATCCGGAGAGATATTGGCCGAGTGGCACCCGTCCATACCTTCCACTACATCCACCAGCTCAACCGGCAGGCCATCCTCCAGACGCGTGACGCTCACATTGCCCGCGTTGTACGATCCGACAAACACAAAACGCCCCTGATGATCGGTCGAAATATGCGTCGGGCTGCCCGGCAGCGCAGATTCTGCAGCAAAGGTCAGCGCACCGTCATCCGGCGCAATGCGGTAGGCCAGCACGCGAAACTCGGGACGCACGCCAACATACAGATAGCGCTTATCCGGGCTGACGACCATCGGCTGCACCTGACCCGGTACATCAACCACCTGTGTCAGCGTCAGTGAACCGTCGTGATTCAGGCTCCAGACGTGGATTTGCTGACTCTCAGGGCTGGCGGTATAAACGGTTTGCTTCATGAATGCTCCTTTTACTTTTTGGCAAGTGACTGCAATTGCCTGACACACGCCTAAGGTAGACGCTTTTAACGGTGAATGCTTAATTAAGACTCAGAATTTTGTCCGGTTGCCGACTCGGTGTACCATGCCCAAAGACACAATTCTCAACCTTAATCTGGAATAACTGATGACCACTCGCGTGATTGCCCTGGATTTAGACGGTACGTTGCTGACCCCGAAAAAAACCTTACTGCACTCTTCTCTCGAAGCGCTCTCGCGCGCCAGAGAAGCCGGCTACCAACTTATCATTGTCACGGGTCGCCATCACGTTGCTATTCATCCTTTTTATCAGGCACTGGCGCTGGATACACCTGCAATTTGCTGTAATGGCACTTACTTGTATGATTATCAGGCAAAAAAGGTTCTGCAATCCGATCCCCTTCCCGTAGATCAGGCGCTGCAACTGATCGATCTGCTGGAGGCACATCAGATCCACGGTCTGATGTATGTCGACGACGCCATGCTGTATGAGCGCCCGACCGGACATGTGGTGCGTACCGCAAACTGGGCGCAAACCCTTCCACCGGAGCAGCGCCCGACCTTCACCCAGGTTCCTTCACTGGCGCAGGCCGCACATGATGTTAACGCCGTGTGGAAATTTGCCCTGACCGACGAAGACATTCCTAAGTTGCAGCAGTTTGGCAAGCACGTTGAGCAACAGCTGGGGCTGGAGTGCGAATGGTCATGGCACGATCAGGTCGACGTGGCCCGCAAAGGCAACAGCAAAGGAAAACGCCTGACCCAGTGGATTGAAGCACAGGGCGGGTCAATGGAGAATGTCATCGCCTTTGGCGACAACTTTAATGATATCAGCATGCTGGAAGCCGCAGGCACCGGCGTGGCGATGGGTAACGCAGACGACGCAGTCAAGGCCCGCGCCAATATTGTGATTGGCGACAACACCACCGACAGCATCGCCAAATTTATCTATTCTCACCTGCTGTAATCAGGCGGTTATCGACACGCTCTTAATTTGCGCGTACAACCACAGGCCAGGTTTGATACCCAGTTCATCCCTGGCCCACGGGCTGATCCTCGCCCACAGAGTTTTACCGCCGACCTCAAGCTGCACTTCCACCTGCCCGTTATCGTCATAGCACTGGGCAACCTTGGCGCGCAGTATGTTACGAATACTGGTCTGCTGCGGCGGTTGTAATACCAGTGAAACATCCGACGCCTGAATACGAATGCGCAGCGCAGTTTGCAGCGGTTTATCCAGCTTATTGACCCACAGATGCTGATCGCCCAGCGCCAGCGCGGTCATCGCATAATGCGGGTGATGCTCCAGTACGTTAACTTTCAGTATGCTACTCTGCTGCTCTTTCGGTAGCCAGGGGTGCATCACGCTACTCCCCCAGACATCCTCCAGCGAGCCAAATGCTTTGACCTGACCGTTCTCCAGCACCATCACTTTATCGGCCAGATGCAAAATCTCATCCAGCGAATGGCTGACATACAGCATCGGGATGTTGATTTCGCGCGCCAGGCGTTGCAGGTAGGGTAGCAGTTCACGCTTACGCGGAATATCCAGTGACGCCAGCGGCTCGTCAAGCAGCAGCAACTCAGGCGCGGTCAGCAGCGCCCGACCAATGGCCACGCGCTGTTTTTCACCGCCGGAAAGGCTACCAGGCAGGCGCTCGAGTAGCGGTTCAATCCCTAACAACGTCACCAGCTTATCAAACTGCCCGGCCATGCTTTTCGCCATGCCGTAGCGCAGGTTACCGCGCACTTTATAATGCGGGAACAGGCGCGCATCCTGAAAAACGTAGCCGACCCGGCGTTTTTCAGGGGTTAAACAGATGCCATTTTCTACATCGTTCAACACCCGACCGTTGAGCACAATGCGCCCGGACTGCGGCTTCGTCAGTCCGCTAATGGCGTTAATCAGCGAGGTTTTGCCCGCCCCGGACACGCCAAAAATCGCGGTAATGCCAGTGGCGGGTAACGTTTCGTTGAGCGTCAGACAGTGCGAGCCTAACGTCTGGGTGAAATTCAGTTCCAGCATGATTATCGCCCCGTCCGTTCGCGGCTGATGCGCGCCAGCCACTCAGAAATCAGTAGCGAAATTAACGCCAGCACAATAGAAATCATGCAAAGTCTCGCCGCCGCGCTTTCACCGCCAGGAGTCTGGATCAGGGTGTACATCGCCGAAGGGATAGTGCGGGTTTCGCCAGGAATATTGGAAACGAAGGTGATCGTCGCGCCGAACTCGCCGAGCGAGCGGGCAAATGCCAGCACCGTGCCGACAATAATGCCCGGTAGCATCAGCGGCAAGGTGATGGTCAGGAATACGCGCCAGCGACCGGCCCCCAGCGTACGGGCGGCCTGTTCCAGCTTGACGTCCACGCCTTCAAGCGCCAGACGGATGGCCCTCACCATCAGCGGGAAAGACATCACCGCCGCCGCCAGCACCGCGCCGCGCCAGCTGAAGGCAAACGTAATACCAAACCAGTCGTACAGCCGCTCGCCGATAAATCCGCGTCGCCCCATGGCCACTAACAGCAGATAACCGACCACCACCGGTGGCAGTACCAGTGGCAAGTGCAGCACGCTGTCGAGCAGAGCTTTACCTGGAAACGTGCAGCGCACCAGCAGCCAGGCAAAGAAGATCCCAAACGGCAGGCTGAACAGCACGGCCAGGGAAGAAACTTTCAGGCTCAGTATAACGGCCTGCCATTCAGGATCGCTGAGTATCATTACTTGGTCGTAAATCCATAACGTTTAAAGATATCAGCAGCCTGCGGTCCCTTCAGGTAATCATAGAACGCGCTGACCGTGGCGTTGGAATGCCCATCAACAATCGCGACTGGGTATTCGACTTTTTTGTGTGAATCTTCCGGGAAAGTGGCTATCACTTTGACGCCTTTGCTGGCGACAGCATCGGAACCGTAAACAATCCCCAGCGGGGCTTCGTTACGCTCGACCAGCGCCAGTGCGCCGCGTACGTCTTCAGCAGGCGCCAGTTTCGGTGCAAGGGTATCCCATGCACCCAGTTTTTGCAGCGCTTCTTTGGCGTAAATGCCCGCCGGAACATGTTCCGGATCGCCGACCGCCAGACGCCCGCCGTTCAACAGGCTGGTCCAGTTGGTTTTACTGTCGATGGCAAAGTCTTTTTGCTCACTGGCTTTCGGTGCCACAACCACCAGGCTGTTTCCGAGCAGCGTTTTGCGCGTTGCAGTATCAATAGATTTTTTGTCTACCGCGTAATCCATCCATTTCTGATCGGCAGAAATAAACAGATCGGCGGGCGCACCGGCTTCAATCTGGCGCGCCAGCGTAGAAGAAGAGGCAAAAGAGGAGACAACATCAACGTTCTTCTCTTTTTTATACTGTGCCGCAATGTCCTGCATCGCGTTAGTCAGCGACGCCGCGGCGAACACTGTGATTTTGCTTTCATCCGCCAGTGCATGTCCGGCGACAGTTAGAGAAAGTGTTGCCCCTGCAAACAAGCGTAACCATGTACGTGCCATCTGTAACTCCTTTGAGTTTCGTTATGTACGCGCAAATATAACGAGTAATTCAGGGTTTTCCTAGTGGTTATTGATACCCATCAGAGATTACATAGAGAAATTATCGGCAGGAAAAGCAGGATCTTGAGAAGCTATAGGCACAGAAAACGGAATGGAAGGTGAAAAAGATAAACGCCCGACTGAGCGGGCGTTTGGGGAATCAATGGTTCTGCTTGGACTGATCTTTCTGACCGATACCGGAGAAAATGTTGAACACTTCACCCAGTCCGTAAATCAGCCCCAGAATGATGGCCATCACCACAGGAACCATGATTACGGCGAATACCAGACTTTTCAATAACTCTAACATGATCAACTCCAGATGTAGTCCTTAGCTGTATTTTAACCACATAACACAGAAATGCACTCCCCTTTTGTGCGGTCGGCTTTGCGCGCGCGCGGTTTTCCGTCACAATATCCTTTTTGCCAGGAGCTTGATATGCAGGCCGAAATCCTTCTTACGCTGAAACTTCAGCAAAAGCTGTTTGCCGATCCCCGCCGCATTTCGCTGCTTAAGCACATTGCGCTTTCCGGCTCTATTAGTCAGGGCGCTAAGGATGCGGGCATCAGTTATAAAAGCGCCTGGGATGCCATCAATGAGATGAACCAGCTTAGTGAGCAAACGCTGGTAGAGCGCGCCACCGGCGGCAAGGGCGGCGGCGGCGCGGTGTTAACACGCTACGGCCAACGCTTGATCCAGCTGTACGATTTACTGGCGCAAATCCAACAAAAAGCTTTTGATGTATTGAGCGATGACGATGCGCTGCCGCTCAATAGCCTGCTGGCGGCCATCTCCCGTTTTTCACTGCAAACCAGCGCCCGTAACCAGTGGTTTGGCACCATTACCGCACGCGACCACTCTCAGGTTCAGCAACATGTCGATGTCCTGCTGGCTGATGGCGAAACGCGGCTGAAAGTCGCGCTGACGGCGCAAAGCGGCGAAAGGCTGGGACTGGATGAAGGTAAAGAAGTGCTGGTCCTGCTGAAGGCACCATGGGTGGGGATCACCCAGGACGACGCCATCGCCCAGGCGGCCGATAACCAACTACAGGGAACCATCAGCCATATTGAGCGTAGCGCCGAACAGTGCGAAGTGTTAATGGCGCTGCCCGATGGCCAGACGCTATGCGCCACGGTTCCGTCTGAAGACGCCGCGACACTGCAAGAAGGTGCTAACGTCACCGCGTATTTCAACGCCGACAGAGTGATTATCGCGACGTTGTGTTGAGTCGATTGACATCGGCTCGCAGAACACGTATCCCTGTTGTTTATTGCTGCAAAACATGGGATATAAAATGTCATCGTTGCAAATTTCGCAAGGCACGTTTCGTCTGAGCGACACAAAAACGCTTCAGTTGAATACGTTGACGTTGAGCGCGGGGGATAGCTGGGCGTTTGTCGGTTCTAACGGCAGTGGGAAATCCGCGTTAGCGCGTGCGCTGGCGGGGGAGTTGCCGCCGTTAAAAGGCGAGCGCCGCTGTCAGTTCACGCGCATCACCCGACTCTCCTTTGAGCAGTTGCAGCAACTGGTCAGCGACGAATGGCAGCGTAATAACACCGATCTCCTCAGCCCCGGCGAAGACGACACCGGACGCACGACGGCAGAAATTATTCAGGATGAAATCAAAAATCCAGCGCGATGCAAAGCGCTGGCGCAGCAGTTTGGCATTGCGCATCTGCTCGACAGGCGTTTCAAATACCTCTCTACCGGCGAAACACGTAAAACCCTGCTTTGTCAGGCGCTGATGTCGGAACCGGAATTGCTGATCCTGGATGAACCGTTTGACGGGCTGGACGTTGCGTCACGTCATCAGTTAGCGGATTTGCTCGCCACGCTGCATCAGGCAGGTATTACGCTGGTGCTGGTCCTCAACCGCTTTGATGAAATACCCGAGTTCGTGCAGTTTGCTGGCGTACTTGCCGATTGCACGCTGACTGAAACCGGCGAGAAAGCCGGTTTACTGCAACAGGCACTGATAGCCCAGCTTGCGCATAGCGAGCAGCTGACCGGGATTACTTTACCCGAACCCGATGAGCCCTCCGTACGCCACATACTGCCTGAAAACGAGCCACGTATTGTGCTCAACGATGGCGTAGTCTCGTATAACGATCGCCCTATCCTTCATCATCTGAGCTGGCAGGTTAATACGGGCGAGCACTGGCAAATTGTCGGCCCAAACGGCGCGGGGAAATCCACCCTGCTCAGTTTAATCACTGGCGATCATCCGCAGGGTTACAGCAACGACCTGACCCTGTTTGGCCGCCGCCGGGGCAGCGGTGAAACTATCTGGGATATTAAAAAACATATTGGTTATGTCAGCAGCAGCCTGCATCTGGAATACCGTGTCAGTACCACGGTACGCAACGTGATCCTCTCCGGTTATTTTGATTCAATTGGCATCTATCAGGCGGTTTCTGACCGACAGCGCAAGCTGGTACAGCAGTGGTTAGACATTCTGGGTATCGATAAAAGAACCGCCGATGCGCCGTTTCACAGCCTTTCCTGGGGCCAGCAGCGGCTGGCGCTGATTGTTCGCGCGCTGGTTAAGCACCCTACGCTGTTAATCCTCGACGAACCCTTGCAAGGTCTGGATCCGCTCAATCGCCAACTGATTCGTCGGTTTGTGGATGTGCTGATCGGTGAAGGTGAAACTCAACTACTGTTCGTCTCTCACCACGCCGAAGATGCGCCAGCCTGCATTACCCATCGACTGGAGTTTGTACCTGAGGACGATATTTACGGTTATCGACAAACCTCTCTGCGTTAATTTTCATGCCAGGGCGTTGAACACGCCCTTTTTTGTGCATTTTTTCAGATAAACGCTGAAATAATAACCTAACATAATGATTTAAAATAAAATAAACAATGAAAGCGAGTGAAAATACCACTGTGTAAACGATTCCACTAATTTATTCCATGTCACACTTTTCGCATCTTTGTTATGCTAGGATTATTGCATACCATAGGCTTAACGGAGCGAATTATGAGAGTATTGGTTACAGGTGGTAGCGGTTACATTGGAAGCCACACGTGCGTACAGTTGCTGAAAAATGGTCACGACGTGGTGATCCTTGATAACCTCTGCAACAGTAAGCGCAGCGTACTGCCCGTTATCGAGCGTTTAGGCGCAAAGCATCCGACCTTTATTGAAGGGGATATCCGCAACGAAGCGCTGATCACCGAAATTCTCCACGATCACGCCATTGATACGGTCATTCACTTTGCCGGTCTGAAGGCCGTGGGTGAGTCTGTAGCCAAACCACTGGAATACTACGACAACAACGTCAACGGTACCCTGCGTCTGGTAAACGCGATGCGCGCCGCCAACGTCAAGAACTTCATCTTCAGCTCCTCCGCCACAGTCTACGGCGATCAGCCGCAAATTCCTTACGTCGAAAGCTTCCCCACCGGCACACCACAAAGTCCGTACGGCAAAAGTAAGCTGATGGTCGAGCAGATCCTGACCGATCTGCAAAAAGCACAACCTGAGTGGAGCATCGCCCTGCTGCGCTACTTCAACCCGGTTGGCGCACATCCGTCAGGCGATATGGGCGAAGATCCGCAGGGCATTCCCAACAACCTGATGCCTTACATTGCTCAAGTTGCCGTTGGCCGCCGCGAGTCGCTTGCCGTATTTGGCAACGACTACCCAACCGAAGACGGTACCGGCGTTCGCGATTACATCCACGTGATGGATCTCGCCGACGGCCACGTTGTCGCCATGGAAAAACTGGCGGGTAAACAAGGTGTGCATATTTATAACCTCGGCGCGGGCGTCGGCAGCAGCGTACTGGACGTGGTCAACGCCTTCAGCAAAGCCTGTGGTAAACCGATTAACTACCATTTTGCACCGCGCCGTGACGGCGATCTTCCCGCCTACTGGGCAGATGCCAGCAAAGCCGATCGCGAATTAAACTGGCGCGTAACCCGCACGCTGGACGAAATGGCACAAGACACCTGGCACTGGCAGTCACGCCATCCGCAGGGATATTCGGATTAAGGACACGTCATGACACAATTCAATCCTGTCGATCATCCACACCGCCGTTTTAACCCGCTTACCGGGCAGTGGATCCTCGTCTCACCACATCGCGCCAAACGCCCCTGGCAAGGGGCGCAGGAAACGCCGTCTAAACAGGTTTTACCCGCGCACGATCCAGACTGCTTCCTGTGTGCAGGTAACACGCGCGTAACCGGCGACAAAAACCCGGATTACACCGGCACCTACGTCTTTACCAATGATTTTGCCGCGCTAATGTCCGACACCCCGGACGCACCGGACAGTCACGATCCGTTGATGCGCTGTCAGAGCGCACGTGGAACCAGCCGTGTCATTTGCTTCTCACCCGATCACAGCAAAACGCTGCCGGAACTCAGCGTGCCTGCGCTGACGGAGATTGTGAAAACGTGGCAGGAACAGACCGCAGATTTAGGTAAAACCTATCCCTGGGTACAGGTGTTTGAAAATAAAGGCGCGGCGATGGGCTGTTCGAACCCACATCCGCACGGTCAGATTTGGGCCAACAGCTTCCTGCCCAACGAAGCCGAGCGCGAAGACCGCCTGATGCGCGAGTACTACGCCGAGCAGAAATCGCCAATGCTGGTTGACTACGTTAACCGCGAAGTGGCAGACGGCAGCCGCACGGTGGTAGAAACCGAGCACTGGCTGGCGGTCGTGCCGTACTGGGCGGCATGGCCGTTCGAAACGCTGCTACTGCCTAAAGCACATGTGCTGCGCATTACCGATTTGACCGACGCGCAGCGTGCCGACCTGGCGCTGGCGCTGAAGAAACTGACCAGCCGTTACGACAATCTGTTCCAGTGCTCTTTCCCTTATTCCATGGGCTGGCACGGCGCACCGTTTAATGGCGAAGAGAATCAGCACTGGCAGTTGCACGCGCATTTTTATCCGCCCCTGCTGCGTTCCGCGACCGTGCGTAAATTTATGGTCGGTTATGAAATGCTGGCGGAAACCCAGCGCGACCTGACGGCAGAACAAGCGGCTGAGCGCCTGCGCGCGGTCAGCGACATCCACTTTCGCGAGTCCGGAGAATAACAATGAGTCTGAAAGATAAAACCCAAACCCTGTTCGCTGAGAAATTCGGCTACCCTGCTACTCACGTCATTCAGGCTCCGGGCCGCGTTAACCTGATTGGCGAACATACTGACTATAACGATGGCTTCGTTCTGCCTTGCGCCATCGACTACCAAACCGTGATCAGCTGTGCGACGCGTGACGATCGCATCGTGCGCGTGATTGCCGCCGACTACGAGAATCAGGTTGATGAGTTCTCTCTCGACGCGCCGATTATCGCCCATGACAGCCAGCAGTGGTCGAACTATGTCCGCGGCGTGGTAAAACACCTGCAAAAGCGTAATAGCGCCTTTGGCGGTGCCGATCTGGTGATCAGCGGCAATGTACCGCAGGGCGCTGGCTTAAGCTCCTCAGCGTCGCTGGAAGTGGCGGTCGGCACCGTGTTCCAGCAGCTTTATCACCTGCCGCTCGACGGCGCGCAGATTGCCCTGAACGGTCAGGAAGCCGAAAACCAGTTCGTCGGTTGCAACTGCGGCATCATGGATCAGCTGATTTCCGCGCTGGGCAAGAAAGATCATGCGCTACTGATCGACTGCCGTACGCTGGGTACCAAAGCGGTCTCCATGCCTGAAGGCGTCGCCGTGGTGATCATTAACAGTAACTTTAAGCGTACGCTGGTCGGCAGTGAGTACAACACCCGTCGCGAGCAGTGCGAAACCGGCGCGCGCTTCTTCCAGCAGCCCGCGCTGCGTGATGTCAGCCTTGAGGCATTCAACGCCGTCGCCCATGAGTTGGACCCGATCGTCGCCAAACGCGTCCGCCACGTGATCACCGAAAATGCCCGCACCGTGGAAGCTGCTGATGCCCTGGCAAAAGGTGACCTGCTGCGCATGGGCCAGTTGATGGCGGAATCTCACGCCTCCATGCGCGATGACTTTGAAATTACCGTGCCGCAAATTGATAGCCTGGTGGAGATCGTCAAAGCGACTATCGGCTCCCAGGGCGGCGTGCGCATGACCGGCGGCGGCTTCGGCGGCTGCATTGTGGCGCTGATCCCTGAAGCGTTGGTTCCTGCGGTACAGCAGGCTGTCGCTGCGCAGTACGAAGCGAAAACAGGTATCAAAGAAACCTTCTATGTGTGTAAACCTTCACAAGGAGCCGGACAGTGCTAAACGAAATTCCCGTCATGGCCCCCGATGGCCAGCCGTTTCGTCTGCTGACCCTGCGTAATGACGCAGGGATGGTGGTCAACCTGATGGACTGGGGCGCAACGCTGTTGTCGGCCCGCATTCCTCTGAGCGATGGTAGCGTGCGTGAAGCATTGCTCGGCTGCGCCAGCCCGGAGCAATATCCTGATCAAGCTGCGTTTCTGGGGGCATCGATTGGCCGCTACGCGAACCGTATCGCCAACAGCCGTTACACCTTCGCTGGTGAAACCGTTGAATTACTGCCAAGCCAGGGTGAAAACCAGCTGCACGGCGGGCCGGACGGTTTCGATAAACGTCGCTGGCAAATAGTCAATCAAAATGATCGTCAGGTGCTGTTCGCACTGACCTCTGACGATGGCGACCAGGGTTTCCCTGGCCACCTTTGCGCGACAGCGCAGTATCGCCTGACCGACGACAATCGCATTTCAATCACCTATCGCGCGACGGTCGATAAGCCCTGCCCGGTGAATCTGACCAACCACGTTTATTTCAACCTCGACGGTGATAAAACCGATGTCCGCCAGCATAAGCTGCAGATCCTCGCCGACACGTATCTGCCGGTTGATGCGATGGGTATCCCACACGAGGGCCTAAAGCCGGTGGCGGGCACTTCTTTTGACTTCCGTACGCCAAAAGTTATCGCCAGCGAATTTCTGACCGATGACGATCAGCGCCACGTACAAGGTTACGATCACGCTTTCCTGCTACAGGCACAAGGTGATGTCCGTAAGCCGGTCGCGCTGCTGTGGTCGCAGGATGAAAAATTGCAGATGGAGGTCTACACCTCGGCCCCGGCTTTGCAGTTCTACTCCGGGAATTTCCTCGGCGGCACGCCGTCCCGTGGCCCAGAGGCGTACGCCGACTGGCAAGGTCTGGCGCTAGAAAGCGAGTTTCTGCCGGACAGCCCAAACCATCCGGAATGGCCACAGCCAGACTGTTTCCTGCATCCGGGCGAAGAATACGCCAGCGTAACGGAATACCGGTTTATTCCGGCCTGACGATTGACCATGACGAGTCCAGTATCGGGCTCGTCGTTTATTGCCCTCCCCCAACCTGCTCAAAACCTCATCACCAAAAGACAAAATCGCAACCTTGAGTTCACAAGAACCTTACACTGCGCGGCTATTTTCGCTATGGTTATGCGTAAGCATTGCCGCTGACGCATTACGGCAATATAATGAGAATTATTATCATTCAATGTGATTTATAGGAGTCAATGTATGGCTGTAACTAAGCTGGTACTGGTACGTCACGGTGAAAGTCAGTGGAACAACGAAAACCGCTTTACCGGTTGGTACGATGTTGATCTGTCCGAGAAAGGCGTAGGCGAAGCAAAAGCGGCAGGCAAACTGCTGCGAGAGGAAGGTTACAGCTTCGATTTTGCTTACACGTCTGTGCTAAAACGTGCCATCCACACCCTTTGGAACGTACTGGATGAACTGGATCAAGCGTGGCTTCCGGTTGAAAAATCCTGGAAGCTGAACGAACGTCATTACGGCGCGCTGCAGGGGCTGAACAAAGCCGAAACCGCTGAAAAATACGGTGACGAGCAGGTTAAACAATGGCGTCGTGGCTTCGCGGTCACCCCACCGGAGCTGACCAAAGATGACGAGCGCTATCCGGGGCACGATCCGCGTTATGCTCAACTCACTGACAAAGAGCTACCGGTTACCGAAAGCCTGGCGCTGACTATCGAGCGCGTTATCCCTTACTGGAACGAAACCATTCTGCCGCGCATGAAAAGCGGTGAGCGCGTGATTATCGCCGCTCACGGTAACTCCCTGCGTGCGCTGGTGAAATACCTGGATAACATGGGCGAAGATGAAATTCTGGAACTGAACATTCCGACCGGCGTACCGCTGGTGTATGAGTTCGACGAAAACTTCAAGCCGATCAAACGTTACTATCTGGGTAATGCTGACGAGATCGCTGCAAAAGCGGCCGCCGTTGCCAACCAGGGTAAAGCGAAGTAATTTTTCATCCCGGTTCAAACGAAAAAAGCGTGGAATGCTCCACGCTTTTTTATTGCCGGATGGCAGCGTTGCCTTATCCGGCCTACCGAGCGTAGCCCGGATAAGTTTTTTACCCGCGACGCGCTTTTACCGCTTCTGCCAGCTGACGCAGTACCGCATCAGTATCTTCCCAGCCAATGCAGGCATCGGTAATGCTCTTGCCGTAAGTCAGCGGCTCGCCGCTATCCGGATTCTGATTACCTTCCACCAGATGGCTTTCGATCATTACGCCAATAATCGCTTTCTCACCGCCGGCTACCTGCCCACAAACGTCTGTAGCCACATCCATCTGCTTTTTAAACTGCTTGCTGGAGTTGGCATGGCTAAAGTCGATCATCACCTGCGCAGACAAACCAGCTTTAACCAGCCCTTCTTTCACGTCTGCAACGTGCTGAGCACTGTAGTTCGGCTCTTTACCACCGCGCAGAATGATATGGCAGTCGCCATTACCGCTGGTATTCACAATGGCTGAATGACCCCATTTAGTCACCGACAGGAAACAGTGCGGCGCGCCAGCGGCGTTGATTGCATCGATCGCCACTTTGATGGTGCCATCGGTACCGTTTTTAAAACCAACCGGGCAGGAAAGACCGGATGCCAGCTCACGGTGAACCTGGGACTCAGTCGTACGTGCGCCAATAGCCCCCCAGCTCATCAGATCGGCCAGATACTGTGGGGTAATCATATCAAGGAATTCACCCGCCGCAGGCAAGCCGCTGTCGTTAATATCCAGCAGCAGCTTACGCGCAATGCGCAGGCCATCGTTGATCTGGAAGCTGTTATCCATATGCGGATCGTTGATCAGCCCCTTCCAGCCGACGGTGGTACGCGGCTTTTCAAAATAGACGCGCATGACGATTTCAAGCTCGTCTTTAAGCTCATCACGCAGCGCCAGCAGGCGAGCGGCATAGTCTTTGGCGGCTGCCGGATCATGAATCGAGCACGGCCCGATCACCACCAGTAAGCGATCGTCGCTGCCTTTCAGAATTTTATGAATCGCTTTGCGGGCGTGAGCAACCGTGTTTGCGGCATTTTCAGTAGCAGGGAATTTTTCCAGCAGTGCGACCGGGGGAAGTAACTCGTTGATCTCTTTAATGCGTAAATCGTCGTTCTGATAATTCATGATTATTCCAGCGTTGCCATACTTATATAAATGAATGCAATCCCTCCAATCTATATCTTCAGTTCTAAAGTGTAAACGGGGTTTTACACTTTGGACGGATTAATCCTGGAATAGGCCAAAAAAACGCAATAAAGTAGCGATAAACGAGATCCAAACTACAATTTATAACTGCAACAGCTTATTTTTTTATTAATTTCAATATTCTATGCTGGTTTTAATTTTCATACTGAAATAGTTAACTACCTTCTGAGGATTTAACTGGCACATGCACTGTTGGAAGAGGTTATCCGACATATCGACCATAACAGGAGCATATTATGCAAATGACAAAGCTGGCCTCACTCTTTCTTACCGCCACTCTTGGCCTCGCCAGCGGCGCGGCGTTGGCTGCAGACGCAAACACGCAGTCAAATAACGGTCAGGCGAACTCTTCGGCGGATGCCGGTCAAATCGCACCGGACGCACGTGAGAACGTGGCGCCGAATAATGTCGACAACAACAACGTTAATTCGGGTGGCACCATGCTGCATCCGAACGGTTCATCAATGAATCATGAAGGGATGACCAAAGACGAGATGCACAAAAACTCAATGTGCAAAGACGGTCGTTGTCCGGATATCAACAAGAAGGTAGAGACCGGAAACGGTATCAACAATGACGTAGACACCAAAACCGACGGCACCACCCAGTAAAGCTAAAAATATGGCTAATAACGGGAGAGCAAAAGCTCTCCTTTTTAATTTTGTCAGCCCAAACCCGGTATGATGTCATACAGTAATCATGAGAATAACAAAGGGATGACATTATGGCGCACTCACATACCCCCACTTCCCCTGACCTGCCCAAAGATAATAACGCCCGTCGACTGCTGTTCGCCTTCTGCATTACGGCGGGATTTATGTTCGTGGAGGTGGTCGGCGGGATCCTGTCAGGCTCGCTGGCGCTGCTGGCGGACGCCGGTCATATGCTGACAGATGCAGCCGCGCTGCTTTTTGCCCTGCTGGCTGTCAGGTTTGCTCGCCGACCGCCGACCATCCGACACACGTTCGGCTGGCTGAGGCTCACGACGCTGGCCGCGTTTGTGAACGCTATCGCGCTAGTGGTGATCACCATTTTAATCGTCTGGGAGGCGATAGAGCGCTTCTATACCCCACGACCGGTAGCTGGCGGCATGATGATGGTGATTGCCGTGGCAGGTTTACTGGCTAACGTTCTTGCCTTTTGGGTGCTGCATCGCGGGAGCGAGGAGAAGAACCTCAATGTTCGCGCCGCGGCCTTGCACGTAATGGGCGATTTACTGGGGTCGGTTGGCGCGATCATCGCGGCGTTGATCATCATCTGGACTGGCTGGACGCCAGCGGATCCGATCCTGTCGATTCTGGTTTCCGTGCTGGTACTGCGTAGCGCCTGGCGGTTATTGAAAGATAGCGTGAACGAATTACTCGAAGGCGCACCGCTGTCACTGGATATTCCCGCGCTACAGCGCCACCTCAGCCGGGATATTCCTGAAGTTCGCAACGTGCACCATGTGCACGTCTGGATGGTGGGTGAGAAACCGGTGATGACGCTACATGTGCAGGTGGTTCCCCCGCACGATCACGACGCATTGCTGGAACGCATTCAACATTTCCTGACGCATCATTATCAGATTGAACACGCAACGATCCAGATGGAATATCAGCCATGCAACGGACCGGACTGCCACCTGTATCAGGGACTGTCCGGCCATTCACATCACCATCACTAATGGGAGAGCGCGCGTGAGCCACGTTCGCGCGCGCTGTTCATCCACATCCTGCTGCCGTTAAGCGCAATAACGGTGAGGATCATGTATTCCAGCGACATCGCATACACGCCTTGTAGGGCGAAGATCACCACGCTGATGACGTTAATGATCACCCACAGCAGCCAGTTTTCGACGTATTTCCGCGTCATCAGGATCATCGCCGCAATCGACAGCACCATCATGCAGGAATCCCAGAACGGGAATGCATCGGGTTGCAACTCAGGTGCGGCAACCTGTAATCCCAGCCCTTGCATAATGTTCACGGCCATACGGGTCAGAAACGCGAAGACCGGATCGATAAATACCGTCATCAGACCAATCGCCACCACGCAAGCCGCCAGCCAACTTAGCGCTTTCGGCAGCGGCAGCCAGCGAATTTTCAGCTCAGCCTCATGTTGGCTGGTTTGTCGGGACCAGGCATACCAGCCGTAGATATTGGCGGCAAAAAAGAACACCTGTAATAACAGGCTGGCGTAGAGCTGGATCTGAAAGAAGATGATCGCAAACAGCGTGACGTTTATCAGACCAAAGACGTAGTTGCTGATTTTCTCAAGGCTTGCCAGACCAATACACAGTAAACCAGCAACGGTACCTACCGCCTCAATCCATGACAGATCATATCCGCCCGCGCCGATCGGGATATGAACCAAAATATTCTGCGTGCTAAAAAAATCCATCTTTTCCCCCAGAGCAATAATTTATTTAAGCTCGTAGTGTAGCCGCAAATTCCAGCATGCGGTTTAACGGCAATAGTGCCCCTTCTCGCAGCGCGTCATCAACCTGTATCTCATGGGCTGCCCCACCTTGCTCAAGGCCCTCTGCAATCGCTTTGAGGCCGTTCATCGCCATCCACGGGCAATGCGCACAGCTGCGACAGGTTGCCCCTTCGCCGGCAGTCGGGGCTTCAAGCAACTCTTTGTCCGGCACAGCCTGCTGCATTTTGTAAAAAATACCCCGGTCAGTCGCCACGATAAGCTGCTTATGCGGTAACGTTTTTGCCGCGTTGATGAGCTGACTCGTCGACCCCACGGCATCGGCCATATCAACGATTGATTGAGGCGATTCAGGGTGTACCAGCACGGCTGCGTCGGGATATAACCCTTTCATGCGGGTTAATGCCTGCGTTTTGAATTCGTCATGGACGATACAGGCCCCTTGCCAACAAAGAACATCGGCTCCGGTCTGTTTTTGCACGTAGTTGCCCAGATGCTTGTCCGGAGCCCAGATGATTTTTTCACCTAAACTATCCAGGTGCTCAATAAGTTCAACCGCAATGCTGGATGTCACCACCCAGTCCGCACGCGCTTTCACTGCCGCCGACGTGTTGGCATACACCACCACGGTGCGGTCCGGATGCGCATCGCAAAATGTACTGAATGCGTCGATTGGACAGCCCAGGTCTAAGGAACATTCCGCCTGCAGCGTTGGCATCAGAATGGTCTTTTCCGGGCTGAGGATTTTAGCCGTTTCGCCCATAAATCGGACCCCAGCCACCAGCAGCGTAGAGGCCGAATGCTTTGAGCCAAACCGCGCCATCTCCAGCGAGTCAGAAATGCATCCACCGGTTTCCTCAGCCAGCTGTTGGATCTCCGGGTCGGTATAATAGTGCGCCACCATCACAGCATCGCGCTCTTTTAGCAGGCGTTTGATTTTCTCGCGATAAAATTGTTTTTCATCTTCGCTCAGCGGCAGCGGCTTAGGCGGAAACGGATAAATTGCGGCTTCAGGGTCAAACATCACGCTCATCATGCTTTCTCGTTTTACTGGCTTAACGAAACAACCGAGTAAAAGCGTGACGTACGCCATAATCGGTTAGATTTGTTTTATATGCTAAACAAGATAGCGGATTGGCGTAAAAAAGTCACAATAATTGCGTTGGACAATGCCGGATGGCGACTGGCGTCTTATCCGGCCTACAGGTACGGTGTCGATTTGTAGCTTCGTAGATCTGATAAGCGCGGCACCATCAGGAAAGTAGGTTCGAATCTTATAAATCGCAGATAGTAAAAAGGCGCCTTTAGGGCGCCTTTTTACACTGGTGGGGCGTGCAGGATGACTCGCTTCGCTCGCCCTCCGGGCCGTCGCCGTAAACGGCTCCGTTGTCTCACTGCGTGAGACCCGAACCTGCTGCAGGTTCGAATCTTTGAATTCCGTGCATAGCAAAAAGGCGCCTTTAGTGCGCCTTTTTACACTGGTGGGGCGTGCAGGATTCGAACCTGCGACCAATTGATTAAAAGTCAACTGCTCTACCAACTGAGCTAACGCCCCCATATGGGGTTTACTGCTTTACTCTTTTCAGGAACCCACCGCGGTATTGGTGGGGCGTGCAGGATTCGAACCTGCGACCAATTGATTAAAAGTCAACTGCTCTACCAACTGAGCTAACGCCCCATACGGGTGTTGCCTGAAATATTTTTTACTCGGAACCACCAAAAATAATTGGTGGGGCGTGCAGGATTCGAACCTGCGACCAATTGATTAAAAGTCAACTGCTCTACCAACTGAGCTAACGCCCCGAGTGGTGGGTGATGACGGGATCGAACCGCCGACCCCCTCCTTGTAAGGGAGGTGCTCTCCCAGCTGAGCTAATCACCCGATACTACGCTGGATACTGCTTACTGCTAAGTTAGTGGTGGGGCGTGCAGGATTCGAACCTGCGACCAATTGATTAAAAGTCAACTGCTCTACCAACTGAGCTAACGCCCCACTTTTTTTGCCGCTTTCGGGCTGTTTGATATCCCTTGGCAACGGCGGCATATATTACTGATTTCAGATTTTAGCGCAACAAAAATTTCGATGTAAATAACTCAACTGCTTAGGAATCACACGACGCGACCAGAAATAACACGATTTCTGGTCGCATGGTGCACATTACATCGCGCCAAGGCGTTTTTGCGCTTGTTTCGCGCCATCAGTACCAGGGTATTTAGTGATAACCTGTTGATAAACCGCTTTGGCTTTTTCTTTATCACCTTTGTCCTGCATGATGACGCCAACTTTGTACATCGCGTCTGCAGCCTTCGGTGATTTCGGGAAGTTTTTAACTACCGATGCAAAATAGAACGCCGCATCATCTTTTTTACCCTTGTTGTAATTCAACTGTCCCAGCCAGTAATTCGCGTTCGGCAGGTAGGTGGAATCAGGGTAATTTTTGATGAAGTTCTGAAATGCTTCAATCGCGTCATCCTGGCGGGATTTATCCTGCACCAGCGCAATTGCCGCATTGTAATCGGTATTCGCATCGCCAGAGCTTGCTGGAACGCCTGACGTCGCTGCTGCGCCTGCACCCGACGCAGGGGCCGCAGCCCCGCTCTGGTCGCCCGCTGCTGGCTGCGCCGCTGGCGTACCACCGCTGCTAAGACTGTCCATCTGCGTCAAAATCTGCTTCTGGCGCTCAACAACCTGATTCAGTTGATACTGACTTTCCTGAATTTGACCACGCAGGGAATCAATATCGGACTGGTTATCGGAGAGTTGTTGCTGGAGTTGGGTTAAAAGCTGACTGTGAGCGTTAGAAATACGCTCGAGTTGAGTGACACGGTCTTCGACCGAGCCTGAGCCGACACTACTGATTGGCGCCTGTGCAAAAGCGGCCCAAGGGGCCGCTATGCCAACCAGTAACGACAGACTCAACAGGTGATGCCTGAAGTTACTGCTCATGCAATTCTCTTAGTAAACCAGTACGGCACGACGGTTTTTGGAGTAAGCCGCTTCGTCATGACCCAGTACTGCAGGTTTTTCTTTACCGTAAGAAACGATGGAGATCTGGTCAGCAGAAACGCCTTTACCCTGCAGGTACATCTTAACGGCGTTCGCACGACGCTCACCCAGGGAAATGTTGTACTCAGGAGTACCACGTTCGTCCGCATGACCTTCTACGGTGACTTTGTAAGACGGGTTGCTACGCAGGAAGTTAGCGTGCGCATCCAGCATTGCAGCGAAGTCAGAACGGATATCGTACTTGTCCAGATCAAAGTAAACGATGTTGTTCTGCTGCAGCTGTTGCATCTGCAGACGCGCTTGCTCTTCGGAGGACATGTTGCCGCTGCCGTTTGCATCCATACCAGTGCCGGCACCCAGCATGCCTTCGCTGCCGTCATTGCTGGCGTTCTTGTTAGAAGAACATGCCGCAATAGCCATAACAGGCAGAGCAATCATCAGCCCTTTCAGCACTTTGTTCAGTTGCATTTCAATGATTCCTTTATTAATCAATTATTTATTATCACAGATACGGCGACCAGGCAGGGAATTTAACCTGACCATCGGTTGCCGGAAGACGCGCCTTGAAACGCCCATCTGTAGAAACCAAATTCAGCACGGATCCCATCCCCTGAGAAGAGCTGTAGATTACCATAGTGCCGTTAGGTGCCAGACTTGGCGTTTCATCCAGGAACGTTGACGACAGAACTTGTACGCCACCCGCTACCAGATCTTGTTTGGCAATGTGCTGCTGCCCACTGTTTGAGCTTACCATTACCATAAATTTACCGTCGCTGCTGACATCCGCATCCTGGTTTTGCGAACCTTCCCAGGTTATGCGCTGCGGAGCACCGCCGTTGACATTAACTTTGTATACCTGCGGACGCCCGGCCTGGTCAGACGTGAAGGCCAGGTTTTGGCTGTCCGGGAACCAGGTTGGTTCCGTGTTGTTGCTGCGACCATCAGTGACCTGACGGATTTGGCCAGAGCCAATGTCCATCACATACAGATTCAGACTACCGGTTTTAGACAGGGCAAATGCCAGTTTGCTGCCATCCGGAGAGAATGCTGGCGCACCGTTGTGACGCGGGAACGATGCAACCTGACGCACAGCGCCGTTAGACAGCGTCTGGATAACCAGTGCAGAACGACCGCTTTCAAAGGTTACGTAGGCCAGTTTAGACCCGTCCGGAGACCATGCCGGAGACATCAACGGCTGCGGAGAGCGGTGAACCACAAACTGGTTGTAGCCATCGTAGTCAGACACGCGTAATTCATACGGGAACTGGCCACCGTTAGTCTGAACAACGTACGCGATACGGGTACGGAATGCGCCCTTAATACCGGTCAGTTTTTCAAACACTTCGTCACTGGCAGTATGGCCCGCGTAACGCAGCCACTGCTTGTTCACTTTGTAGGTGTTCTGTGCCAGTACGGTACCCGGCGCACCGCCGGTATCCACCAGCTGATAAGCCACGCTGTAGGAACCGTCCGGATTCGGCGTAACCTTACCGACTACTACGGCATCAATACCCAGCGCAGACCATGCCGCAGGCTGAACTTCAGCCGCAGTGCCCGGCTGCTGAGGCAGACGAGACCGGTCTAATGGGTTGAATTTACCGCTGTTACGCAGGTCAGCGCCCACGATACCACCGATATCTTCAGGTGCAGCACCCGGCCCTGCCCACTGGAACGGGACAACACCAATCGGGCGCGCCGAGTCCACCCCTTGGGTGATCTCGATACGTACTTCTGCATGCAGCACCGCTGCCCACAGCATCAGAAAACCAAATGCTACTCGTAATGCCTGCTTCATCATATCTCCCTTATCTGGACCAAAAGCCCACGATAATTTAGCAGAATGTTAACAAACTCAAATACACAAAACTACCAGAACTCTGTCTCAACCTTAGACTGTTTTCGTCCGAAAATACGGAAAAACAGGTTTAAGGTTTAAAGTCCAGCGGTGCGTTTTTAAAGACTTCATATACTGCCTGGCTCGGTGGCTTAGGAATCTTAGCCTGTCGAGCTGCCGCAAGTGCAGCCTGACAGAGCGCAGGATCGCCGCCTTCCGACTGAATACTCAGTAACATCCCGTCAGGAGCCAGTTTTATACGCAACGAACAGGTTTTACCTGCATAGGATGATGCGTCGTAAAACTTACTCTCGATAGCCGTTTTAATCTGCCCGGCGTAGTTACTGATCTCAGCGCCTGATGCACCATTATTTTTAGTATTACCACTCCCCGCCGGAGCAGCGTTACTACCTTTCGCGCCACCACCTGATTTCGGTGCATTCTTACCGGAGCTTAAATCACCTAACAGATCGTCAACGCCAGAGGCTGCCGCGGCTTTCTCCGCTGCAGCTTTTTTGGCAGCAGCGGCTTTATCAGCGGCAGCTTTCTTGTCTGCGGCGGCCTTTTCTGCGGCAGCGGCTTTCTTGTCTGCTGCCGCTTTTTCGGCTGCTGCTTTCTTATCAGCAGCGGCTTTTTCAGCGGCGGCAGCTTTCGCGGCTGCAGCTTTCTCTGCAGCTGCAGCGGCCTTCTCTGCTGCTGCCTTCTCGGCAGCAGCTTGCTTAGCGGCTTCTGCTTGTGCTTTTTTCGCTGCATCTGCAGCAGCCTTGGCGGCTTGCGCCTCGGCAACTTTCTTCGCATCAGCGGCGGCTTTTGCTGCGGCGTCAGCCTCTGCTTTTTTCGCCGCGTCAGCAGCGGCTTTCTTCGCAGAATCTGCAGCTTGTTTCGCCTGAGCGTCCGCCTTGGCTTTGGCGTCTGCAGCCGCTTTCGCCGCCGCTTCTTCAGCCTGCTTCTGTTGCTCCTGCGCTTTCGCGGCCGCAGCTTCAGCCTGTTTTTGCTGTTCCGTCTGTTCGCGCACTTTTTCCTGCGCGGCTAAACGTTCTTTCTCTAACTGCTTCAGTCGTTCCTGCTCGGCCGCCTGCTTCTCACGAAGTTCCTCGGCCTGCTGCTGCGCCTGCTTTTCACGCTGTTCTTCTGCGCGTTTCGCACTTGCCTGCTGCTGCTGCTGCCTGTCGTACTGTTGAACAACGGCACCAGGATCGACCATGACGGCGTCAATAGACGAACCGCCACCGCCGCCTGAAGCATCAATGTGCTCATCGAACGAACTCCAGATCAATGCCGCAAATAAAATGACATGCAGCACCGCTGAAATAATTATCGCCCGTTTGAGCTTGTCGTTTTGTTCGGTTGCCTTTGACACTCTGGGTTCCCAAAAAACTGTTCGCCTGTTACGCGCTATCTTTCAAGCCAGGAATACGCAGACATCAGATTGGCTGCGTCATCAAGCCAACCGATTTCACGCCTGCGCTGTGTAACAGATTCAGCGCTTTAATTATTTCATCATAAGGCACGTCTTTCGCACCACCGATTAAGAAGACCGTTTTCGGATTGGTCTGCAGGCGGCTTTTCGCTTCCGCGATAACCTGCTCCGGCGGCAGTTGATCCATTCTGTCTTTCTCAACCACCACGCTGTACTGCCCAACACCGGAAACTTCAATAATGACCGGTGGTTCGTCGTTACTGCTGACGGCCTGCGATTCGGTCGCATCCGGCAGATCGACTTCCACGCTCTGGGTAATGATCGGCGCCGTTGCCATAAAGATCAGCAGCAGCACCAGCAGTACATCGAGCAGCGGTACAATATTGATTTCGGACTTAAGTTCGCGACGACCTCGTCCACGCGTTCTGGCCATGGTTTACCCCTTGTTGCTCTCGCTAACGGTAAACGCCTGGCGGTGCAGAATCGCGGTGAACTCTTCCATGAAGTTGTCGTAATTCAGTTCCAGCTTATTCACACGCTGATTCAGTCGGTTGTACGCCATAACCGCCGGGATTGCCGCAAACAGACCGATTGCGGTGGCAATCAGTGCTTCTGCGATACCCGGAGCAACCATTTGCAGGGTTGCCTGTTTTACCGCACCTAGGGCGATAAACGCATGCATGATCCCCCAAACGGTACCGAACAGACCGATATACGGACTGATGGAACCGACGGTGCCGAGGAACGGAATATGCGTTTCCAGTGTTTCCAGCTCACGGTTCATGGAGATACGCATCGCACGGGATGCCCCCTCAACCACCGCTTCCGGTGCATGGCTATTAGCCCGATGCAGTCGCGCAAATTCTTTGAATCCGCTGTAGAAAATTTGTTCAGAACCCGTCAGATTATCACGACGCCCCTGACTTTCCTGATACAGGCGCGATAATTCGATGCCGGACCAAAACTTGTCTTCAAACGCTTCTGCTTCACGTGAAGCCGCATTCAGTATACGGGTCCGCTGGATAATAATGGCCCAGGATGCGATTGAGAAACCAATCAAAATCAACATGATAAGTTTAACCAGAAGGCTTGCCTTCAGGAACAAATCAAGGATATTCATGTCAGTCACTGCTTAAACTCCGCGACAATAGACTTGGGAAGCGCACGAGGCTTCATCTTGAGTGGATCAACGCAAACAATCAGAACTTCGGCTTCATTCAGCACGGTGTTCTCTGCGTTGACAATGCGTTGCGTGAAAACCAATGAGGTGCCACGCATTGACGTAATTTCGGTTTGGACTTCGAGCATGTCGTCGAGCCTGGCTGGCGCAAAATATTCCAGGGTCATCTTGCGCACCACAAAGGCTACACGTTCGGCCAGCAGTACTTGCTGACTAAAGTGATGATGACGCAGCATCTCTGTGCGTGCTCGTTCATAAAAAGCGACGTAACTGGCGTGGTAAACCACCCCACCGGCGTCGGTGTCTTCATAATAGACACGAACCGGCCATCGAAAAATATACTTATTCATTCTTACTGCCTCTTTGTTGGCTTCGCCCACTCACACCGGTTACTTACTTTTGTAAGCGCCAGGTGACTCGCGTTCTTGCCGCCGCGATGCTTCAAGAATGTCGTTTGTATATCGCGTTGTATTCACTTTACATCCCGGTAATGCAACAAAAGTTAGAGCTTTTAACCGGTGCTACTATACGCGCGGGAATGATGCTTTGGAATGGGGGAAAGTAAACGGAGAGTAAAAAATTATGGGCTTATGCAAGCCCATAAATATTTAAGGATGTTTCTTATTCAAAAGAAGAAGAAAATCAGACCAACCACCAGCACGATGTCGGCTATCAGCGGGCAGAAGATGCCCTGCCAGTGCACCGCGCGAGGACGAAACCCGACGCCATGGATAATGCCGGCGCAGACCGCCCACATCAGCAGAAGGCCATGCCAGATTTCAAGCTCGCTGGTTTTTGCTGCGAAGCGTGAGGGATCCCAAAAAATACATCCTGCCAACACTAACGCCATGACTAAAGAAAGCGCCCGCAAGGGGCGCTTATCCATCGCGTTATATAACATCGCGATAACGTTGGTCATTAGCTTTCTTCTGGCCCTGCTTTGCCTGCTTCGACATGCTCAAGCGCCAGCGCTGTGATTATCCCAAATGCACAGGCAAGAAGCGTTCCCAAAATCCATGCGAAATACCACATTTTTAGCTCCTTACTTAGTACAGAGAGTGGGTGTTGTTTTCAATATCTTCTTTGGTGATACGACCGAACATTTTCCAGTAACACCAGCTGGTGTAGAGCAGAATGATCGGTACAAACACCGCCGCAACCCAGGTCATCAGGTTCAATGTTCTCTGGCTGGAGGTAGCATCCCACATGGTCAGGCTGGCATTCATCATGGTGCTGGATGGCATCACAAATGGGAACATTGCGATACCCGCAGTCAGGATGATGCAGGCCAACGTCAGTGAAGAGAAGACGAACGCCCAGGCCCCTTTCTCCATACGAGACGTCAGGATGGTCAGCAGCGGCAGGGCTACACCCAGAGCCGGAACCAGCCACAGGATAGGTGCATTGTTAAAGTTCACCATCCATGCGCCCGCAACTCGCGCGACTTCTTTGGTCATCGGGTTAGAGGCAGCGTGGTGATCCAGTGCAGAGGTCACAACATAACCGTCAATACCGTACATAACCCAGACACCGCCCAGCGCGAAGCACACCAGCGTCACCAGTGCAGCAACCTGAGAGGTGGCGCGTGCACGCAGGTGCAGTTCACCTACGGTACGCATCTGCAGATAGGTCGCCCCCTGAGTGATGATCATGCCCACGCTTACCACACCGGCCAGCAGACCAAACGGATTCAGCAACTGGAAGAAGTTACCGGTGTAGTACAAACGCATGTACTCATCCATATGGAACGGAACCCCTTGCAGCAGGTTACCGAACGCCACACCAATGACCAGCGGCGGTACGAAGCTACCAATGAAGATGCCCCAGTCCCACATGTTGCGCCAGCGCATGTCTTCAATCTTAGAGCGGTAATCAAAACCGACCGGACGGAAGAACAAGGACGCCAGTACCAGAATCATCGCTACATAGAAGCCGGAGAACGCAGCGGCATACACCATCGGCCAGGCAGCAAATAATGCGCCGCCCGCGGTGATGAGCCAAACCTGGTTACCGTCCCAGTGTGGGGCGATGGAGTTAATCATAATTCGACGCTCGGTATCATTACGACCGAGGAAACGGGTGAGCATGCCCACCCCCATGTCGAAACCATCAGTGACTGCAAAACCAATCAGCAGAATGCCAACCAGCAGCCACCAGATAAAACGCAATACTTCATAATCGATCATTTGACGACTCCTGTCTTAGCGTGCCGGCTGAGAAGTCACAGTGGACTGCTCGTAGTGATAACGACCGGTTTTCAGGCTGCTCGGGCCAAGGCGTGCGAACTTGAACATCAGGTACAGTTCAGCCACCAGGAACAGGGTATACAGGCCGCAAATCAACAGCATCGAGAAGATCAGATCGCCCGCAGTCAGCGACGAGTTCGCCACGGCTGTCGGTAGCACTTCACCTATCGCCCACGGTTGACGCCCGTACTCTGCAACAAACCAACCGGACTCAATGGCAATCCATGGCAGCGGAAGCGCATACAGCGCAGTACGCAGCAGCCATTTTTTCTCACCGATACGGTTACGAATCACGGTCCAGAAGGAAACCGCGATGATAGCCAGCATCAGAATGCCGCACGCCACCATGATACGGAACGCAAAGTACAGCGGAGCGACACGAGGAATAGAATCTTTCGTTGCCTGCTGAATTTGCGCTTCGGTCGCGTCGGTCACTTTGTCGGTATAGCGTTTCAGCAGCAGACCATATCCCAGATCTTTCTTCATGCTGTTGAACTGGTCACGAACGGCCTGATCGGTGGAACCCGCACGCAGTTCTTCCAGCAGCTGATACGCTTTCATCCCGTTACGGATACGCTCTTCGTGCTGCACCATCAGGTCTTTCAGACCAATGACCGGTGTATCAACAGAGCGGGTAGCAATGATGCCCAGCGCGTAAGGGATTTGAATCGCAAAATGGTTTTCCTGCGCATCCTGGTCCGGAATACCGAACAGCGTAAAGGATGCCGGTGCAGGCTGTGTTTCCCACTCTGCTTCAATCGCGGCAAGTTTGGTTTTCTGCACGTCGCCCATTTCGTAACCGGACTCATCACCCAGAACGATAACAGACAGAATGGCAGCCATACCGAAGCTGGCAGCGATAGCAAAAGAACGCTTAGCAAATGCGAAGTCACGACCGCGCAGCATATAGTAAGAGCTGATACCCAGAACGAACATCGCGCCGCAGACATAACCAGACGCTACAGTGTGAACAAATTTCACCTGTGCAACCGGGTTAAGCACCAGTTCAGAGAAGCTCAGCATCTCCATGCGCATGGTTTCGAAGTTGAAATCCGCTGCAATTGGGTTTTGCATCCAGCCGTTCGCCACGAGGATCCACAGCGCAGACAGGTTAGAACCCAATGCCACCAACCAGGTGACACACATATGCTGGACTTTACTCAGACGGTCCCAGCCGAAGAAGAACAGACCTACAAAGGTGGATTCGAGGAAGAAGGCCATCAAACCTTCGATCGCCAGCGGCGCACCGAAAATATCCCCGACATAGTGGGAATAGTAAGACCAGTTAGTCCCGAACTGGAACTCCATGGTCAGACCGGTAGCCACACCCAGAGCGAAGTTGATACCAAACAACTTGCCCCAGAACTTGGTCATATCTTTATAAATCTGTTTGCCGGAAAGGACGTAGACCGTTTCCATGATGGCCAACAAAAACGCCATACCCAGCGTTAGTGGCACAAAAAGGAAGTGGTACATCGCGGTCAAGGCAAACTGTAAGCGCGACAGTTCGACTATATCTAACATCATGACTCCTTGCTCATCGCATGAAGACTCCGAGAGTGAACCCCGTTAGAAAGGGTCACACGCATGCCCCAATACAAATTTATTTGCGTCCTTCCACCGTCGCCCTTTCTACTCATTTGAAGAAAGGACAATGATGAAAAGTTACAAACATGTTAATAAAACACTCAAATTGATCCCGCAATTATATTACGCCGTAAAATCCTTACAATAAACAGGTTTTTATCGAGACAAATTTGCATTTTTCGATAGTGATCAATTTATAGCTAATTTACCACTTTCAGACCAATTTGATCTGCAGCAATTTAACCTCTTTCATGTGCATTTACCAAGTTTTAAACATTGATTTAAATCAATTTCCAACTTTAATGTTAATGATGTTCATGATGAGGGTGATTAGTGAATTTCATGTTAATTTCTTGTTTTACAATGGCTAAGCGGCGTTATCATAAATGATAGGTTATTAATTAAAATCTACACGATCTTTTAATCTATTGAGACGCCAAAAGTCTGAGGGGTAGATAAAGAGTCACTCTTGCTGGGTAGCTCACAGATTTTTTTTAGCAAGCCATATATCCGCTATTTTAAACAAATAATTCATTTTAATTTTACTTATAATTAACACCGAAATGTAACTATCTCAATCAGAAGTGAAATGCGCTGCATTCAGTGACTCAGCGAAGCGGGATCACCGCCGTACGCCGAAACCCAAACATCATCGCCCAAAACATCACTATAAGTTATAGGTCATTCCTCCCCTTTGCTTATGCGGCAAAGATTAAATATGTTCGGAACAATCCATTATCATTTTTATCTTAAATTTAACAAAAATAATTTCTGCCATATAAGATATATAAATAAAAAAACGTTATGTCGTTCACAAGTTATTTAGTGAACTTACCTTTTTATATTATTAAAAATTGCACATTAAAACCCCGCACAACAAAATAAGATTTTGATCACAAAGATGGCAAGTTATTTATTAGTGAATTTACTAACAAAATGACAATACGACAAAAACAACAACACAACTCATTGATTTAACGCAGATTTACTAAAACGCAATTATAACAATCATTTTAATCAGGATATTTTGAAAATAGATCAATTGCTTCCTTTTCAGCTTCCACAGAAACTCCGACTCTATTAAGAGGTTGTCACAATCCATGCTCTAAATATTAAAAAATAATTTTTACTTATTGACCATCAGCCCTACAGAGGATTCCCCATGAAGAAATCTACACTTGTTATTGGCGTTATCGGTGCTGACTGCCATGCAGTAGGCAATAAAGTTCTGGATCGCGTTTTTACCTCCCACGATTTTCACGTAATCAACCTCGGGGTGATGGTGAGTCAGGATGAATATATTGATGCCGCGATTGAAACAGGCGCGGATGCCATCGTGGTGTCATCTATCTATGGCCACGGTGATATCGACTGCCTCGGCTTGCGTGAGCGCTGCATCGAACGTGGCCTCGGCGATATTCTGCTGTATGTCGGCGGCAACCTGGTTGTGGGCAAACATGACTTTGCCGACGTCGAAGTGAAGTTTAAAGAAATGGGCTTTAACCGCGTCTTTGCACCAAGCCACGACCTGGAAGATGTTTGCGCGCTTATCACCAATGACATTCACCAACACAATGGCCTCGAGCAGCGTTGCCTGGAAGAGGCTATCTGATGCAAACAGTTTCTGTCGATATCGGCTCGACATGGACCAAGGCAGCCCTCTTCGCACATGAAGGGGAAGAATTAACGCTGATAAACCATGTCCTGACCCCAACCACCACACATCATCTGGCAGACGGTTTTTTTGCCAGCCTGAATCAGGTGCTAAATGTTGCCGATGCTCGCCCGTTACTGAAAAGCGGTGAAGTGCAGTTGAAATACTCCTCGTCAGCCAAAGGTGGACTCGCCGTTGCAGCAATGGGGCTGGTGCCTTCCATTACGCTGGAATCGGCCAAAGTGACCGCCCATTCGGCTGGCGCAAAAATCGCGCAATATTATTCGTACAAACTTAACCGCCATGACATTCAGGAGCTGGAATCATCACCACCAGACATCCTGTTGTTTACCGGTGGCACGGATGGCGGTGAAGAAAGCTACGGTCTGGCTAATGCGCGTGCGCTGGCCGAGTCAAAGCTTGACTGCGCCATTATCTACGCCGGTAACCGCGACATTCAGGACGATGTGCAAACTCTCCTGGGACATAAAGATCTGACCACGGTAGATAACATCCTGCCCGATCTCGACCACCCTAATCCGTTTGCTGCTCGTCAGGCCATTTGCGATGTGTTTTTGTCCCGCATCGTCAAAGGCAAAGGCCTGGACGTTATTGTTGGTGAAACCGGCGAAGAGCCGATGCCCACGCCGTGGACGGTGTATGAACTGGTAAAAGCGATTAGCGATTACGACAGCGCATGGAAGGAATTCATGCTGATCGACATGGGCGGCGCCACCACGGATGTCTATTCCGCCAGCGCGAATACCCTCTCCCCTGACACCGTCCTGCACGGCGTCCCAGAACCTTTCGTCAAACGAACCGTTGAAGGCGATTTGGGGATGCGCGTTTCCGCCGTTGTCGTCGGAGAAAGCACGCAGGATATGGTGAAAGTTATCTTTGCCCAACAGCCACAGCGCGAAGAGGCGTTTTATCGCTATCTGCGCCATCTGGTTGGGCAACCGGATTACCTGCCACTCAGCGAGGAAGAGAAATATTTCGACACCCTGCTGGCAGGTTTGTGCGTGGGCTATGCCACTGAGCGCCACGCGGGCACTAAAAAGCAGGTTTGCACCTGCGTAGGTAACGTGGATTTACAGATGGGTCGCGATCTCACCACCGTACGCAAAGTTGTCGGTTCAGGGGGATGGCTCTCGCGCGCCAGCCAGTTTGATATTCATAACTGGCTCAAATATCGGGAGTTGGACGACCAGGGTAAAAGAATTCTGTTACCGAATCAGTTTGAGTATTACCGCGATTCACATGGCCTGCTCCCTCTACTGGCAAACGTCGCCAGGCTGTACCCGCAAGCCGCTGCTCGCACCAGCATTCAGTGTTTAACCCTATAAAACTTAAGGCAGCTACGAATGGAACTTCGAAATAAAAAACTGACCCATGACGAATTTATGACCGAAAGGCTGCAGGTGTTACAAACCTGGGAAACCGGCAAAGACGTTGAGAACTTCGAAGATGGCGTGAAGTACCAGCAAACAATTCCAGATCATAAGCGCTTCTCCCTCGCGCTGTTAAAAGCCGATCAGGAAGGTAAAACCCTGAGCCAGCCGCGTGCAGGCGTTGCATTAATGGATGAGCACATTGCACTGCTCAAAACATTGCAGCAAGAGTGCGACCTGCTGCCCAGCACCATCGATGCCTATACCCGTCTGAACCGTTATGAAGAAGCCGCCGTCGGGATCCAGAAATCCATCGAAGCGGGTACGTCCAAGCTGAATGGTTTACCGGTCGTCAACCACGGGGTTGCTGCCTGCCGCCGGATGACGGAATCGCTGGAAAAACCTATCCAGGTTCGCCACGGTACGCCAGATGCGCGCTTGCTGGCAGAAATTGCCATGTCCAGTGGTTTTACCAGCTACGAAGGTGGCGGCATCTCCTACAACATCCCTTACGCCAAGCGTGTCACCCTGGAAAAATCCATCCGTGACTGGCAGTACTGCGACCGTCTGATGGGCCTGTACGAAGAAAACGGGATCCGCATTAACCGTGAACCGTTTGGTCCATTGACCGGCACCCTGATCCCGCCATTCATGTCTCACTCGGTGGCGATTATCGAAGGTCTGCTGGCGCTGGAACAGGGCGTGAAGTCGATTACTGTGGGCTACGGCCAGGTCGGTAGCCTGACGCAGGACATCGCTGCGATTCAAGCGCTGCGTGAACTGTCACACGAATACTTCCAGAACTACGGCTTCGACGACTATGAGCTGAGCACCGTATTCCATCAGTGGATGGGCGGATTCCCGGAAGACGAAGCGAAAGCTTTCTCCGTCATCGCCTGGGGTGCCGCAGTAGCTGGCATGTCTGGCGCAACGAAAGTGATCACCAAGAGCCCGCATGAAGCGTTTGGTATCCCGACTGCGGCAGCAAACGCCCAGGGCCTCAAAGCGTCACGTCAGATGCTGAACATGGTTAGCGACCAGAAATTCCCGCAGTGTGCAGCCGTGGAGCAGGAAGTTGATCTGATTAAGAGCGAAGTCCGCGCAGTGCTGAAGAAAGTCTTCGAACTGGGTAACGGCGACATTGCACGCGGTACCGTGCTGGCCTTTGAAGCTGGCGTACTGGACGTGCCTTTCGCACCAGCAGCCTGTAACGCTGGCAAAATCCTGCCGGTTCGCGATAACTCAGGCGCCATCCGTATTCTTGAAGCTGGCTCCGTACCGTTGCCGAAAGATATTCTCGCCCTGCACCACGACTACGTCGCAGAGCGCGCCCACTTTGAAGGCCGTAAGCCTTCTTTCCAGATGGTCATTGATGACATCAACGCCGTATCCCACAGTAAATTAATAGGAAGACCATAATGAAAATTAAACAGGCCCTTTTCACAGCTGGCTACTCCTCATTTTATTTTGACGACCAGCAGGCCATTAAAGACGGCGCAGGTCACGATGGGTTCATCTACACCGGCGCGCCGGTAACGCCTGGTTTTACCTCTGTTCGTCAGGCGGGTGAATGCGTTTCGGTTCAGTTGATTCTGGAAAACGGCGCGGTAGCGGTCGGTGATTGCGCAGCCGTGCAGTATTCCGGTGCGGGCGGTCGTGACCCGCTGTTCCTGGCAGAGAACTTCATTCCGTTCCTCAACGATCACATCAAGCCGCTGCTGGAAGGCCGCGATGTCGATGCGTTCCTGCCGAACGCCCGTTTCTTCGATCAACTGCGTATTGATGGTCATCTGTTACATACCGCAGTACGTTACGGTCTGTCTCAGGCGCTGCTGGATGCCGCTGCACTGGCCACCGGTCGTCTGAAAACAGAGGTCGTTTGTGATGAATGGCAGCTGCCGTGCGTCCCGGAAGCGATTCCTTTATTCGGCCAGAGCGGCGACGACCGTTATATCGCCGTCGACAAAATGATCCTTAAGGGCGTGGACGTCCTGCCGCACGCGCTGATCAACAACGTCGAAGAGAAACTGGGCTTTAAAGGCGAAAAACTGCGTGAGTATGTGCGCTGGTTGTCTAACCGTATCTTAAGCCTGCGCACCAGCGAGCGTTACCACCCAACGCTGCATATTGATGTGTACGGCACCATCGGTCTGATTTTCGATATGGATCCGGTTCGCTGCGCCGAATACATCGCCAGCCTGGAAGTTGAAGCACAGGGTCTGCCGCTGTACATCGAAGGCCCGGTTGATGCTGGTAACAAGCCGGATCAGATCCGCATGCTGACCGCCATCACCAAAGAACTAACCCGTCTGGGTTCCGGCGTGAAAATCGTTGCTGATGAATGGTGTAACACCTATCAGGATATCGTCGACTTCACCGATGCCGGAAGCTGCCATATGGTGCAGATCAAAACCCCGGATCTCGGCGGCATTCACAACATCGTTGATGCGGTGCTGTACTGCAACAAACACGCAATGGAAGCCTATCAGGGCGGTACCTGTAACGAAACCGAGATCAGTGCTCGCACCTGCGTACACGTCGCGCTGGCCGCGCGTCCAATGCGCATGTTGATCAAACCGGGTATGGGTTTCGATGAAGGTCTCAACATCGTGTTTAACGAAATGAACCGCACCATCGCGCTGTTGCAGACTAAGGATTAAGAAATGGCACGCACATTTAAGATCTTATCGCCTACGGCTATCCTGGGTTATGGCTTCCCGGAAGAAAGTTTTCGTAAAGCCATGGAAGAGTCACCGGATCTTATTGCTGTTGACGCGGGTTCCTCCGATCCTGGCCCCCACTACCTGGGGGCAGGTAAACCGTTTACCGACAGGGCCGGCGTAAAACGCGATCTGCGCTATATGATCGTGGCGGGCGTTAAGAACAACATCCCGGTGGTCATCGGTACCGCCGGTGGTTCTGGTGCCGCTCCGCATCTGGAGTGGTGTCGCCAGATTATTCATGAGATTGCGCAGGAAGAAAAACTGTCCTTCTCAATGGCGCTGATCCCGTCAGATGTCGACAAAGAAGTCGTTCATCAGGCGCTGGATAACGGCAAGATCACCGCCCTGGATTTCGTCCCTGAACTGACTCACGAGGCGATTGAAGAGAGCACCTACATCGTCGCGCAGATGGGCGTCGAGCCTTTCCAGCGTGCGCTGGAAGCCGGTGCGCAGGTGGTACTGGGCGGACGAGCCTACGATCCGGCCTGCTTCGCCGCCCTGCCGATTATGCAGGGTTTTGATGAAGGTCTGGCGCTTCACTGCGGTAAGATCCTTGAGTGTGCTGCTATTGCCGCCACCCCGGGCTCCGGCTCAGATTGTGCGATGGGGATCATTGACGACAACGGCTTTACGCTGAAAGCGTTCAATCCAAAGCGTAAGTTCACTGAAACTTCCGCCGCAGCGCACACCCTGTATGAGAAGTCCGATCCGTACTTCCTGCCGGGACCAGGCGGCGTGCTGAACCTGAAAGCATGTACCTTCACCGCGGTAAACGACGGCGAAGTGTATGTCAGCGGCTCACGTCATGAAGAGACGCCGTATGCGCTGAAGCTGGAAGGGGCACGTCAGGTTGGCTTCCGTTGCCTGACCATCGCCGGGACACGCGACCCGATTATGATTGCCGGAATTGACACCATTCTTGAAGAGGTACAGGCAAGCGTAGCACGTAACCTCTCGCTGAATGATGACAGTATCCGCATGACGTTCCACCTGTACGGGAAGAACGGTGTGATGGGCAATCATGAGCCGATTAAAACCGCCGGTCACGAACTGGGGATTTTACTGGACGTGGTCGCACCGACGCAGGATATCGCCAACAGCGTCTGCTCGCTGGTGCGCTCTACCCTGCTGCACTACGGCTATGAAAATCGCATTGCGACTGCGGGCAACCTCGCTTTCCCGTTCTCGCCATCTGATATTCAGAGTGGCCCGGTGTATGAGTTCTCAATCTATCACCTGATTGAAGCCAGCGATGCACTGCGTTTTGATTTTCACATTGAACAGGTCACGCCAGAAGGAGTTCAGGCATGAAACACTCAATTTGTTCACTGGCGCAGGTCATCCGTTCCAAAAATGCCGGACCGTACGAACTGGTTTTAGATATTTTATTTAAAACCAAAGAAGACTATCTGCGGGTAAAAGCCTGCGAGCAATTAACACCGCAGCTTATTGCTGGTTTATATAACGTGGAGCCTGACTTTATTCATAACATTGTCTGGTTTGACCCAGCGAATGCGGTAAAGATCGTCATGCCTCGCGATATTATTTCCGGCAACGTCGGTGACAATGATGTTTATGGCGCGCAGCAACACGCGCCATTATTAAGTATTGAGTTCGATTTGTAATAAAAAACAAAATAACAACCATTGGAGCACAGAATTCAGCGGTATCACAGTGCTTCGAAGTATTCATGCGGTTGGTCACAACAGGCGTGCGCCTGAGCTGCTGTCCCGGCTCAGGCACACGCCACCCTACACAATTTTCATTACCAGCCTTTATCCGATGGAGTACACATGAAGAAAATTAGTTTAACGAAGATGATCATATTAGGTCTGATACTCGGCATGATTGCCGGGGTGGCCATAAATAATATGGCCGCGGCTGAAACGGCAAAATCTTATGCAGCGGATATTTCTATTTTCACCACTATATTCTTACGTATGGTGAAAATGATTATCGCGCCATTGGTTATCTCCACGCTGGTTGTTGGTATTGCCAAAATGGGCGATGCCAAAACGCTGGGACGTATATTTTCTAAAACCTTTTTCCTGTTTATTTGCGCCTCTCTGGTGTCAATTGCGCTGGGTCTGGTTATCGTTAACATCTTCCAGCCGGGTGCGGGCATCAACTTTGTTCCGCATGACGTCGGTGCTGTCGCAGCCGTTAAGTCAGAACCGTTCACGCTGAAAGTATTTATCTCGCACGCGGTACCGACCAGTATCGTTGACGCGATGGCACGAAACGAAATCCTGCAGATCGTGGTGTTCTCTATTTTCCTCGGTTGCAGCCTGGCCGCCATTGGCGAAAAAGCCGATCCTATCGTGAAGGTACTGGATTCACTGGTCCACGTGATGCTGAAGCTGACTGGCTACGTCATGCTGTTCGCACCGCTGACCGTTTTTGCCGCGATTTCAGGTCTGATTGCCGAACGTGGTCTGGGTGTGATGGTGAGCGCCGGGATCTTCATGGGCGAGTTCTACCTGACGCTGGGTATGCTGTGGGCTATCCTGATTGGCCTGTCGACCATGATTGTCGGCCCATGCATCAGCCGTCTGACTAAATCCATTCTTGAACCGGCGCTGCTGGCCTTTACCACCTCCAGTTCTGAAGCCGCCTTCCCGGGCACGCTGGACAAACTGGAGAAGTTTGGCGTCTCGTCCAAAATTGCCAGTTTCGTACTGCCTATCGGTTACTCGTTTAACCTGGTCGGCTCCATGGCCTACTGCTCCTTTGCCACCGTCTTTATTGCCCAGGCGTGCAACATCGAACTGAGCATGGGCGAGCAAATCACCATGTTGTTGATCCTGATGCTGACCTCTAAAGGGATGGCGGGTGTACCGCGTGCATCCATGGTCGTTATCGCCGCTACGCTGAACCAGTTCAACATTCCGGAAGCCGGTCTGATCCTGCTGATGGGCGTCGATCCGTTCCTCGATATGGGTCGTTCTGCCACTAACGTAATGAGTAATGCCATGGGTGCTGCCATCGTGAGCCGTTGGGAAGGTGAACACTTCGGCTCAGGTTGTCGTGGTAAAGCGCCAGTGAAAACCCCGGAACAGGATCGTCCGGTTACTGAAACGGAAGTTGCTTTGTCTTAACTGTTCGATAACTGCGATCTTTAGGCCGGGTAAGGCGTTTACGCCGCTATCCGATAAGAGAGCCACACCTGATGGCGACGCGAAGCGTCTTACCAGGTCGATAAGGTTTTTCCGGTCTACGGATCTTTTTTCACAACACACCAGGAATACACAATGAATAAAACACTTCTCGGCGTCAGTCTCTTTTCTTTCAGCGTCTTGTTTAGCGCCACCACGTTCGCGCAAACCACGCCGGATTACGCCAATCTGATCGAGCAAGCACACCAGAAATTTAAAAGTAACAATGACGGAAAAGTCGCCGACTATATCCCCGCTCTGGCGACCTATAGCCCGAAAAATTTTGCCATCACTATTGCCACCGTTGATGGCAAAATCTACCAGGTTGGCGATGTCAACAAACCCTTCCCGATGGAATCCCTGAGTAAAGTCTTCACCATGGCGCTGGCCATGGAGCAGCACGGCCCGCAGGTGGTTCTGGATAAGCTCGGCGCTAATGCCACCGGCATGCCATTCAACTCAGGCTTAGCCGTTGAACTGACCAAAGGCGCACCGGAAAACCCGCTGGTTAACGCTGGCGCAATGAGTACCGTTAGCCTGATTGAAGCCAAAGACAAAACCGATCGCTGGAACAAAATCCTCGATAACCTGAACGTCTGGGCAGATGCCAAACTGACCGTTAATGAACCGGTGTTCAAATCTGAAATGGACACCAACCAGCACAACCAGGCGCTGGCAAAGCTGATGGAGTCCTACAACAGCTTCTATGGCAACACCGACGAAGCCGTTGAAATTTATACCCGTCAATGCTCGGTGGATATCACCGTTGAGCAACTGGCCAAAATGGGTGCCGTCCTCGCCAACAAAGGAAAGTCTCCGTTTAACGGCAAGCAGTTGCTGAACGAAAAGTATGTGCCGCAAGTATTGGCTGAAATGGCGATTGCCGGATTGTACGACGGCAGTGGCAAGTGGCTGTATACCGTCGGCCTGCCGGCGAAAAGCGGCGTCGGCGGCGGAATGGTTGCTGTCGTCCCAGGTGAATATGCAATAGCTGTTTATTCTCCGCCATTGGATGAAGCCGGTAACAGCGTTCGTGCCCAGAAAACTATCGAATATGTCGCTGAAGCGACTAAAGCCAACGTCTTTTTAGCGAAATAACCCCGTGCCGGATGGCGCTTTGCTTATCCGGCCAACATCAATGCGTTAATCGTAGGCCGGATAAGCAAAGCGCCATCCGGCAAACAACACGAAGAGGTGAGAAGTAAAAATGTCTAAACCATTTGTCTGGCAGGAACTCTTTGTTCAGAGTAAAGATAATACAGAATATGAATTACTCACTAACCAATACGTTACGGTAACTGAGTTAGACGGAGAGGAAGTGATCAAGGTGGCGCCTGAGGCGTTAACCTTGTTGGCACAGCAGGCATTTTATGAAGCGTCCTTTTTCCTGCGCGCCGGACATTTGAAGCAGGTCGCCAGCATTTTGCACGACCCGCAGGCCAGCAGTAACGATAAATATGTCGCACTCCAGCTGCTGCGCAATGCGGAAGTTTCCGCCAAAGGCGTCCTGCCCAACTGCCAGGATACCGGCACTGCAACTATTGTTGCCAGCAAAGGACAGCAGGTCTGGACCGGCGGCGATGACGCGGAAGCATTAAGCAAAGGCGTGTATACCACCTTCACGGAAAACAACCTGCGCTATTCGCAAAATGCCCCGTTGGATATGTACACCGAGGTCAATACCCAAACGAACCTGCCCGCGCAAATCGACATCAGTGCAACCCCGGGTAACGAATACCGCTTCCTGTTCGTCAATAAAGGCGGCGGCTCGGCCAACAAAGCGGCGCTGTATCAAGAAACTAAATCCATTCTGCAGCCGGATAAACTTACCGCCTTCCTGATCGAGAAAATGAAATCACTGGGCACCGCTGCCTGCCCGCCGTATCACATTGCGTTCGTTGTGGGCGGACTCTCCGCCGATCAATCGCTGAAAGTGGCGAAGCTGGCCTCAACAAAATATTACGATAACCTGCCAACCAGCGGCAACGAACTGGGTCAGGCGTTCCGCGATACCGCACTGGAGACAGCGTTGCTCAATGCCAGCCGCGAGTTTGGTATAGGCGCACAGTTTGGCGGTAAATACTTCGCGCACGACATTCGCGTCATTCGCCTGCCGCGCCACGGTGGCTCCTGCCCTATCGCTATGGCCCTCTCCTGCTCTGCTGACCGCAACATTAAAGCCAAAATTAACAAGCACGGTATCTGGCTGGAAAAACTTGAACATAATCCGGGCAAATTTATTCCCGATTCTCAGCGCGTAGAAAACAGCGGTCAGACCGTACAGTTGGATCTGGATCGTCCGCTGCGCGAGATCATGCAGGATCTGTCCGCGCTGCCGATTGGTACCCGACTGTCACTCAGCGGCCCGATTGTCGTTGCCCGCGATATCGCGCATGCCAGGATCAAAGAACGTCTGGATAACGGCGAACCGATGCCGGAATACATGAAAAATCACATTGTTTATTATGCCGGTCCCGCCAAAACGCCTAACAATCTGGCCTGCGGCTCAATGGGTCCTACTACCGGCGGGCGTATGGACGGTTACGTCGATGCTTTCCAGGCGGCGGGCGGCAGTTTGATCATGTTGTCAAAAGGCAATCGCAGCAAGCAGGTGACCGATGCCTGCCAGAAGCATGGCGGATTTAACCTCGGCAGCATTGGCGGCGCAGCGGCTCTGCTGGCCCAGCAGTATGTGAAAAGCCTGCATTGTCTTGAGTATCCGGAACTGGGTATGGAAGCGGTGTGGATGATGGAAGTGAAAAATATGCCCGCCTTTGTATTAGTGGATGATAAAGGCAACAACTTCTTTAGTCAGTTTGAGCAGCAGCATCGCTGCACAACCTGCCCTGCAGGACATTAAGGAGCAACAATGGAAGCGCGAGCCAATGACGACAGGCACCGCCAGCGTCAGCAGAAACTGAAAGAGCAAGTTGATACCCGCGTGGCGGCGGCAACAGAGAAGAAAGGGATTTTGATTGTCTTCACCGGCAACGGTAAAGGAAAATCCACCGCCGCCTTTGGTACAGCAACGCGCGCGGTCGGCCATGGAAAAACCGTTGGCGTCGCGCAGTTTATTAAAGGCCAGTGGGATAATGGCGAATACAACACGCTACATCCGCTCGGCGTTGAATTCCATATTATGGGCACCGGCTTTACCTGGGAAACCCAGAACAAGGAAGCGGATATTGCGGCAGCAACGGTGGTCTGGCAGGAAAGTAAGCGCATGCTCGCCGATGCGCAGTACGATCTGGTGGTGCTGGATGAATTGACGTATATGTTGGCATACCACTATCTGGATACGCAGGAGGTGATCGGCGCTATCGAGAATCGTCCTGCCGGACAGAGCGTAATCGTCACAGGCCGTGGATGCCACACGCTTTTACTGGAACTTGCCGATACGGTCAGTGAGATGCGCCCGGTCAAGCACGCGTTTGATAGCGGTATTCAGGCGCAGGTTGGCATCGACTGGTAGCGGCTCTTTTGCCGGATGGCGATGCTAACGCGTCTTATCCGGCCTACCGATCGGTGTAGGCCAGATAAGACGCACACCGCCATCAGGCAGCCGATACCACTGACTTGCTGAGTAACCAGTTACGAAATGTCTGTAAATGCGGAGATTCCGCCTTCTCTTCACGCCACGTCATAATGAATCGGTTACCGGTACGCATCGGGACATCGCAGGGAATGACCATATCACCGCAGTCCAGATCGTGCTGAATAGCAAATCGCGGTAACAACGCAACGCCCAGATTCGAGCGTACCGCCGCAATCAGCATCGAGAGCAAATCAAAGCGCGGACCTTTATTGACTAACGGACTGCTGACATCAGACAAGGCAAACCACTCCTGCCAGCCTTTGATACGCGTGCTTTGGTGCAGCAGAGGAAACTCATTCAGCAGATCATTAACAGCCAATTTGCGATCGGCTTCCGTCAGCAAACATCTGCTGCATACTGGTAAAATTTCCTCTTCGAAAAGGTACTCCACCCCAGACCATGGCGAGTAAAAATCCTCCCGCATGATTGCCGCATCGTATTCGCGATTGAGAAAATCGCCGATATTCGCCAAAGAGTGAATATTCACGATAATATCAGGGTTAAGTTTATTGAACTCACGTAAGTTAGGTATCAGCCAGTGCGTGCTAAACGTAGGATTAACCGCCAACTCAATAACCTGTACGGTCGGCTGCCAGGTCATTATGGTGGTGGTGTCACGTTCCAGTTTGTTAAGCGTTTCCTTGACGATAGTTAAATAATGCTTACCTGCCGCATTTAAAAAAATACGCTTTTTGGCATGATTAAATAGCGCTGTATTTAGAAAATCCTCCAGCGCATTCACCTGGCGAAACACAGCACTTTGTGTCAACGCAAGCTCTTCTGCTGCCCGGGTATAACTTTCGTGACGCGCAACCACTTCAAAAGTTACCAGCAACTCCGTCTTCGGTATTTTTCCTCTCATAACCTCTTCCATATGCAGCGTACAAAAAACGTTTAATTTATAAAATAAATTTCAATACACCCAGATAAACATCGAGAGTTATATTTTATTTTGTCCATTGATGTCATTGATCCAATCCATGATTTACTCACACTGAGGCGGATAAATATTAACCAATAATACGCAAGCCGGGCAGTAAACACAATTTAAATAAGGTTAAACTTGGGCAAATAGTGCTTATAAGTTCTTAATAATTTTTCAAATGATCTTGTTTATTGCAGAAAAAACTATGCGAGTTTAATCAATATTATTGCTGCGATATTTTAGGATAATTTAGTGTTATAACCACCCGGCAAACGACTGCTTTTAATCATTCCTTGATGTGGTTTCTGCCATTCTAATGTTAGACGTGATAAAGGACACAATGTGAAAACTTTCGGAAAGGTCTGGCTCGTTGGCGCCGGTCCCGGTGATATATCGTTACTCACCCTCAAAGCAATGATGTGCATTAAGCAAGCCGATGTCATTATTTACGACAGGCTGGTCAATCCTAAAATTTTGGAATGGGCGGCACCTGATTGCCAGCTCATCAATGTCGGCAAAAATCCGGGCTTTCATTGTGTACCGCAGAATGAAATCAACGCGCTGCTGGTCCAGTACGCTGAAACCCATCACCATATCGTGCGCTTAAAAGGCGGCGATCCTTACGTGTTTGGCCGGGGGGCTGAAGAAGTTGAGGATCTCGTGGAAATCGGCATACCTTTTGAAGTCGTACCCGGCATCAGTTCCACTATTGGCGGCCTGACCTGCGCCGGTATTCCGGTCACGCATCGCGATTATGCTTCTGGATTTCACGTGGTCACCGGTCATACGCGTGAAGGAAATCAGCAGCAGGACTGGCGTCAACTGGCCAAACTCAACGGTACTCTGGTTATCGTGATGGGGATCGCCAATCTGGCGTTTATTTGTGAAGAGTTGCTCATGGGGGGAAAATCTGCCGACACCCCCGCCGCTATTATCATGTCCGCTACGCGGGAGAATCAGCGCCGACTGACTTGTACGTTGGGGTCATTACTGAACAAAGCGCAGGAAGCGAACATCGTGCCACCCGCGCTGATCGTTATCGGTGAGGTTGTGACCCTAAGCGACAGACTGTCTTTTATCCCTGAAGCGCTCGCGCTACCGGAAAGCCTCTACTGCGAAAGTCTCGCGTGACGAAAAGACTGGGGTGACGTTTGATGCGCCGCCCGGAAAACACGGCAAAAGTAACTGGTTTGCGCGTACTGAAGTTTCCGGGCAATGCTGTCTATTGAATGCACAGGATCATGCAATAATTCGCCCGCTTTTTGCATTTTCTTCTGATTCACCCATGTTTTAAAATTCACTCCCTGACGTTTCTTAAAGAAGCGGCTAAAATAGTTAGCACTCAAACATACATGCGCTGCCACGGATTCAAGAGATAGCTCACTATATAAATTCTCATCAATATAACGTAGCGCTTCCATGAGTTTCTTTTCATGCCGGGAAAGCTCAGTAAAATAAATCTGCGGGGTACTTACCTTAGGGGTATTAACCATTTCATCTACCGTATTCTTTCGTTCATAATTATTAACAATAAAGTTCAGTAAGTTTGCCGACGCGGTCAATATATTATTATCCACAACAATCACGCGATCCCATGCAGCCTTTATTTCAGGGTCGCTCATCCATTGTGATTGCTCATCTATAACTATCGTTTTATATTCCTGATATTTGGCTCGTACTTGGCCACAGATAATAAAACCGCAAAGATTCCCTTCATTAATGAGTGGCATTGAGAAGAGGCTTAATCCTGCATAACAGCAGAGTATTCTTGGTTTTAGCTGTTTTAACCCTTCAAAAGCGCAATACTTATCACACTTTTGACAACTCGCTCGGTACTGTTCATTGGTACGCATGAGTGTACAGAATGCGTTAAAATTATGGCAATCCGATATCACCTTGCCTGTAACATCAATCACTACCGTCGCTAATCCTGTCGCTCTGGCAAAAACATCGGCGATGGAGAAAAAACACTGTAAGTCGTCATCCTTAATTTTCAGCGGCACGCCATCCTCCGGCAATGTTGATATTAAAGCCGGTAATATGCAGAATTTAGTCTAAAGAAAGAATGATGCTGACCGCAAAAAATAATCTCATTTGTGAAGATGATTGTGATCAAATTTCAAGATAGTGGATTGCAGAAAATAAAAAAGGCCATCATCAGATGGCCAACCATGTCGAAACGGGAACAGCCCTTGACCATATTGATAGTCAGGGCTGTTTTTTTACTTATTACTTAATTACGGTCTTCAGCGCTTCGCCGATATCAGCCAGGCTGCGTACGGTTTTCACACCAGCGGCTTCCAGTGCAGCGAACTTCTCATCCGCCGTCCCTTTACCACCAGAGATAATCGCGCCCGCATGGCCCATACGTTTGCCTTTCGGCGCGGTCACGCCAGCGATGTAGCCGACAACCGGTTTGGTCACATGATCTTTAATGTAGGCTGCGGCTTCTTCTTCCGCGCTGCCGCCGATCTCACCGATCATGACAATCGCTTCGGTTTGCGGATCTTCCTGGAACAGCTTCAGAATGTCGATAAAGTTAGAACCTGGGATCGGATCCCCACCGATGCCCACACAGGTGGACTGGCCGAAACCATAGTCAGTGGTCTGCTTAACCGCTTCATAGGTCAGCGTACCGGAACGGGAAACGATGCCCACTTTGCCCGGTTTGTGAATGTGACCCGGCATGATACCGATTTTGCATTCGCCCGGGGTGATAACGCCTGGGCAGTTCGGGCCAATCATACGCACGCCTGCTTCATCCAGCGCCACTTTCACGGTCAGCATATCCAGCGTCGGAATACCTTCGGTGATGGTGATGATCAGTTTGATGCCCGCGTTGACAGCTTCCAGAATGGAGTCTTTGCAGAACGGTGCCGGAACGTAGATAACTGATGCCGTCGCGCCGGTCGCTTCTACCGCTTCACGTACGGTGTTGAACACCGGCAGACCCAGATGGGTGGTGCCGCCTTTGCCCGGCGTAACGCCGCCGACCATTTGTGTACCGTAAGCAATCGCTTGTTCTGAGTGGAATGTCCCCTGGCTGCCGGTGAAGCCCTGGCAGATTACCTTGGTATCTTTATTAATTAAAACGGACATTATTTCCCCTCCACTGCGGCAACAACCTGCTGAGCTGCATCCGTCAGACTTTTCGCTGCAATAATATTCAGGCCGCTGTCAGCCAATTTTTTCGCGCCGAGTTCGGCATTGTTGCCTTCCAGACGGACAACAACAGGTACGTTAACGCCCACTTCCGCTACCGCGCCGATGATACCGTCAGCAATCAGGTCGCAACGTACGATACCGCCGAAGATGTTAACCAGAACAGCTTTAACATTGTCGTCAGAAAGGATGATTTTGAACGCTTCGGTCACGCGCTCTTTGGTCGCGCCGCCGCCAACGTCGAGGAAGTTAGCCGGTTCGCCGCCGTGCAGCTTAACGATGTCCATGGTGCCCATCGCCAGGCCCGCGCCGTTAACCATGCAACCGATGTTGCCATCCAGCGCAACGTAGTTCAGCTCCCACTGTGCTGCCTGCGCTTCACGCGGATCTTCCTGAGACTGGTCGCGCATTTCGCGCAGGTCAGCCTGGCGGAACAGTGCGTTGCCGTCAGCGCCCAGTTTGCCGTCGAGGCAAATCAGGTCGCCCTGCTTGGTGACAACCAACGGGTTGATTTCGATCAGCGCCAGGTCACGCTCAAGGAAGATGGTCGCCAGACCCATAAAGATTTTGGTGAACTGCTGAACCTGTTTACCTTCCAGACCGAGTTTGAATGCCAGCTCACGTCCCTGATACGGCATTGGGCCCGCCAGCGGATCCAGTGCGACTTTGTGGATCAGGTGCGGGGTTTCTTCCGCGACTTTTTCGATTTCCACGCCGCCTTCGGTAGAGGCCATAAAGACCACGCGACGGGAGCTACGGTCAACCACAGCGCCGAGGTAAAGTTCTTTACCAATATCGGTCGCAGCTTCAACCAGAATCTGATTTACCGGTTGGCCATTGGCGTCCGTCTGGTAAGTGACCAGACGTTTACCCAGCCAGTGTTCAGCAAAAGCGCGAATGTCTTCTTTGCTGTTAACGACCTTCACACCGCCCGCTTTACCGCGGCCACCAGCGTGAACCTGACATTTTACTACCCATGGACCTGCGCCGATTTTAGAGGCAGCTTCTTCGGCTTCACGCGGAGTAGTACAGGCATAACCCACCGGTGCCGGTAAGCCATAGCGGGCAAAAAGTTGTTTTGCCTGATATTCATGTAAGTTCATGTGTTCTGTCCATCCTTCAGGTAATCGTTATCTTATAACCCGTAGGCCTGATAAAGCCGCAGACCTACGGGGCAGGTGATACTCTTTATAGTTACACGTCTAACAGCAGACGCGTTGGATCTTCCAGCAACTCTTTAATGGTCACCAGGAAGCCCACTGACTCACGACCATCGATCAGACGGTGGTCATAAGACAGCGCCAGATACATCATCGGCAGGATTTCAACCTTGCCGTCTACCGCCATCGGCCTGTCTTTGATGGCATGCATACCCAGGATGGCGCTCTGCGGCGGGTTGATGATCGGCGTAGACATCAAGGAACCGAACACACCACCGTTAGTGATAGTGAAGTTCCCGCCCGTCAGATCCTCGACCGTCAACTTGCCGTCGCGACCTTTCACTGCCAGTTCTTTGATATTTTTCTCGATGTCAGCCATACCCAGCAGGTCAACATTGCGCAGAACCGGAGTCACCAGGCCGCGCGGCGTAGAGACCGCCATGCTGACATCAAAGTAGTTGTGATACACCACGTCATCGCCATCGATAGAGGCGTTGACTTCCGGGAAGCGTTTCAGCGCTTCAACCACGGCTTTCACGTAGAACGACATAAAGCCCAGACGGATACCGTGACGTTTTTCAAACGCATCACCGTACTGCTTACGCAGATCCATGATTGGCTTCATGTTGACTTCGTTGAAGGTCGTCAGCATCGCGGTGGAGTTTTTCGCTTCCAGCAGACGCTCGGCCACGCGTTTACGCAGACGGGTCATCGGAACACGTTTCTCACCCCGCGCACCCAGTGCAGGTTGAGCGGCAGGTGCGGCTGCCGGTGCTTTGGCTTCCGCTTTCGCTGCCGGAGCTTTAGCCAGATGTTTTTCAACATCTTCACGAGTGATGCGGCCGCCGACGCCGGTACCATTAATGGCGCTGGCTTCGAGGTTATGCTCACCCAGCAGGCGACGAATCGCCGGGCTCAGGGCATCGTTATTCTGCTCGGAGAGCGAGGCCTGCTGGCGCTGCGCCGGAGTAGAATCTTTTTCTTCAGACTTGGCGCTGGTCTCTTTCCCGGCGCTGTTACCTTCACGCAGGCGACCGAGGATCTGGCGAGACGTGACGGTTGTCCCTTCATCTTCCAGAACCGCATCAAGAATACCGTCCGCTGATGCCGGTACTTCCAGTACCACTTTGTCAGTTTCGATTTCTACCAGCACTTCATCGCGCTTAACGCTATCGCCCGGTTTTTTATGCCAGGTCGCTACGGTTGCGTCAGCCACAGATTCAGGCAGGTCGGGAACAAGAATATCTACGCTACTCATTATTTATCCTTTATTTAATCGACGTTCAGCGCGTCATTTACCAGATCTTGTTGCTGCTTCTGGTGAACGGACATATATCCTACTGCCGGTGAGGCAGAGGCCGGGCGACCTGCGTAACGCAGAGCAGACCCAAATGGAATCACTTCACGGAAATGATGCTGGCTGCAGTACCATGCGCCCTGGTTGAGCGGCTCTTCCTGGCACCAGACAAAATCATGTACGTGAGCGTACTGTTTCAACACGTCCTGCATCGCTTTATGCGGGAACGGATAAAGCTGTTCGATGCGCACAATGGCAACATCTTTCTGACCATTCTTGCGGCGTTGCTCCAGCAGGTCGTAATAAACCTTACCAGAACACATTACAACGCGCTTCACGCCTTTCGGATCCAGTTCATCAATCTCGCCAATGGCTGGCAGGAACGCACCGTTAGCCAGTTCGTCCAGCGTGGACACCGCCAGCGGATGACGCAGCAATGACTTCGGTGACATCACCACCAGTGGACGGCGCATACCGCGCAGCGCCTGACGACGCAGCATGTGGTACACCTGAGCCGGGGTAGACGGGACGCAAACCTGCATGTTCTGCTCGGCGCAAAGTTGCAGATAACGTTCCAGACGCGCGGAGGAGTGCTCCGGACCCTGACCTTCATAGCCGTGCGGCAGCAGCATCACCAGACCACACATGCGGCCCCATTTCTGCTCGCCAGAGGAGATGAACTGGTCGATAACCACCTGTGCGCCGTTGGCGAAGTCGCCAAACTGTGCTTCCCAGATGGTCAGCGTGCGCGGCTCAGCCGTGGCATAGCCGTATTCAAATGCCAGTACCGCTTCTTCAGACAGCACGGAGTCCCATACGCGGAACGTGCCCTGACCGTTATGCACATGCTGCAACGGCGTGTAAGTTGAACCGTTCGCCTGGTTGTGGATCACCGCGTGGCGGTGGAAGAAGGTCCCGCGACCGGAGTCTTCACCCGACAAACGCACCGGAATGCCTTCGTCTACCAGCGTGGCATAGGCCAGATTCTCAGCACCACCCCAGTCGAACAGCTTCTCGCCTGCGGCCATCGCCTGACGGTCACCGTAAATCTTGGCGACGCGCGACTGCATTTCAACCGCTTCAGGTACGGTACTGATGCGTTTTGCCAGTTCCTGCAAACGCTTCATTTCAACCTTGCTTGGGTAGTTTTCGTCCCATTCGTGGTTGAGGTACGGTGACCAGGTGAAGGAGTGCATATTCATTGGACGCCACTCTTTCACCACGCATTCACCCGCATCCAACGCATCGCGATACAGGTTGACCATTTCGGTCGCGTCTTCCAGCGTAACAACTTTATCGGTTTCCAGTTTGTCAGCGTAGATTTTGCGCGGCGTCGGGTGCTTTTTAATTTTCTGATACATCAGCGGCTGGGTTGCGCTCGGCTCGTCGGCTTCGTTATGGCCGTGACGGCGGTAGCACACCAGATCAATGAACACATCGCGTTTAAAGGTATTACGGAAATCCAGCGCCAGACGCGTCACGAAAGCAACCGCTTCCGGGTCATCCGCATTGACGTGGAAAATCGGCGCCATCACCATCTTACCAATGTCGGTGCAGTACGGCGTGGAACGCGCATCCAGTGGGTTAGAGGTGGTGAATCCGACCTGGTTGTTGATAACGATACGAACGGTGCCGCCGACTTCGTAGCCGCGCGCTTTGGACATGTTCAGGGTTTCCTGAACCACGCCCTGCCCGGTTACCGCTGCGTCACCGTGAATAGTGATCGGCAGCACTTTATTGCTGCTCGGCTCATCCAGTCTGTCCAGACGCGCACGAACGGAACCGATAACCACCGGGCTGACGATTTCCAGGTGCGACGGGTTAAACGCCAGCGCCAGGTGAACCAGACCGCCTTCGGTTTCGATATCCGATGAGAAGCCCATATGGTACTTCACGTCGCCGGTGCCGAGGTGTTCTTTATGTTTGCCCGCAAATTCGTCGAACAGCTCTTGTGGGCGTTTGCCCAGCACGTTCACCAGCACGTTCAAACGACCGCGGTGTGCCATGCCCAGAACCACTTCACGCGTGCCGCTGTTGCCGGCATGGCGGATCATCTCTTTGAGCATTGGAATTAACGCATCACCACCTTCCAGCGAGAAGCGTTTTGCGCCCGGGAACTTGGCCCCCAGGTAGCGCTCCAGACCTTCTGCTGCAGTCAGTTCACTGAGGAAACGTTTTTTCTCTTCACCGCTGAACGCCGCGCGACCGGATTCGATACGCTGTTGAAGCCAGCGTTTCTCTTCGGTGCTGGTGATATGCATGTACTCGGCGCCAATCGGGCCGCAGTAGGTTTGCTTCAGTGCTTCCAGTAACTCGCCCAGCTTCATCGTATCTTTGCCACCGGCAAAAGAACCGACGTTAAAGCTTTCCTGAAGATCGGCTTCGGTCAGATCGTGGAAAGACGGATCCAGATCGGCCACGTTTTCTTGCTGCCACAGTCCCAGCGGATCGAGATTCGCATGCTGATGGCCGCGGAAACGGTATGCGTTGATGAGCTGCAGGACTTTAACCTGCTTCACATTGGCATCAGGGTCGGAAATAGAAGAAGAGTGACGTGGGGTGGCCAACGCCTGACGACGGAAATAATCACGCGTTTTTGAATGGAGTTGATCCGGTTTGACTCCGGTACCAGGTAACTGCTGGAACGTCGAACGCCAGTTAGCATCTACCGAGTCAGGGTCGGTTAAGAAGTCTTCATAGAGCTGTTCTATCCAACTTTGGTTCGAACCAGAGAGGTAAGAAGAGTCCAACCAGGCTTTCAAAGCGCTGTTCTGCATCGTGATCCCTTAAGCATCTTTTCTGCTTATTTAATACTCTAAATAGTTCACGTTTCAGGAAGGCGGCAAGCTTGCGAATCCCCGGGAGCTTACATCCAGTAAGTGACCGGAGTGAGCAAGTGCAGCCAACGCACATGCAACGTGAACTATGACGAGTATTTTCGCCGTGGATACTACCACGCATACGCGTATGCGTGCCGGGGTTCACTTGCGAGCTCTTTTGTCATATTGGCTCGCGAAGGAACCTTTAAAAACTGTCAGAGATAAGAGGCAGTTTTTAGAGGTTTCCTACACTTACTATCGCCTGATGGCGCTTCTCTTATCAGGCCTACGGGATTGTACCTGTAGGCCTGATAAGACGTTTACGTCGCCATCCGGCAACAACGACTTATGCACTACGCTTCAGCAGCATCGACTTAATATGGCCGATGGCGCGCGTCGGGTTCAGCCCCTTAGGACATACACTGACGCAGTTCATGATGCTATGGCAGCGGAATACGCTGAAAGCGTCACTTAAACCTTCCAGGCGGCTGTCGGTCTCGGTGTCGCGACTGTCAATCAGGAAGCGATACGCAGCCAGCAGACCCGCCGGGCCAACAAACTTGTCCGGATTCCACCAGAATGACGGGCAGGACGTTGAGCAGCATGCACATAAAATACATTCATACAGCCCATCGAGCTTCTCACGCTGCTCAGGCATTTGTAAATGCTCACGAGCCGGTGGATTTTTCCCATTATTCAACAAGTAAGGCTTAATCTTCTCATACTGTGCGTAGAATTGCCCCATGTCTACCACCAAATCGCGCACCACCGGTAAACCCGGCAACGGGCGGATGACAATTTTTTTGCCCGGCTGATTCAGCGCAGAAATAGGTGTGATACAGGCCAGACCATTTTTGCCGTTCATGTTCAGACCGTCGGAGCCACAAACGCCTTCACGGCAAGAGCGACGGAACGACAGTGACGGGTCTTTTTCTTTCAGCTGCATCAGTGCATCGAGCAGCATCATGTCGCGACCTTCTTCCGCTTCCAGGGTGTAATCCTGCATATGCGGAGCATCGTCTACGTCCGGGTTATAACGATAAACTGAAAACTCGAGTTTCATTGTCCTGTCTCCGCATTAATAAGTACGAATCTTCGGCGGGAATGCCGGGCGCAGTTTCGGTTCCATGTTGACCTGACGTCGTGTCATGGATTCCGATTCTGGCAGGTACAGGGAATGGCACAGCCAGTTTTCATCGTCACGTTCCGGGAAGTCGAAGCGACTATGTGCGCCACGGCTTTCAGTACGGAAGTTTGCAGACACCGCCGTGGCGTAAGCAGTTTCCATCAGGTTATCCAACTCCAGACACTCAACGCGCTGGGTGTTGAATTCGCTGGAGGTATCATCCAGACGGGCGTTTTTCAGACGCTCGCGAATCGCTTTCAGCTCTTCCAGACCTTTCGCCATCGCGTCACCTTCACGGAATACCGAGAAGTTATGCTGCATACATTCCTGCAGCGCTTTGCGGATGACCACCGGATCTTCGCCGTCACGGTTACCGTTCCAGCGGTTCAATCGTTCCAGAGAAGCATCAATCTCATCTTCTGTGGCATCGCGAAGGTCGCCCTGCTCGGCAATAGATTCCTGCAGATGCAGACCCACCGCACGACCGAACACCACCAGATCCAGCAGCGAGTTGCCGCCCAGACGGTTAGCGCCGTGGACCGATACGCAGGCGATTTCGCCCACCGCAAACAGCCCAGGGATCACCACGTCTTCGCCCTGCTCGTTCACGGTCAGCGCCTGACCGGTTACCTTGGTCGGCACGCCGCCCATCATGTAGTGGCAAGTTGGGATAACCGGAATAGGTTCTTTCACCGGGTCAACGTGGGCAAAGGTACGGGAGAGTTCAAGGATGCCCGGCAGACGGGACTCGAGAACCTCTTTACCCAGATGGTCGAGTTTCAGCTTGGCGTGTGGGCCCCATGGACCGTCACAGCCACGACCTTCGCGGATTTCGATCATGATGGAACGCGCCACCACGTCACGACCCGCCAGGTCTTTCGCATTCGGCGCATAACGCTCCATAAAGCGCTCACCGTGTTTGTTCAGCAGGTAACCGCCTTCACCACGGCAGCCTTCGGTGACCAGAACCCCTGCCCCGGCGATACCGGTTGGGTGGAACTGCCACATTTCCATATCCTGCACCGGTACACCGGCACGGATTGCCATACCTACACCGTCACCGGTGTTGATGTGCGCGTTAGTGGTGGACTGGTAAATACGGCCAGCACCACCGGTCGCCAGCACGGTGGCACGGGCTTTGAAGTAAACCACTTCACCGGTTTCGATACACAGCGCGGTACACCCGACCACTGCGCCATCGGCGTTTTTCACCAGATCCAGCGCGTACCACTCAGAGAAAATAGTGGTGTGGTTTTTCAGGTTCTGCTGATACAGCGTGTGCAACAGCGCATGACCAGTACGGTCAGCGGCCGCTGCGGTACGTGCCGCCTGCTCGCCGCCGAAGTTTTTCGACTGGCCACCAAACGGACGTTGATAGATGGTGCCATCGTCGAGACGCGAGAACGGCAGGCCCATATGGTCCAGCTCCAGAATCGCTTCCGGACCGGTCTTACACATATATTCAATCGCGTCCTGGTCACCGATATAGTCCGACCCTTTGACGGTGTCGTACATGTGCCATTCCCAGTTATCTTCATGGGTATTACCGAGCGCCACGGTGATGCCACCCTGTGCAGACACGGTATGGGAACGGGTCGGGAACACTTTGGAGAGCAGCGCACAGGTCTGGCCGCTCTGGGAAATTTGCAGCGCCGCGCGCATACCTGCGCCACCGGCACCAATCACAACAGCATCAAATTCTCTGACTGGCAGTTTCATTACACACCCCACACCACAACGAATCCATAAATGACGTAAACCACCAGTGCAACGACAATTGCCAGTTGCAGAATCAGGCGCACGGCCAGTGGTTTAACGTAGTCGGTCAACACCTGCCACATGCCAATCCAGGCATGAATCAAGATAGAAAACAGTGCCAGCAGGGTGAAGACTTTGGTGAATGCCGATGAGAAGAAACCGGTCCAGATTTCCCAGGTCAGCGTGCCACTGGTGGCGAAGAAGCCGACCATATAGATGATGTATAACGTCAGAACGATAGCGGTAGCACGGACCAGAATGAAGTCATGTACGCCGTTGCGTCCTAATGCGGAGGCGTTGCTTACCATACGAGGACTCCTGCGAGAAGTGAAAGCACGACAATGATTACAAAAGAAATTTTGGCGGAACGCGTCCCTGCTTCGAGGGTTTCTTCGATGTAGCCAAAATCCATCAACAGATGGCGAATGCCCATGACGGCGTGGTAGGCCAGCGCGATCAGAATTCCCCACAGAATTAACTCCACAAAGACGTTATTCATAATGGAAGATGCCGCGAGGAAACCTTCAGGGGAGGAAAGGCTGGTACCCAATAACCACAGCAGTATCCCGACCGCCACGAAGGTGATCACTCCAGATACGCGATGGAGAATGGACGCTATCGCCGTGATTGGGAACCGAATCGTTTGCAGATCCAGATTGACAGGTCTTTGTTTTTTCACATTTCTTATCATGAATAACGCCCACATGCTGTTCTTATTATTCCCTTTGGACTTCGGGTACAGAAGATGAAGACTCCTGCGCCTGAAAGACGACGGGGTTTCCTTCCTCCGGTCTGCGTGCGGGTCAGACAGCGTCCTTACTATAACTACGCGTCATATAAAACACTGCTTCCAGTTGCTAAAACGACACGTTACAACGCTGGTTGGCTCGGGATTGCAGGGTATTCCGGAGACCTGGCGGCAGTATAGGACGTTCACAAAATCATTACAATTAACCTACATATAGTTTGTCTGGTTTTATCCCGAACAGTGACATAGGTCACGATAACAACATTATTTTAATTTTTAATCATCTGATTTGACAATCATTAAACAAACTTGTTACAAACAACACCAGAAAAAGCATATAATGCGTAAAAGTTATGGGGTCACTCTTTCACCGATGAGTAAGTTATGTAACAGTGTGGAAAGGTTGACCAATGAATTCAGGACAGTTATTAGTGTAGACAGGTTTAATAATTCGGATTGCTAAGTTGTTGATTTGTTACTAATTCACCATGAGTTAACTGATTTACCTGCAAGCGCCCATTGCTCTGTACCCTGGTTTTCTCCTCTTTCGCAGAGCGGCGAGCCGAATAACAAAGTGGTAACGGTTGATTGATGTATCGAAAGCAAGTCTGACTTCTGCAGTCTTAAGCAATAAGGCGCTAAGGAGACCGTAAATGGCTGATACTAAAGCAAAACTCACTCTAAACGGTGATACTGCTATCGAACTGGATGTGCTAAAAGGCACGCTCGGTCAGGACGTTATTGATATTCGTAGTCTTGGCTCAAAAGGCATGTTTACTTTTGACCCAGGTTTCACCTCTACCGCATCCTGCGAATCCAAAATTACGTTCATCGACGGTGACGAAGGTATTTTGCTGCATCGCGGCTTCCCGATTGACCAGTTGGCGACCGAGTCCAACTATCTGGAAGTGTGTTATATCCTGCTGTACGGTGAAAAACCGACGCAGGAAGAGTACGACGAGTTCAAAACCACGGTCACTCGCCATACCATGATCCACGAGCAGATCACCCGTCTGTTCCACGGTTTCCGCCGCGACTCCCACCCGATGGCCGTGATGTGCGGTGTCACCGGGGCGCTGGCTGCGTTCTACCACGATTCGCTGGATGTGAATAATCCGCGTCACCGTGAAATTGCCGCCTTCCGTCTGCTGTCCAAAATGCCGACTATGGCCGCGATGTGCTACAAATACTCCATCGGCCAGCCGTTTGTTTACCCGCGCAATGACCTGTCTTACGCCGGTAACTTCCTGAACATGATGTTCTCCACGCCGTGCGAAAAATATGAAGTGAATCCGATCCTGGAACGCGCAATGGACCGTATTCTGATCCTGCACGCCGACCACGAACAGAACGCCTCAACCTCTACCGTACGTACCGCGGGCTCTTCTGGCGCTAACCCGTTTGCCTGTATCGCTGCCGGTATTGCTTCCCTGTGGGGACCGGCACACGGCGGCGCAAACGAAGCCGCACTGAAGATGCTGGAAGAAATCAGCTCAGTTAAACACATTCCTGAATTTGTGCGCCGCGCGAAAGACAAAAATGACTCTTTCCGCCTGATGGGCTTTGGTCACCGTGTTTACAAAAACTATGACCCGCGCGCTACCGTGATGCGTGAAACCTGCCATGAAGTGCTGAAAGAACTGGGCACTAAAGATGATCTGCTGGAAGTGGCGATGGAGCTTGAGCACATCGCGCTGAACGACCCGTACTTCATCGAGAAGAAACTGTACCCGAACGTCGACTTCTACTCCGGTATCATTCTGAAAGCGATGGGCATTCCGTCTTCCATGTTCACCGTAATCTTTGCCATGGCGCGTACCGTTGGCTGGATTGCTCACTGGAACGAAATGCACACCGACGGCATGAAAATCGCCCGTCCTCGTCAGCTGTACACCGGCTACGACAAACGCGATTTTAAAGCTGATATTAAGCGTTAATTCTCTGCCTGACAGCACTATCGATTATCCGGCCTACGCTTTTTTTCCGTAGGCCGGATTTAATCCACATCTTGCTATGCCCGGCACATTCTTTCTCTTTCTTGACTCCCGTTGTTTTCATCCTGCTTTCTCTATGATTTACTGAGTGTTACTTAATGATACTCAGGAGCATGGGATGCCTGTTTTGCAGTGGGCCGCATTGTTTGTGCAGTCATTACTTCTTTCCCTGCTCTTGCTGTTTATCCATCTCCCGGGCCCATTGCTGCTCGGTTCGATGATCGTCGGTATCATTTTTAGTATGCGCGGGATCTCCCTGCACCCTCCCCGCTGTACCTTTCTTGCCGCTCAGGCCATTCTCGGCTGCATGATTGCGCAAAACCTCACCGGCTCCATTTTTACAACGCTGGCGGCACACTGGCCGGTGGTGATTGCCATCCTGCTGGCGACCCTTATCTCCAGCACCGCAATAGGCTGGCTGTTGGTTCGCTACAGTAAGCTGCCGGGCAATACCGGCGCGTGGGGATCTTCACCCGGCGGTGCGGCGGCAATGGTTGCGATGGCCCAGGAATATGGCGCCGATATCCGTCTGGTGGCGTTTATGCAGTATCTGCGCGTGCTATTGGTGGTTGGCGCTGCGGCACTGGTCACCCGACTGGTAATGGGCGATCGGGCGCAAGCGGTCAGCGAGCAAATGGTCTGGTTTCCGCCGCTGAGCAGCAATTTGTTCAGCACCCTGTTGCTGGCCGTGGTGGCTGGTACTGCCGGACGCTTACTGCGTATACCTTCAGGCGTGATGCTGCTGCCGATGCTGGCTGGCGCGCTGCTGAACGCAGGCGGCGTGATGGTGATTGAACTGCCGGAATGGCTGCTGGCGATAGCCTATATGGCCATCGGTTGGCAAATTGGTCTCGGTTTTGACAAGCAGATCTTTTTTATGGCGCTGCGCCCGTTGCCGCAGATCCTGTTGTCCATTTTTTCACTGATGGCGATTTGCGCCGCTATGGCCTGGGGACTGGCGCATTACATGCAGATAGATTTTCTCACTGCCTATCTGGCGACCAGCCCAGGCGGAGTGGACTCCGTCGCGGTAATTGCCGCAGGTAGCCACGCCGATATGGCGCTGATCATGGCGATGCAAACCCTGCGACTGTTCAGCATTTTGCTCACCGGGCCGGCCATCGCCCGCTTTATCTCGGCACATGCGCTGAGAAAACCGCCGTCTTAACGCGGGGCGTTAATCCGGGTGCCCAATCTCCGTCACGGTCGTTCCGGATTTATCCACGGTAAACATAAACTCGGTCATACCACCCGGAAAATTCTGCGTAATATGCAGATTGTTTTTGCCTTTCCAGACATATTCCACGAGATCCGTATCCCCAAGATTTTCTATTTTACGATCCTTACCTGGGGTCAACGTGGGTGTCAGGTTTTGACGGTCCGACCGTGCTTTTCTCAGTGCCTGATACGTTTCTTCCAGCGTCATGGCCGGATAAAAACAACGAGTCTGGGCTCCGTGTTCATAAATATAATCCATATCCCGCGGCCCGGACTCACATTGAGGGGCTACCGATTCAGCAGCACTGGCCGACGCGGCAAAGAAACCGGCTGTTGCGATAAGTAAGGCGTTACAAAAAAAACGATTAACATCCATATTCCACTCCTGCTCATCACCTTGAGAGATTCAGGTGATCTTATTCGACATATCCCTCTGCATCACCGGGACCGCGTCATGTTATGTTATTTCTGACAACCCGGACACCAGTAAAATGGTCTTGACGACAGCATCGTTTTTTCAATAATCCCGCCGCATCGCTCGCAGGCTTCACCGTCGCGGTGAAAGACTTTAAAGCGAAACAGCGCCCCGTGATGCTTATTCTCATCAGCCAGTCCACGAGTGTTATAGGATAAACGCGGAATATCGAGCAGCGCCTGTGCCAGCATATTAAGCTGTTGATCGCTCAGCTGCGACGCTTTATGTTGCCCCGTCAGCCCAACCTGCCAGAGAATTTCGACCCGCAGATAGTTACCCAATCCGGCAAGAAACGCCTGATCCAGCAGCAGGCCAGAAAACTGCCGGTTGCGAAAGCGCGGTGACAGCAGACGTGCCTTAACCTCATCAACCGTTAAACGCAGATCCAGGACGTCCGGCCCCACTCGCTGCAGAAAGGGGTGAGTGGTGAGCTGTTCTGGCGTCAGCATTTCGATATCCGACGCGCTATAGAGCAGGATAGTTTTATCGGCGGTTTGCAGCCTGACGCGCAGCACCCGGGTAGTCTCCGGGATATTCCCCGTGTCCACTACCCGCCAGACGCCGTACAGTTGATTATGGCTATATAACGTCAGACCATTGGAAAAATGGGTGAGTAAGGCTTTACCCCGCGTTTCGAGCTGGGTAATACGCTGCCCAATCAGTTGAGATTGATACGGTTTTAACTGCTCAAAGGCAAACCAGACATCCGTCAACGGTTTGCCTTTGACTGCCGCCTCCAGGGTATCCGCCGCGCGGCGGATCTCCGGGCCTTCAGGCATAATACTGTCCTTTGTTAATGTGTTGCACCGCCCGTCACGGCGATATCGCGCTCCACCTGTAACGCCGTGACGATGGCGATTTCCAGCGCACGACGCACCGTATCACTCGCCATACTTGGCGCACCAGGATGCTGTGCGGCCTGCTGTGGCAGATACGGGATATGAATAAACCCGCCCTTCACTGCCGGTGTGTCGCGTAGTTTGTGCAGCAGGCCATACATCACGTGGTTACAAACGAAGGTACCTGCGGTTTGCGAAACCGAGGCCGGAATACCGGCGCTGCGCATGGCCGTCACCATGGCTTTGATCGGCAGTGTGCTGAACCACGCCGCCGGGCCATCGGCCACAATCGGTTCATCTACCGGTTGCTGGCCACGGTTATCCGCAATACGCGCATCGTCCACGTTGATAGCAACGCGCTCTACGGTGATGTCCGTACGACCTCCGGCCTGACCAACCGCCAGCACCAGCGACGGTGACAGCGCGTCAATCGCACTATTGAGCACTGCCAGAGATTCACCAAATACGCACGGCAGCTGGCGCGCCACGACGCGGCATCCCGCGATGATAGCATTGTCGAGCCCCGAGACCACTTCCCAGGAAGGGTTAACTGACTCGCCACCAAAGGGTTCAAATCCGGTGATTAATACCGTTTTCATCCTTCCTCCTTACAGGAACATCAGGAAATACATCAGGAACACGTTCACCAGCAACAGCAGGATGCCGGTCGGCACCTGCGCTTTAATCACCGCGTTTTTATCCGGCAGCTCCAGCAGCGCCGCCGGCACGATGTTAAAGTTTGCCGCCATTGGCGTCATCAACGTGCCGCAATAACCCGAGAACATGCCAATTGCCGCCATCACCGCCGGATTGCCGCCGTGCTGCAAGACGAGGATTGGAATCCCAATCCCGGCGGTCACAATCGGGAAGGCGGCAAACGCGTTACCCATAATCATGGTCAGCAACGCCATACCGATGGTATACACCGCCACAGCAATAAAGCGGCTGTCCACCGCCAGATATTCCTGCGTCAGATACGAAATGCCGCTGCCGACGCCCGCCGCCGTAAACAGCAGTCCGAGCGTGGCAAGAATTTGCGGCAGAATGAACGCCCAGCCGATGGAGTCCAGCAGACGACGCGCTTCCTGAATCGGCTGATGTGCCCGCTCATGGGTCATTTTAACCGCCATTGCCAGACCAATCAGCGAACCGGCGGTCATTGAAAACAGCGTCACCAGCGTGGCGTGATTCCCCGGTCCAAACAGCGCATTCTGTAAACCCGGAATATGATTGAACATCAGCACGCCGACAACAGTGACCACCGGGATCGCCAGCGCCGGGAAAAACAGCCGGTTGCCCAGTCGACTGGCGCTTTCTTCACGCTGTTGTTGTGTACGTTGATGGTAGCTGCCGAGCTTCACGCCGCCAAAACCGGCGATTAGCGCCAGTACGACCACCGCGATACCCACCGCGATATGCACCGTACGTTTATCGCCAAACAGTGAATAGGTCCAGTCACCCAGCAAAAACAGTAGACCGTACACGCCCCAGAACAGACCGGTGGTTAAACGCCGGGGGTTCGCTTTGTCCTGCCAGGACATCACGGCCACAATCAACAAGACCGCACCCGCCAGCCAGTAGAGATAGCTTTGCTGAAAATTCATTTCGCTTCTCCTTTCGCTGCGGCATTCGCTTTCGCGACTTCTCGTTGCAGATAGTTATCCAGCCGCCACAAGCGCGCGCCGTGGATCAGGAAGGCACAAATCGCCGTTGGGATCCCCCACAAGGCAATGTGCAGCGGCTCGGTCTGGATCCCGCCGGACTCCAGCATAAAGTTGTGCATGAAGATGATTGCCCCGAAGGCCACAAAGATATCTTCGCCGAAAAACAGCCCAACGTTATCGGTCGCCGCCGACATCGCGCGCAGGCGATAGCGTACAGAGCCTGGCAGTTCACCGTGATTTTTCTCAGCGGCCCCTTCTGCCATCGGCGCCAGTAGCGGACGCACCATTTGCGGATGGCCACCCAGACTGGTTAATCCCAGCGCGGCGGTCGCTTCACGAATAAACAGATAGACAATCAGCAAACGGCCGCTGGTGGCGCTACGGATTTTCGCGATCCACGCCTGGGCGCGTTCTTTCAGGCCATGGCGCTCCAGCAGGCCGATGACCGCCAGTGGAATCAATAAGATAAACGGCAGGTTGCGGGTGTTGAGAAAACCTTCACCCAGTTTTTCGAGGATAGTGGCGATCGGCATATGCGCCGCCAACCCGGTGACGATCCCGGCAATGATAACCACCAATACCGGGTTAAAACGTAAAAGAAATCCGACCACGATGACGGCGATCCCCGTCAATGGCCAGAGAGAAATAGCCTCTCCCATAATTAAATCCCTTATGTTGTTGTGTTGTATATTATTGTTTTGTATAAAAAATATTATGCGATAATTTCAATATTGCATGCATTAAACGCGCTGCGCAAACGGCGGGCAAAAGCGAGTGCGTGCTCACCATCACCATGAATACAGACCGTCTGTGCCGTGACGTTGGCCCATTCTCCGGTTTGGCTTTTTACTCTCCCGGACTGCACCATTTGTAAGGTTTGCGCCAACGCCTGCTCTTCGTCTTCAATCAGCGCCCCCGGCTGACTACGCGGAACCAGACTGCCATCCGCCTGATAGCCGCGATCGGCAAACACCTCCTGACGCGTCTGCAGACCATAATGCTCGCCGGCCCGAATCAGTTCGCTACCCGCCAGCCCCACCAGCACCAGCGACGGATCGCAGGCATGCACCGCCCTGGCGATGGCATCCGCCAACTGTGGATCCCTGGCGGCCTGGTTGTACAACATGCCGTGCGGTTTGACGTGGCGCATCACGCCACCTTCCGCCCGGGTTATCGCCGCCAGCGCACCGATTTGATACAGCGTCTGGGCGTAAACCGTGTCGACGGGCAGGGTCATGGCGCTACGGCCGAAGTTTTCCCGATCCGGGAAACTTGGGTGCGCCCCCACTGCCACGCCGTTTTTTAGCGCCTCACGCACGCTTGCCAGCATGGTTTGCGCATCGCCGGCGTGAAATCCGCAGGCAATGTTGGCAGAAGACACCAGTTGCAGCAGCGCGGCGTCATTTGCGCAGCCTTCACCGAGGTCTGCATTCAGATCAATTTTCATCGTTAAGTCGCCATGTTAATTGTTCCAGATAACGCTGCTGGTCGTGACGCGCCTTTAGCGCTTCCTCCAGCGAGCACTGAACAAAATGAATTGGCTGGCCGAGGGGAATTTGTGCCAGATGGTACATATCCGCCTCAATAATACAGGCGATACGCGGATAACCGCCCGTGGTCTGGGCGTCGTTCATCAGCACGATCGGCTGGCCGTTATGCGGCACCTGCACCACGCCGGGAAGCAGACCATGTGACAACAGTTCACGATCGGTAGTGCGCGTTAACGGCTGTCCCTGCAGGCGATACCCCATGCGGTTACTCTGCGGGCTGAGCTGCCACGGTGAACGCCAGAATGACGCCTGCGAAGCTTCATCAAACTCATGATACTCAGGTCCGGGCAACGCACGAATGCGGTTGCCCCACATCAGCTGTTTTACCCCCTGCGGTCCGCTGAACCGTCGAGTGGAAACGCCCACCGCCAGCCTGTCGCCGTCGCGTAACAGACGCCCTTCCAGACCGCCGATGCCGACTTTCAGGTCGGTACTGCTTGAGCCCATTACATTGGGGACATCAATGCCGCCCGCCACTGCCAGATAACTGCGCATGCCATGTTGCGGACGTTTTAGCGTCAGACGTTGTCCTGCTTTCACCGGCAGTCGCCATCCGCTCCACACCGGGTTACCGTCTAAATGCGCATCACACCCCGCGCCGGTCAAGGCAAACCAGCTATCTGCGTCAAACTCCACCACCAACTGACCGAGCGTTATCTCCAGCGCGGCGGCATTTGCATCGTTGCCCACCAGCAGGTTGGCAACGTTCAATGCGGGCTTATCCAGCGCCCCACAGTGGCTGATTCCTGACTGGCGAAAACCATGACGACCGCCGTCCTGGACGGAGGTGTACATACCGGCACGAATGATAGTTAACATACTCCCTCCTTCTGCGGTACAAAGCGCACGGTATCTCCTGGTCGTAACAGGATGGGTTCATCCCGGCGGGGATCAAACAACTTAATGGCGGTATGCCCTATCAACTGCCATCCTCCCGGCGTGGTGAGCGGGTAGATACCGGTTTGTGAACCGCCGATACCGACCGAACCTGCTGGAACAATCAGACGCGGTTCCGCACGTCGCGGGGTATGCAGTTGTTCCGGTAAGCTCCCGAGATAGGGGAACCCTGGCTGAAAGCCTAAAAACCAGACCACATAGTCAACAGAAGCATGCAATTCAACGACCTGCTTTTCGCTTAATCCACTGTGTTGTGCGACATCGGCCAGATCCGGTCCCTGCTTTCCGCCGTAGGTCACCGGAATTTCAATAAAGCGCGACTCCGGCTCCAGTGCTTCACTCTCCTCCCACCAGCGTTGCAGCCGTTCAATGGCATCCAGCGCCAGGGTTTGCGGATTACGCAGCGTCACCGTGATATTGTTCATACCCGGGATCACTTCAAGCACATTCGGGGCATCAACCAGGCGCTGAGCCAAACCCCAAATGCGTTTCTGGGTCGCCAGCGTAATGGGGGGTTCCAGTTCCAGAACCACCGCAGTTTCACCTAACAGATAACAACGCGCTCGCTGCACTTTCGTCCCTCTTTTTACAACCTGATTCATTAGGCGGGGTTAGGAATATCGATAAACGATACATCCAGCTCGGTATTTTCATTCAGCCATTCACTTAACGCCCGGATACCGCCGCGTTCGGTGGCATGGTGTCCGGCGGCATAGAAATGCAGCCCCTGCTCACGGGCTGAGTGAATAGTTTGCTCTGAGACTTCGCCGGTAATAAATGCATCAACACCAAAACGGGCCGCGCTATCAATGAAGCTCTGCCCTCCCCCGGTGCACCAGGCAACGCGCTGAATTTTTTCCGGCCCGCTATCGCCACACCACAATGGTTTACGTCCTAAACGCGCCTCAATCCACGAGGCAAATTCCAGCCCCGGCACCGGCATGGCAAGTTCACCCCACGGTACCAACGGCTCGATTTCACCCATCACGGTAATGCCCAACAGCGCCGCCAGCTGTGCGTTGTTACCCAGCTCCGGGTGAGCATCCAACGGCAGGTGCCAGCCATACAGGTTGATGTCATTTTCCAGCAGCGTTTTCAGACGATGGCGCTTCATGCCACGAATTACCGGAGATTCGCCTTTCCAGAAGTAACCGTGATGAACGATGACCGCATCAGCGCCCAGGCGCACAGCCTCATCCAGCAAGGCCTGGCTTGCTGTCACGCCGGTCACGATTTTATGCACCGTCTCTTTGCCCTCAACCTGCAAACCATTCGGCGCATAGTCGCTAATCGCGGCGCTGTTCAGTTTGTCGTTGATCAGTTGTTCCAGCTCGGTGTTTTTCATCATCGCCCTCGTTGTCATAATTTCTGCCTGTCCAATCAGCAATACTGCTTATGTAAAATAGCGTCCCCGCCTCCATTCGTCGATAACCATTTCACTGACACATCAAGAAACACTCACTCGCCGTTTGAACGTAAATTGCTTACCACTACGTGATTTTATTCATGTATATTTATGCAATCAGACAGCATATTGCAAAAATAATCAGATCTGTATCAAAGTTATAACTTCAAGGAAACACGCTCACGCAGTACGTTCATCCTGGCGTGAGGCATTTACTTCGAGAATAGAATGAATAAACACGCATCTCAGCCACGCGCAATTTATTACGTCGTCGCGCTGCAAATTTGGGAATACTTCAGTTTTTACGGCATGCGCGCCCTGCTGATCCTGTATCTCACCAACCAACTCAAGTACAACGATACTCATGCGTATGCGTTGTTCAGCGCTTACTGTTCGCTGGTGTATGTCACGCCTATTCTTGGCGGATACCTGGCGGATAAGGTCCTTGGTAACCGTATGGCGGTGATGATTGGCGCATTGTTAATGGCGGTTGGGCACCTGGTACTGGGTGCCAGTGAAATAGCGCCAGCGTTCCTATATTTATCTTTGGCGATCATTGTCTGCGGCTACGGTCTGTTTAAATCCAACATTAGCTGCCTGCTGGGTGAGCTGTATCACACCGACGATCCGCGCCGAGATGGCGGGTTCTCACTGCTCTACGCCGCCGGAAATATCGGTTCGATTATCGCTCCCATTGCCTGTGGCTATGTGCAGGAAGAATACAGCTGGGCGATGGGCTTCGCGCTGGCCGCAATTGGTATGCTGGCAGGACTGGTGATTTTCTTGTGCGGAAACCGGCATTTCGCCCACACTACCGGCGTCAACAAAGCGGTCTTGTGTGCCAGAACGTTTGTTCTGCCAAACTGGGCCTGGCTGTTAGTGCTGCTGGTCGCCGCCCCGCTACTGATTACCGTTCTATTCTGGAAAGAGTGGTCCGTGTATGCGCTGATCGTCGCCACCGTCATTGGTCTGGCCGTTCTGGTCAAAATTTACCGTCAGGCGCAAACGCAAAAGCAGCGCAAGGAACTGGGACTTATCGTCACGCTGACGTTCTTCAGCCTGCTGTTCTGGGCCTTTGCGCAGCAGGGCGGCAGCTCCATCAGCCTGTATATCGACCGCTTTGTGAATCGCGATATTCTGGGATATTCCATTCCTACCGCCATGTTCCAGTCGGTTAACGCCTTTGCCGTGATGCTGTGCGGCATCGTGCTGGCCTGGGTAGTCAAAGAAAGCGTCAGTGGTAATCGTACCGTGCGCATCTGGGGAAAATTTGCCCTCGGCCTAGGGTTGATGAGCGCCGGATTCTGTATTCTGACCTTAAGCGCCCGCTGGTCCGCCGCTTACGGCCACTCCTCGATGCCGCTGATGGTGTTGGGGCTGGCGGTAATGGGATTTGCCGAACTGTTTATCGACCCGGTCGCCATGTCGCAGATTACGCGCATTGAGATCCCTGGCGTCACCGGCGTGTTAACCGGAATCTATATGCTGCTGTCCGGCGCTATTGCCAACTATCTGGCGGGGGTGATTGCCGACCAGACGTCACAAGGCGCGTTTGATGCCTCCGGGGCCATCAACTATTCCATCAACGCGTATATTGACGTCTTTAGCGAAATTACCTGGGGTGCGTTGGCCTGCGTGGCGCTGGTGCTGCTGATTTGGCTGTACCAGTCACTTAAATTTAAAAAACGCGCGCTGGCGCTAGAGTCCTGAGTTAACAGGCCCGATGATGTCATATGAGTCGGGCCTGTTTTTTATCAGACGGTTACGCATTATTCGCTGCCAAATCCTCTTCAGCCAAACCGGTAATCAGTAATACCATTTCGCGATCTATTCCTTGTGCCAGCATGGTTAGCGCAATACGCAACGCGGCTTCTTGCTTACCTTGCTGTAGTCCTTGTTGCAGCCCTTCCTGTACTCCATCTAACCGTAACCGCTCCGCAATAGTCATCAGCCTCTCCTTGTGTTGGGGGATCCGTTGCGTCATCTCTTGCATAAATTCAGTGAAACGAGATTCATCGCCGGATTGCAGAATGTAATTAAACATCGCCTGTAGCTGCGTGTCATTAGTGCAACCTGTTAGTAGCAGTGTGCTCAGTTGCTCTACCAGCCCCATCAAATCCCGCTGACGGATATGCTTTTGCATCAGTTCCAGCAACGCCATTCGCCTGTGAGCCATGATGTCGTCATCTGGCACAACCATGCTACCGGAAGGCAGTACGCAGAAATCGACCGCACGCTCACCCCTTGCGTGCCGCCTCGTAGGCCGCCAGCGTCGCTAGCCTGGCCTGCTTATGATCAATAATCGGACGGGGATAACTGAGGGTAACCTGCGCTTTTTCCGCCCACGTCCACGGATCGTGGATCGCTTTACCAGGTACGTCGTGCAACTCGGGAACCCACCGGCGGATAAACTCACCGTCGCGGTCGAACTTTTCCCCCTGAGTGGTGGGATTAAAAATGCGGAAATACGGTGCCGCGTCGGTTCCTGTAGACGCAGCCCACTGCCAGCCACCATTATTGGCCGCCAGGTCGCCGTCGATCAGTTGCGACATGAAATACTGCTCGCCTTTACGCCAGTCAATCAACAGATCTTTCACCAGGAAGCTGGCGGCGATCATGCGTAAACGGTTATGCATCCAGCCGGTAGCGTTAAGCTGGCGCATCGCGGCATCAACAATGGGGTATCCCGTATTTCCCGTCTGCCACGCCTGAAGATGCGCCGCGTTGTTCTGCCATTGCACACGGTCAGTCCAGCGAATAAACGGTTGATGTCGGCACAGCGCCGGATGGTAAGTCATTAAATGACGGTAAAATTCGCGCCAGATAAGTTCATTTAGCCAGACGCTCCCGGCACCGCCCTCTAGCGCCTTCGGCTGTTCGGCTAACAGACGGTTCAGGCATTGACGCGGCGATAGCCCGCCCGTAGCCAGACTCGCAGACAAGCGACTGGTGCCTTCAATGGCCGGGTAATCACGCTGTTGCTCATAGTCGCTCGCGGCCTGCTGACAAAACTGGCGTAACTGCGCGATAGCCCGTTTTTCTTGCGCCGGGAAAAGTGCTGCATCAAAATCTTGCTGCGGATAATTCAGCGTGAGTGGCGTTAACGGCGCGTTGAGCGCCCCACTCTCCCGCACCATTGGCGCGCTAACACATTCCGGAATGCCGTCTTTAATTCGCTTCAGCCAGGCATTTTTAAACGGCGTAAAGACTTTATACATTTCATGATTGCCGGTCATAACCGCGCCCGGGGGTAAGATCACACTGTCGTCAAAGCCTTCGCACACGACGTCAGGCAACTGCTTCTCGACCCTTGCATCACGCTGCCGTTCGTTGATTTCATACTGATAGTTATAAAACAGTCGGCTGACGTCATGCTGTGCGCAAACACGTTTTACTGTCTCCACGCTGGCAGCAAAATCGGCAACTTCATGAAACAGCAGCGGGATCCCTTTTTCTGCCAACGCCGCATGTAGCGCATTCAACTGCACGCTGATAAACGCCGCCTGACGCGCAGACATATCATGCGCCGCCCATTGTTCTGGGGTGGAGATATATAGCGCCAACACCCGGGCTGAACGATCCCGACACGCCGCCGCAAGAGCAAGATTGTCATGCAGGCGCAAATCACGCCGAAACCAGACCAGATGCGTGGTCATAAAACTCCCGCAGATAAATTAATTTTTGCCGCGCAAATCCAGAATTGCCGGCCAGAGTTCAAAATAACGTTGCCCGGACAGCCAGGTGTTCGGGTGCTCGGCCATATAGTGTTTGATGAGCATTAACGGTGCAAGCAGTGGCTGCGCTTCACGTCGATAGCTATAGATTATCGAGGTCAGTTCCTGACGTTGATGCAGATCGAGTTGATTGCGGAAATAACCCTGAACGTGCATCAGGACATTGGTGTGATTACGTCGGGTTGCATTATTGAACAGCAAATGCGTCAGTCGTAAGCGGTACTCATTAAAAAACGCATCGAGACTTTGCCATTCGTGGATGGCGGCAACGAAGGGGCCAAGTTCACGATACTCTGGCTGGGAGTGCGCCAGCAGGATCAGTTTGTAGCGGGTGTGATAGTCAATCAAGGCCCCGCGCGTTAGCCCGCGCTGTCGAAGCTTATACAGTTCATGCAGCGCATAAATACGCACCAGAGTACTGTCGTCGAACGGCGGTTTCTCACTCGCTGCTGTCGCCTGACACGTGCGGATACCCACAGGAATTCTTTTGCTCATCACGACTCCTTTTCCGTTATTCGGGTAAGTGTAGACGTCAGCGCATAAAAAAACCGCCACATTGCTGTTGGCGGTTTTTTTAGCAATTACGATGACTTAATAGAAATCGCAGGTGGCTTTTTCAGCCTGATCCATCCACACCGGTTTATCACTGGTTTTCGACCAGACGCGGTGCAGGTAGCTGTAAAAACGGGCGCGATCTTTCCAGAACAGCATCACCGGCAGCGCCAGCACGCCCGCCACGACGGCGAAAGTACGGCGTAATAAGACAATGTGCGCTGGATATTCTTTATAGAGTTCCATACTTTTCTCCCCTCAATCTGTTCGGTGAATAGCACCGGAAAATAAATTTGGTTAACTGATGAAAATAATACCGCCTTGTGTGTAATTTTGCTACTCATCCGACCACTTATTTTTGTCTATTGATGCTCCGTTTAGCCTGAAGCTGTAATTAGGTTACATAAAAGTTAAATTAATACTAATCATTAGTTAAATAACGGTCTTTGCCATTTTTATACTTTTTTTACACCCCACCCGCCAATTTTTGCGAAATCTTTGCAACCAAAAACCTACGCTCTGGTTATCACATTGATGTCACTGGAGGTGCACCGTGAGTGCAGGCGTGATAACTGGCATTGTGCTGGTTTTTTTATTACTCGGTTATCTGGTGTATGCCCTGATTAAGGCGGAGGCGTTCTGATGGCGGCACAAGGATTTTTACTCATCGCCAGTTTCTTACTGGTGTTATTTGTCATCGCCAGACCGCTGGGTGCCGTGCTGGCACGACTCATCACCAACATCCCCCTTCCGGGCGTAACCGGTGTTGAGCGTATTCTCTGGCGCGGGTTAGGCGTTTCACAACATGAGATGAACTGGAAACAGTACCTGCTGGCGATCCTGATGCTCAATATCCTGGGTCTGCTGGTGCTGTTTTCCCTGCTGATGGCGCAAAACTTGTTACCACTGAATCCTCAGCAGCTACCGGGGCTGTCATGGCATCTTGCGCTGAATACCGCCGTGAGTTTTGTCACCAATACCAACTGGCAGTCTTACAGTGGCGAAACCACTTTAAGCTACTTTAGCCAGATGGCTGGCTTAACCGTGCAGAATTTTCTGTCTGCGGCGACCGGTATTGCGGTGATTTTTGCCCTAATCCGCGCCTTTACGCGCCAGAATATGAATACCCTGGGCAATGCGTGGGTGGATCTGGTGCGCATTACGCTGTGGATCCTGCTCCCTCTTTCTCTGCTTATTGCCCTGTTCTTTATTCAGCAAGGCGCACTGCAAAACCTGCTGCCCTATCAGTCATTCACCACCCTTGAAGGCGTCAAGCAGCTGTTACCAATGGGACCGGTTGCCTCGCAGGAGGCCATTAAAATGCTCGGTACCAACGGCGGCGGCTTCTTTAATGCTAACTCATCGCATCCGTTTGAAAACCCAACCGCCTTGACCAATATGGTGCAGATGTTGGCTGTCTTTTGCATTCCTGCCGCCCTGTGCTTTGCCTTTGGCGATGTCGTGGGCGATCGCCGTCAGGGACGCACCTTACTGTGGGCCATGTCGCTGATTTTTGTCATCTGCGTGGCGATTGTGATGTGGGCGGAAGTTCAAGGAAACCCACATCTGCTGGCATTTGGCGCAGACAGCAGTCTCAATATGGAAGGGAAAGAGAGCCGCTTTGGCGTACTGGTCAGCAGTCTGTTCGCGGTCGTCACAACGGCGGCCTCCTGTGGGGCGGTCATCGCGATGCACGACTCCTTCACCGCACTGGGCGGGATGGTACCGATGTGGTTGATGCAGATTGGCGAAGTGGTGTTCGGCGGCGTGGGCTCCGGTTTATACGGCATGCTGCTGTTCGTCCTGCTGGCAGTGTTTATCGCCGGACTGATGATCGGGCGCACGCCGGAATATCTGGGTAAGAAAATCGACGTGCGCGAAATGAAAATGACCGCGCTGGCGATTCTGGTCACTCCTGCGCTGGTGTTGATCGGCACAGCGATAGCCATGATGAGCGACGCGGGTCGTAGCGCCATGCTCAACCCCGGCCCGCATGGTTTCAGCGAAGTACTGTACGCCGTGTCGTCTGCCGCCAACAACAACGGCAGCGCCTTTGCCGGGTTAAGCGCCAACAATCCTTACTGGAACTGCCTGCTGGCGTTGTGCATGTTCTTTGGCCGCTTCGGGGTCATTATTCCGGTGATGGCAATTGCCGGTTCGCTGGTGGGTAAAAAGAGCCAACCGGCAAGTCAGGGGACGCTCCCCACCCACGGCCCACTGTTTGTCGGGTTGTTGATCGGTACGGTGTTACTGGTTGGCGCCCTCACCTTTATTCCTGCACTGGCGCTTGGCCCGGTCGCAGAATACCTCTCTTTACGTTGAGCGATGCGGAGCACATTGTTATGAGTCGCAAACAACTGGCACTGTTCGAACCGTCTCTGGTCGCACAGGCGCTGATGGACGCCGTTAAAAAGTTAAGCCCACATACCCAGTGGCGCAACCCGGTAATGTTTATCGTCTGGCTGGGCAGCCTGCTGACAACCTTGTTAACCGTCGCCATGGCAACCGGGCACATGACAGGGAACGCCCTGTTTACCGGTGCGATAAGCCTCTGGCTGTGGGTCACCGTCCTGTTCGCCAACTTTGCCGAAGCGCTGGCGGAAGGACGCAGTAAAGCCCAGGCCAACAGCCTGAAAGGGGTTAAAAAAACGGCGTTTGCCCGCAAATTGCGTGAACCGAAATACGGGGCCGGGATGGATCATGTTCCCGCAGAGGAACTACGCAAAGGCGATATCGTACTGGTGGAAGCAGGCGATATTATTCCCTGCGACGGCGAGGTGATTGAAGGCGGCGCATCGGTGGACGAAAGCGCCATTACCGGGGAATCTGCGCCGGTTATCCGTGAGTCCGGCGGTGATTTTGCTTCCGTAACCGGCGGGACCCGCATTCTTTCCGACTGGCTGGTTATCGAATGCAGCGTGAACCCCGGTGAAACCTTCCTCGACCGGATGATCGCCATGGTTGAAGGCGCCCAGCGGCGTAAGACGCCCAACGAAATCGCGCTGACAATCCTGCTGATAGCCCTGACCATCGTCTTTTTACTGGCAACCGCCACCCTGTGGCCGTTCTCGGCCTGGGGCGGCAGTGCAGTTAGCGTCACGGTGCTGGTTGCCCTGCTGGTGTGCCTGATCCCGACAACTATTGGTGGGCTACTCTCGGCGATTGGCGTGGCCGGTATGAGCCGAATGCTCGGCGCGAACGTGATCGCCACCAGCGGGCGGGCGGTCGAAGCAGCAGGTGACGTCGACGTACTGTTGCTGGATAAAACCGGCACCATTACGCTGGGTAACCGTCAGGCATCAGATTTTATTCCCGCCCACGGTGTCGACGAAAAAACGCTGGCCGACGCGGCGCAGCTTTCATCACTGGCGGATGAAACGCCGGAAGGTCGCAGCATCGTGATTCTGGCAAAACAGCGCTTTAATCTGCGCATACGCGATGTGCAATCGCTGCACGCCACGTTTGTGCCGTTCACCGCGCAAAGCCGGATGAGCGGCATTAACATCGACGACCGCATGATCCGTAAAGGCTCGGTTGACGCCATTCGTCGTCACGTCGAGGCCAACGGCGGGCACTTTCCAGCCGACGTGGAGCAGAAAGTGGAAAGCGTTGCCCGCCTTGGCGCGACGCCGCTGGTCGTTGCCGAAGGTGCGCGAGTGCTGGGCGTGATTGCCCTGAAAGATATCGTTAAAGGCGGGATCAAAGAACGTTTTGCCCAACTGCGCAAAATGGGCATCAAAACGGTGATGATCACCGGCGATAACCGCCTGACCGCCGCGGCGATCGCGGCAGAAGCCGGGGTAGATGACTTTTTAGCCGAAGCCACACCGGAAGCCAAACTGGCGCTGATTCGTCAGTACCAGGCGGAAGGCCGTCTGGTGGCAATGACCGGTGACGGCACGAACGACGCCCCCGCACTGGCGCAGGCAGACGTTGCGGTCGCCATGAACTCCGGGACCCAGGCGGCTAAAGAAGCGGGCAACATGGTGGACCTTGATTCTAACCCCACCAAGCTTATCGAAGTGGTCCACATTGGCAAACAGATGCTGATGACGCGCGGTTCACTGACCACCTTCAGTATTGCCAACGACGTCGCCAAATATTTTGCCATTATTCCGGCGGCGTTTGCCGCCACCTATCCGCAGCTCAACGCGCTTAACGTGATGCGTCTGCATTCGCCGGATTCGGCAATCCTCAGCGCGGTTATCTTCAATGCGCTGGTGATTGTCTTTCTGATCCCACTGGCACTGAAAGGGGTGAGCTACAAACCGTTGTCCGCCTCCGCCATGTTACGTCGCAATCTGTGGGTTTACGGCCTGGGTGGTCTGGTCGTGCCGTTTATTGGCATTAAAGTGATTGATTTACTGCTGACCCTGTTGGGTCTGGTGTGAGGTTTAAGATGAATGGATTACGTCCTGCATTATCGACATTACTTTTCCTGATGCTTATTACCGGCGGGGTTTACCCGCTGCTGACCACCGCGTTGGGACAATGGTGGTTTCCCCATCAGGCCAACGGTTCACTCATCCGTGAAGGTCAGACGATCCGCGGTTCTGAACGCATCGGGCAACACTTTACCGCCGCCGGATATTTTCAGGGACGCCCGTCAGCAACGGCGGAAATACCCTATAATCCAATGGGTTCGGGTGGCAGTAATCTGGCCGCCAGCAACCCGGAGCTGGATAAGCAACTGCAAAAGCGGATTGCCGCGCTGCGTGCCGCCAACCCGCAGGCCAGCCCTGTCGTTCCTGTGGAGTTAGTAACCGCATCCGCCAGCGGGCTGGATAATAACCTGACGCCAGAGGCCGTTGCCTGGCAGATTCCACGCGTGGCGCAAGCGCGCAACCTCAGCGTTGAAGAGGTTACGCAGTTGGTTGCACAATACACGCAAAAGCCGCTGGTCAGTTTTATCGGTCAACCGGTGGTGAACCTGGTGGAACTTAATTTAGCGCTGGATAAGCACTGAGACAAAGGACATGCATAGCGAACCCTTACGCCCCGATCCGGACCGTTTACTGGAACAAACGACCGCCCCGCATCGTGGAAAACTGAAAATTTTCTTCGGTGCCTGTGCCGGCGTGGGTAAAACGTGGGCCATGCTAGCGGAGGCCCAGCGGCTGCGGGCGCAAGGCCTGGATGTGTTGATCGGTGTGGTGGAAACCCACGGACGCAAAGAGACCGCCGCGCTGCTGGACGGTCTGGCCGTGCTGCCGTTAAAACGTCAGACTCACCGCGGGCGACGCATCAGCGAGTTCGATCTTGATGCGGCTCTCGCCCGCCGCCCGGCGCTGATATTGATGGACGAACTGGCGCACAGCAATGTGCCAGGCTCACGCCATCCTCGTCGCTGGCAGGACATTGAAGAGCTGCTGGAAGCGGGCATTGATGTTTTTACCACCGTAAACGTGCAGCATCTGGAAAGCCTGAACGACGTGGTCAGCGGCGTGACCGGTATTCAGGTGCGTGAAACCGTCCCCGATCCCTTTTTCGATGCCGCTGACGATGTGGTGCTGGTCGATCTGCCGCCTGACGACTTACGCCAGCGCCTCAACGAAGGCAAGGTGTATATCGCCGGTCAGGCTGAACGGGCAATCGAACATTTCTTTCGCAAAGGTAATTTAATCGCCCTGCGCGAACTGGCCCTGCGCCGTACCGCCGATCGGGTAGACGATCAAATGCGCGCCTGGCGAGGACGACCGGGAGAGGAAAAAGTCTGGCACACCCGTGACGCGATTTTGCTGTGTATTGGACACAATACCGGCAGTGAAAAGCTGGTACGCGCCGCCGCACGTCTGGCTGCTCGCCTTGGCAGCGTGTGGCACGCGGTGTATGTCGAAACCCCGGCGCTGCATCAGCTCCCGGAAAAACAGCGCCGTGCGATCTTAAGCGCGCTACGGCTGGCACAGGAACTGGGTGCGGAAACCGCCACCCTTTCCGATCCCGCCGAAGACAAGGCGGTGATTCGTTACGCCCGGGAGCATAACCTGGGAAAAATTGTGCTGGGACGGCCAACCACGCGCCGCTGGTGGCGCAGCGACTCCTTTGCCGACAAGCTGGCTCATCGTGCCCCGGATCTCGATCTGATGATTGTCGCGTTGGACGAGCCTCCACCACGCGCAGCAGCCCAAACCATGGATACTCGCACTTTTAAGGATAAATGGCGGGTACAAATTCAGGGCTGTCTGGTGGCCGCCGCGCTGTGCGCCTTCATTACGCTGATTGCCATGCAATGGCTGGTTGCCTTTGACGCCGCCAATCTGGTGATGCTCTATCTGTTAGGCGTGGTGGTTATCGCCCTGTTTTATGGTCGTTGGCCCTCGGTAGTGGCGACCATGATCAACGTCGCCAGCTTCGATCTGTTCTTTATTGCGCCACGTGGGACGCTTGCCGTCTCAGACGTCCAGTATCTGCTCACTTTTACGGTAATGTTAACGGTCGGACTGGTTATCGGGAATCTGACCGCGGGCGTGCGTTATCAGGCTCGGGTCGCGCGTTATCGGGAGCAGCGAACGCGTCATCTGTACGAGATGTCCAAAGCGCTGGCCGTGGGACGTAGCCAGAAAGATATCGCCACCACCAGCGAACAGTTTATCGCCTCCACCTTTCAGGCCCGCAGCCAGGTGTTATTGCCAGATGGGCACGGAAAGCTGGCACCGCTGACGCAGCAGCAGGGTATGACGCCGTGGGATGACGCCATTGCCCAATGGAGTTTTGATAAAGGGCAGCCAGCAGGCGCAGGCACCGATACCCTCCCCGGCGTGCCATATCAGATCTTGCCGCTGAAAAGTGCTGACAAAACGCACGGGCTACTGGTTGTGGAGCCGGGGAATCTGCGTCAGCTGATGATCCCGGAACAGCAGCGTCTGCTGGAAACCTTTACCTTGCTGGTTGCCAGCGCACTCGAGCGTCTGACGCTGACCGCCAGCGAAGAACTGGCGCGCCTTGCCAGCGAGCGAGAAAGCATCCGCAATGCCCTGCTGGCAGCACTCTCTCATGATTTACGCACGCCGCTCACGGTGCTGTTTGGCCAGGCGGAGATTTTAACGCTGGACCTCGCCAGCGAAGGCTCCCCTCACGCCCGTCAGGCTAGCGAAATTCGCCAGCACGTGCTCAATACCACCCGGCTGGTCAATAATTTGCTGGATATGGCGCGGATCCAGTCTGGCGGCTTTAATCTTAAGAAGGAGTGGTTAACACTTGAGGAAGTCGTGGGCAGCGCCCTGCAAATGCTGGAACCTGGCTTAGCCGCGCCGATTAACCTGTCGCTTCCGGCGCCGCTGACGTTGATTCACGTTGACGGTCCACTGTTTGAACGGGTGCTGATTAACCTGCTGGAAAACGCCATCAAATACGCGGGTCCGCAGGCGCAAATCGGCATTGATGCACAGGTCGAAGGTGAGCATCTGCTGCTGGATGTATGGGATGATGGCCCCGGTATTCCGGCGGGCCAGGAGCTCGCAATTTTCGACAAATTCTCCCGGGGAAACAAAGAATCCTCTGTACCGGGCGTAGGGCTGGGACTGGCTATTTGTCAGGCGATTGTGAACGTACACGGCGGGACGATTACCGCCCACAATCGACCGCAGGGTGGCGCAGGCTTCCGTGTTACACTCCCGCAGGAAGCGCCCCCTGAACTTGAAGATTTTCATGAGGATATGTGACAAACGTACTGATTGTTGAAGATGAACAGGCCATTCGCCGCTTTCTGCGCACCGCGCTGGAAGCCGATGGCCTGCGCGTTTACGAAGCAGAAACGCTGCAACGTGGCCTGCTGGAAGCGGCCACGCGAAAACCCGATCTCATCATTCTCGATCTCGGCCTGCCGGACGGTGACGGCATCGATTTTATTCGCGACCTGCGACAATGGAGTGCCATCCCGGTGATTGTGCTTTCTGCCCGCAGTGAGGAGAGCGACAAAATCGCCGCGCTGGACGCCGGTGCCGATGACTATCTCAGCAAACCGTTTGGTATTGGCGAGCTGCAGGCGCGTTTACGCGTGGCCTTACGCCGCCACGCAACCGGGCAAACGCCCGAACCGGTGGTTCAATTCTCAAACATTAAAGTGGATATTGCCGCGCGGCTGGTACACAGTGGTGAAGAGGAAATACATCTGACGCCGATTGAGTTTCGCCTGCTGGCTATCCTGCTGAACAACGCGGGTAAAGTGCTCACCCAACGCCAGTTGTTAAACCAGGTATGGGGACCCAATGCCGTCGAACACAGCCACTACCTGCGAATCTATATGGGGCATTTGCGCCAGAAACTGGAGCTGGACCCGGCCCGTCCACGTCACTTTATTACCGAAACAGGGATCGGCTATCGATTTATGCCGTGAACAGATGCTGAATAAAAAAGCCGGATCAGCATATAAGCTATCCGGCTTTTATAATTCATGCCGGATGGCGACGCGAGCATCATCATCCGGTCTAGGCCTTACGCGTTTTTCAGCACTTCGCTAACAATCTCAACCGCTTCTTTCTCAATCTGCTGGCGATGCTCAGCGCCGAGGAAGCTTTCACAGTAAATCTTGTAGGCGTCCTCGGTGCCGGACGGGCGTGCGGCAAACCAGCCGTTGTCGGTCATCACCTTCAGACCGCCAATGGAGGCACCGTTACCTGGTGCAGCGGTCAGACGTGCAGTGATCGGGTCACCGGCAAGCGTACTGGCGCTAACCATTTCCGGAGACAGTTTAGACAGCGCTGCTTTCTGCGCAGACGTCGCGGGAGCCTGTAAACGGTTGTAGCTTGGCGCACCAAAGCGCGCGGCCAGTTCATTATAGTGTTCCTGCGGATTTTTACCGGTAACCGCGGTAATTTCCGCCGCCAGCAGGCACATGATGATCCCGTCTTTGTCCGTCGACCATGGCGTACCGTCGAAACGCAGGAATGACGCGCCCGCGCTCTCTTCACCGCCAAAGCCAAAGCTGCCGTCAAACAGACCGTCAACGAACCATTTAAAGCCAACCGGCACTTCCACCAGCTTGCGACCCAGGTCATTCACCACGCGGTCAATCATCGCGGAGGACACCAGCGTTTTACCGACAGCAACCTCTTTGCCCCACTGCGGACGATGCTGGAACAGATAGTTGATTGCCACCGCCAGATAATGGTTAGGGTTCATCAACCCTGCCGGAGTAACAATGCCGTGACGGTCGTAGTCCGGATCGTTGGCAAACGCCAGATCGAACTTATCACGCAGCGCCAACAGACCCGCCATGGCACACTCAGAGGAGCAGTCCATACGGATGGCGCCATCTTTGTCGAGATGCATAAAGCGGAAGGTCTGATCAACCTGATCGTTAACGATGGTCAGATTCAGTTTGTAGTGCTCAGCAATACGCTTCCAGTATTCGATACCGGAGCCACCCAGCGGATCAACACCCAGCGTCAGGCCCGCTTTCTGGATCGCGGCCATATCGACGATGTCTGCCAATCCTTCAACGAACGGTTGCACCAGATCCTGTTCTTTCACGTGACCCGACGCCAGCGCCGCATCCAGTGAAATACGTTTCACGCCGTTAAGGCCATCGGCCAGTAGTGCATTGGCCCTGTCTTCCACCACTTTAGTGACGTTAGTATCTGCCGGACCACCGTTTGGCGGGTTGTATTTAATCCCGCCATCTTCCGGCGGGTTATGGGACGGTGTGATCACAATACCGTCAGCCAACGGGCCGCCTTTTTTGTTGTGGACCAGGATAGCGTTAGACACGGCGGGCGTTGGCGTATAGCCGTTATTTTCCTGCACGATGACATCAACACCGTTTGCCGCCAGCACTTCCAGTACAGAGATAAATGCCGGTTCAGACAGCGCGTGAGTGTCCTTGCCCACATAACAAGGGCCAGTAATTCCGTTTTTCGCACGTTCTTCAGCAATCGCTTGAGCGATAGCCAGAATATGCGGTTCGTTAAAACTGTGACGACCTGCACTGCCGCGATGCCCGGACGTACCGAACTTAACGGCGTGCTCTGCATTCCCTGCTTCTGGTTTCAGTACATAGTACTGTGCCGTCAGTTGGGCGACGTTAATCAAATCACTCTGTTGTGCAGGTTGACCTGCACGATTGTGGATTGCCATTGCCTGGTCCTTCTAATGCAAGGATTAAATTGTTCCGCAAACCTTTTCAATCAATTCCGCAGGGAATTGCATTGACTGCATGATGTGTTCAACCATGCTGCATTTACGGCCGGTATTCGTGTTGGTGATCACCCAATACGGCGTGCCTGGCACGTGTTTCGGCTTGGTTTGATTACCATTTTTCAGCAGCGTCTGTTCATCCGCTGCAAAATAGACGCGCGTGCGACCATGCAACGATTCTGTTGCCTCGGCAAACGCGTGTTGATCCAGTGAATAGAGTGTAGACAGCACCAGCATAAAGCGATTCACTGCTTTTTTCTGTTCCGCATATTCATCGGAAAGCAGCAGTTCACGCATGGCGCGCACTTTGTCTTTTACAGGGTTAACCGGCTTGGCTTCCACGACAGGTTGCACGGCGCGGACGTCTTTCACCACCGGCGTGGCAGGCTGTGATGCAGCGGAAAACTTCAACATACGCCGTAAAATGTCGGATGCGCTCTCGCCGATATGCTTGGTATGGCTGGCAATATAGCTATAGAGTTCATCATCAACTTCAATCGTTTTCATCTTAATCCAGTGCGGTGTTTAGCTGAATACAAGTTGTTGGGACTGTACACGCGTAGTGTAAAGGCAAATCCCAACAGCGGATAGCGTCAAGCCCGATGGCCGGAAAAACTCGGAGTAACCGTAGTTGTTGCAGCCGTGTGGCAGAATGGTCAACATGATACCCTAACCCGCTAGCGTGAAAAAAAGAACTTTGCCATGAAATTGAATATCCGAGCGCAATCTGCACAAAACCTGCACAATAATTCTCCCATCGTCCTGGTGCACGGGCTGTTTGGCAGCCTGGACAATCTGGGCATACTGGCCCGCTCTCTGGTTGTCGATCACAATATCATCCAGGTTGATATGCGAAATCATGGCCTCTCACCCCGTTCTGGGGAGATGAACTACCCGGCGATGGCGCAAGATCTGCTGGATACGTTGGATGCCCAAGAGATAGAAAAAGCCACCTTTATTGGCCATTCAATGGGGGGCAAAGCCGTGATGGCGCTAACCGCCCTGGCACCGGAACGTATTGATAAGCTGGTGGCTATCGATATTGCCCCGGTTGATTACCAAGTCCGCCGTCACGATGAGATATTTGCGGCGATTAATGCGGTGACGGATGCAGAAGCCGCGTCGCGCCAGCAGGCGGCTAGCGTGATGCGCCAACATCTTAAAGAAGAAGGCGTGATCCAGTTTCTGCTGAAATCATTTATAGACGGTGAATGGCGCTTTAACGTCCCGGTATTGTGGGATCAGTATCCGCATATTGTCGGCTGGGAAACCATTCCGGCCTGGGATCACCCGGCGCTGTTCATCCCTGGGGGGAACTCACCGTACGTTACTGAAGCGTATCGAGCCCCATTGCTGGCGCAATTTCCCCAGGCACGGGCACATGTTATTGCCGGCGCGGGCCATTGGGTGCATGCAGAAAAACCCGAAGCCGTGCTGCGCGCCATCCGTCGTTATCTGACAGAACAGGCTAACTGATTAAAAACTCAGCGTCCGCGCGCGATTACGTGCGTGGGCGTTGGCGCGCCTCCCCTGCTGATGTATGATGGCGCGCTATCCATCCGGGCAGACGCCTGGCTGATTGTTTCCCCGAAGTCACCAAGATCATGGCCAAAGAACAAACGGACCGTACGACATTAGATCTGTTCGCGCAGGAGCGTCGCCCGGGACGACCCAAAACCAATCCGCTTTCGCGTGATGAACAGTTACGTATTAACAAACGTAATCAGCTTAAACGCGACAAAGTTCGTGGGCTTAAGCGTGTCGAACTGAAACTGAACGCCGACGCCGTTGACGCGCTGAATGAGCTGGCTGATGCGCGTAATATGAGCCGCAGCGAACTCATTGAAGAGATGCTGATGATCCAACTCGCCACATTGCGTGGTCAGGCATAGTCTGAAATTCTGCTCTATACCCTAAATAATTCGAGTTGCATCAAGGCGGCGACGCAGCGAATCTCCAGGAGTGTACATAAGTACGTGACTGGGGTGAGCGAGGAAAGCCAACGCACATGCAGCTTGAAGTATGACGGGTATAAATCATAAATCGTGTAGCACAGAGTGCAGTCCAGCGTGTTTGCTGTTTCCGCATGCCTGACTGTTCTGCTATGATTGCCCTTATCCGTGGGCAATGCGCCACCACCATTTCAATAAGTTTCAAGAGGTTATTTTACTCATGGCAATCACTGGCATCTTTTTCGGCAGCGACACCGGTAATACCGAAAACATCGCAAAAATGATTCAAAAACAGCTTGGTAAAGACGTTGCCGATGTACATGACATTGCAAAAAGCAGCAAAGAAGACCTGGAAGGGTATGACATTCTGCTGCTCGGCATCCCGACCTGGTACTACGGCGAAGCGCAGTGTGACTGGGACGACTTCTTCCCGACCCTCGAAGACATTGATTTTAACGGTAAACTGGTTGCTTTGTTTGGCTGTGGCGATCAGGAAGATTACGCAGAATATTTCTGCGATGCGTTAGGCACGATTCGCGACATCATCGAACCGCGCGGCGCAACCATCGTCGGTCACTGGCCAACGGCGGGTTACCACTTTGAAGCATCCAAAGGTTTGGCTGACGACGACCACTTTGTCGGCCTGGCTATCGATGAAGATCGCCAGCCTGAACTGACCGCAGAACGCGTTGAAAAATGGGTTAAGCAGATTTCAGCAGAACTGCATCTCGACGAAATCATTAACGCCTAATTTCGTGCGGCGCAGATCTTCATCTGTGCCGCATCAATAGATAAAACCAATCAAAATAATTGCTACAAATTTGTAACTTTCTCGCCTGACCCTGTACAATGGCTGGATGCCAATCGGGTATTGCACAGTGTGTTTGTTGGCGATACCACGTTTTGATTAACAATATTTGCCAGAGGCTTGCAGTTTTCATTTAGGCGTGGCAGTTCTATAATGATACGCATTATCTCAAGTGCATTTTCTGTCACTTCTTTTAATGAAGTGAACCGTTTAGCTACAGGACAGATTCCGCATGACTGACAACAATACCGCATTAAAGAAGGCTGGCCTGAAAGTAACGCTTCCTCGTTTAAAAATTCTGGAAGTTCTTCAGGGACCGGATAACCATCACGTCAGTGCGGAAGACTTATACAAACGCCTGATCGACATGGGTGAAGAAATTGGTTTAGCGACCGTGTATCGCGTGTTGAACCAGTTTGATGATGCCGGTATCGTGACCCGCCATAACTTCGAAGGTGGCAAATCCGTCTTCGAACTGACCCAGCAACATCACCACGATCACCTGATCTGCCTCGACTGTGGCAAAGTGGTCGAATTCAGCGATGACTCTATCGAAGCGCGCCAGCGTGAGATTGCCACTAAGCACGGTATTCGCTTAACCAACCACAGTTTGTATCTTTACGGTCACTGCGCTGAAGGCGATTGCCGCGAAGATGAACATGCACACGACGGTGTCGCAAAATAATCGTTAAATTACGTCAGTCCCCTGCTCCACATTGAGTCGGGGATTAACGTATCAGTAAAAATTAAGTACGAAATAGTCACAATTCCCCCCCGCTGACCGCCGAAAATCCGCAAAATGTGTTAACCTCCCCCCGCAGTTCGAGCAAATAAAACGCGCAGAAAACAGGGTGATCCAGCGTTCTAAAATGCGCCATGATGACCCGCAACATACTATTTTTAATACTTTTTATATGTACTGGATGTCAGAACCAGCATGGAACAGTCAAGAGGCTCGCGGTGTTAAAAGAAGAGATCTTTGCATTTTTAGCAGAAGAGACCCGTCATTTTTCTTTTGACTCACTGGACGACTTTCATACCGCCCAGACGATGGCAGAACATTTCAATGTGAAGCGTAATACCATCAGCCACTATCTGAACCAGCTCATTGACGACAATCGGGTCATAAAACTAAACACTCGCCCCGTCTATTTTCTGCACAAAGCCGTCTTCGAAGAACATTTCTTTCGCGTCAACCAGTCTGTATTCTCAGGCGTTGCGGAGTTAAAAAATCAGCAATATCAACAAAAAGACTCGTTTGCCGGATTGATCGGCTCGCAAGGCAGTTTAGTCCCCGTTATTGAAAAACTGAATACCGCCATCTGTTATCCACCACACGGTCTGTCGGTCATGCTGTATGGCCCGACGGGCAGCGGTAAGAGTATGCTGGCACAGTTATCCTGGCAGCGAGCGGTAGAGAAGAAAATTCTGCCCGCTAGCGCGCCATTTATTGCATTCAATTGTGCGCAATATGCCAACAATCCTGAATTACTTTCGAGTCACCTCTTTGGCTATATCAAAGGCGCATTTACGGGGGCGGATAAAACCAGAGAAGGACTTCTGCAAAAAGCCGATGGAGGGGTGCTATTTCTCGATGAGATCCACCGCTTAAATCCTGAGAGTCAGGAAAAATTATTCACCTTCATGGATACCGGGCGTTTTCGTCGCATGGGTGAAAGCGAAAAAGAAATCAGCGCTCAGGTCAGATTAATTTTTGCCACAACGGTCTCCCCCAAAGAGTATTTTCTGGAGACGTTCATTCGCCGTATTCCACTGAATATTGCCATTCCTTCGCTGGAAGATCGCGGTGAAGCAGAAAAAACACGGTTTATTTATGCCTTTTTCCTGCATGAGTCAAAATTACTCAACCGCAATATCACGCTGTCCCCGCAAGTACTGAATGTCTTAAAACAGCATGTCTATAGCGGGAACATTGGTGAATTAAAAAATACCATTACCTGTCTGAGCGCCGCGCGGTTTGCAAAATCGCAGGCAGACCAGAACCTCTCTTTGCACTTAGACGATCTGCCAGAGAGTTTTATGGCGCATCGCGCGCAGCTAAAACATTCCGTCTCCGGAACCGCCGTAGTATTTACACCCACAATGACGCTGCAGCAGCTGGTACTTCCTGCGGTGCCGTTGAATCATTTTATCAATGATTTCTGGCATAAGATCTGCGATCTTTTTCAGCAAAACAGTGAGAATATACTGCTACCGCAGGTATCTCGTGAAATCGATACTTTGTTTGATAAGATAATATTCAATCCAACGGCAAAACACGATCATCCAGCTATTTATTCACATCTCAACACCATCCAGGACATTGTTCAACAGATAGAAAGTAAACATTCTGTTCAATTTAACGGGAACCGACTGTACGGTTTAGCCTGGTACTTATTTACCAAAAATAAGCAGGGTAAGGACGGCATCCTGGCGCAGAAAAAAACGCTAAAAAATTTGCATCAGTATATTTGCCATCACCTGGTAGAAGAGCACCTGATTGCCGGAATGTTATCGACGCAGATCGCACAGCAATTTGATCTCACCTTTACGCTGGCAGATGAGATTTTCTTCACGCTGTATTTGAAAAGTATGAAGATGGTCGCCGTTTCGCCGCGAACCAAAGCCGTGATTCTGGCACATGGCTACGCAACGGCCAGCAGTATCGCCAATGTCGTGAACCGCATGTTGGGTGAAACCCTTTTTGCCTCCTTTGATATGCCTATCGACACGGCTATCAAAGATATCGCCAGCAATATACTGCAGTACATTAATGATAATGACATGTCCAATGGGCTGGTCATTCTGGTAGATATGGGATCATTAACGGATATTTACTCTGAGTTCAATAAAAGCATCCATTTCCCGGTCGCCATTATTAATAATGTCTCCACGGCAATGGCGCTACACGTCGGTGAGTTATTATTAGATAATGCCCCGCTGGAAAGCATTGTTGAGAACGTCACCTCTTACCAAAAGAATGACAGTAAAATCATCTATTCAGAGCAGGTCAAACGTCCAGTAATCATTACCAGCTGCTATACCGGTATGGGTACGGCGCAGCGAATACAGACATTGCTGGAAGATAGCATTCCGAAAGAAGCAGGGGTGGATGTTATCGCCTATGACCACCAGCTACTGCTGTCAGAGTCCTCTCGCCAGTCACTATCTCAGTTCTATGACATTATTGCTGTTGTCGGAACAGCGAACCCTAATATCCCCTTTATTCCCTATATTTCATTAGATGACCTGATCAGCGGCCGGGGCGACGTGCGCCTGGAGACGGTTTTTCAGGGAATTGCTGATGCCGACATGATTCAGACCATCAACGACAGGTTAGTACATAACTTTTCGCTCAAGCGGGTCATCGCTCAGTTGACGATTCTGGATACCGGAAAAATCCTTGAGCACCTTGATATCTGTATCAGTACTCTCGAAAGATTACTCAAAAAACGCTTAGCCAATGAGACTAAGATTAACCTGTATGTCCATGTCAGCTGCATGCTGGAACGTTTGATTCGCCAGATCCCTCTTGAGAACTACCCGGCACAGCAGACGCTTAGTCAGAGTGATAAAGAAACGCTGTGCATGATCCAGGATGCCTTTAGTGTCATAGAAGATACCTATAGTGTCACCATTCCGTTCAGCGAAATCGGCTATATCTACGATATCGTAAAATCAAATTAATCCTTTAAAATCATACTAATAGATTAATGCCCCCCTCTCATCTCCTTACCGCTTTGACATTAGCTGGCATGATTCCTGCTATCTCAATTCAGTCTCATCATTTATGGCGACGCCTGTAGTGTCGTCACTCATTGTGGAGCAGGAAGCGGTATGCGCAAGTTTTTGTTCGCCAGTCATGGCAGATTTGCTGATGGAATCAGGGATTCACTGGAAATGGTTGTGGGTAAAAATGAAGATATTTCCACGCTGTGTGCCTACACCGAGGATGTGCCTGATATCAAACTCAGCGTACAAAAATTCATGAGCACATTGGGCAGCCAAGATGAAGCCATTGTGATCACCGATATCTCTAAGGGAAGCGTGACTAACGAGTTTATTACTCACCTTGACGATCCACGCCTGCATTTAATCACCGGGCTCAATTTACCGTTACTGATTGCATTGATTCTGGAAAACCCCGATACCGACGACACCCAGGCGCTGATTAGAACCGCCGTTCTGGAGTCCAAAGAAACCATCCAGTACTGCAATGATGTGTTATTCAACAGCCCCCCTAAATCAGATGATTTTTAATGTCAGGAGCGAACATGAAAAATAAAGTTGAAGCGTTATTCGGTGACAATAAATTCATTCTTGCCATGCTACATTTGAAAGGCGAAAACGACCATGAGGTCCTCGAAAATGCAAAAAAAGAGATCGCTATCTATCAACAGAATGGTGCAGATGCGGTAATTGTTGAAAACTATTTTGGCACCCCGGAACAGGTTGAAAGCGTACTGCATTATCTCGACAGCACTCAACCCGGTATTATCTACGGTGTAAACCTGTTAGACGACGATAAAAAAGGGTTCGAGCTTGCCAAAAAATATCACGCCAGCTTTATTCAGTTAGATTCTGTAGCCGGACATTTGACGCCAGAAGAAGACCTGACCTTTGCCCAATTTATCGCAGATAACCGTCGCGATGCGTCTTTTGCCGTCTTCGGTGGTGTGCGTTTCAAATACCAGCCCTACAATTCCGGGCGTAGTCTGCAGGAAGACCTGACGCTGGGAATGCAACGTTGTGACGCTATTGTCGTCACCGGTGATGCCACCGGACAGGAAACAGATGAAGTTAAAATCCGCGAATTCAGGGCCATCATTGGTGACTTTCCATTAATTATTGGTGCCGGGATCACCCTCGACAATTGTCAGCATCAGTTGACCATGGGTTCAGGTGCAGTGGTAGGAAGTTATTTCAAAGATACCTATAAAGACACCGGCGATGTCTGTGCCGAGCACGTTTCACAGCTAATGCAAAAGGTTAAACAAAATGATTAAATTATTACGTGTAGACCATCGCTTATTACATGGCCAGGTAGCTTTTGCCTGGACTGCGGCGCTGCAGGCCGATTGCATTCTCATTGCCAATGACGACATCATTAATGATGAACTAAAAATGACGGCCATGCGTCTGGCGCGTCCAAATAACGTTAAGCTGGTCATTAAAAATATCCCAGACTCGATCAAAGCCTTACAAAGCGGCGCGACAGAAAAATATAACCTCTTTATTGTTGTTGCATCGATTAATGATGCACACGCGTTGGCAATGGAATACGAAAAAATTGTCAGTATCAATCTGGGTGGGATTAAATCTGCACCGGGCACGCGTCAAATATCAAAAGCCATATTTATTACCGACCACGACGTTACACAATTAAAAGAACTGGATAACAAAGGTGTCGAACTTGAAATCAGGCAAGTACCGAACGATACCCGACTGAAAGCTATCGCCTTACTGGGATGAGGTAGTGGATATGAGCTTACTAATGCAATCCTTTTTATTGGGTGGTTTATCCTGTGTCGGTTACCTGGACTCCATCTTCGGTACCGCCATGCTCCGACGTCCGATAGTAATGGGGCCGTTGGTGGGGCTAATTATGGGCGATCTCACCAATGGCATCATTATTGGTTCTGCCATTGAACTTGTGCTGTTAGGCGCATTCCAGATTGGCGCATCTAACCCCCCTGATGTGACGTCTGGCGGTATTTTAGGCACTGCCTTTGCCATTGCCTCTGGGCAAAACGTGGCCACTGCCGTAGCTCTTGCGGTACCTATTGCTACGTTGGTATTGGTATTACAAAACGCCGTGTATATCTTTGTCTTGCCGATATTTTGCCGTCGCGCAGACAAACATGCGTTAAATGCCAATATCAGCGGCGTGGTCCGCATGCATATTTACTCTACCCTCGCCTGTTCCGTGCCGTTTGCGATTCTGGTTGGTTTTGCTTTTTATGTTGGGACGCCGGTGGTTAATGCCATTCTCGAATCGATCCCCAAAGATATTATGACGGGAATGACTATCGCCACGGGCATCTTACCGGCGCTCGGTTTTGCCATGCTGGCGAGAATGATCATCAACAAAAAAGTATTCCCCTATTTCTTCTTTGGTTTTCTACTGGCGGCCTATTTAAAACTACCGCTGGTCGGGATCGCCCTGTTTGGCCTGTTCCTCGCAATCGTACTCGTTAATAACGAAGCAAAAAAACAAGAGGTCATCGATGACAACGAATTCTGATGTCAAAATTACCAAACGCGATCTCTGGAGCGTCTATTTCCGCTCATTGACCATGGAATCATCGTGGAACTATGAGCGTATGATGCATATGGGTTATACCTTTTCGATGGTGCCCATTATCCGTAAAACGTGTAAGACCGACCAGGAAATCTCCGACGCGCTGGTCCGGCATTTGGAGTTTTTTAATACCACGCCTCATCTGTCGACGCTGCCGCTGGGGATCACGTCAGCCATGGAAGAGCGCCGCATGCTCGACGATGACTTCGACGCCAGCTCAATCAACGCCGTGAAGGCATCACTGATGGGTCCATTAGCGGGTATTGGTGATTCATTCTTCTGGGGAACGCTGCGTATTATCGCCGCCGGGTTGGGGATTTCATTAGCATCATCCGGCAATATTCTGGGACCGCTACTGTTCCTGCTGGTATTTAACATTCCCCACTACTTTATCCGCTACTTCTGTTTGATGGGCGGTTACCGACTGGGTGCTGATTTCTTCAAAAAAATGGAGGAGTCGGGAATGATGCAGAAAATCACCTACGGAGCGGCAATATTGGGGCTGATGGTCATAGGAGGAATGACCGCCACCATGGTCTCATTGAACGTTCCCTTTGTGATTGGTGAAGGTGCTTATGCCGTGCCGTTACAAAAGATTTTAAACGATATTATGCCGTGTCTGTTACCGATGGGGGCATTTGGCGTAATGTATTATCTGTTAGGGAAGAACATCCAAATTTCCCGCATTCTTATTGGCATCGTTGTTGTATCAATACTGGGTGCCTATTTGAATATTCTGGGTTAACAAAAACAGCAACGGGCGGAGACTATCCGCCCGTTTTTTACCTGTCATTTTACTGCGCTGTGTTCTTGCTGCGGATTTCCTGCCAAACCTTGTCGCAATCGGCCGAAACGGCCTGATCGTTGCCCGTACGCGTCGCCTGGATACACTGCTGATAATCCAGTACGCGAACACTTTCTTCATTGGCAAACTGCTGGTGCTGCTTTTCTTTCTTCAGCACGTTTAACACGCTTTGGCAGGCCTCGATTTTCTCTGGCGATCCCTGTGCGGTGTTGATGCAGGCGCTGTAGGCTTCTTTCAAACGGCTGTCTTCTTTTGGCGCCGGAGATTGTGCACAGGCCACCAGCCCAGATGCCATGACGGCGATGAGTATCAGTTTTTTCATAGAACAGTCCTCAACGTTGCGGCAGGCACCTGGCCTGCCGCGGTTGGCATTAGAAGATGGTGAATGGTGCAATCACGATGAACTTCACGTCGCGCTCATCCTGGAAGATGTTGCCGTAACCACCGCCCCAGCTCGGGATGTTTGAATGGTTGTCGTATTCGGTGAAGTGCAGTTTAAACATGGTGCCTTTCGCGCGACCATCCTGCAGGGTGTAGACCGCATCCAGGCTGTAAGACGACTCTTCGATGGTACGGTTTTTGTCGTAGTACGCATCCGGGTTAGTTTGCCAGGTCGATGGTTTCGCGTCCCACGCGTAAACATAGGAGGCACCCACAGCCCAGCCAGGCAGGTTCCAGTTTTTCAGGTCATACATTGCGCCAAAGAAGACCGCCTTTTCGCCGTTGGCGTTGAAGTCAGAACGGTTATCCCACCACACGTCCAGACGACCGTTTGAAGAGGCATAGGTTGGCGTCATACGCTGCAGGAAATAGCCCTGCTGTCCGTCCGCTTTCACCCAGGTACCTTCCAGACGCAAATCAACCACTTCTGCCACTTTGTAGCCAAAGGTCAGCGCCTGCAGCCAGGCGGTACCGTCATAAATGTTGTTAACGGTACGGTCATCAACCTTATCTCGCGCGCCGTAGAACTGATAACTGGTGGTGAACGGATTTCCGCCTAAATCAAATTTGTAACTGGCTTTCGCGAAGTATTGATCGACATAGCCTTCGGACTGACCAAATGCTGCTTCCAGCAACAGGTTGTTTTTGAAGTCATATTTCGCACCGACCGAATGAAGGTAATCCACCTTGGTCTTTTTATCAGCCTGATAGAATTTATCGACTTCGGTGTGCCACGGTGCTTTATATTCGTTAGCCCACATGTAGGAGAAGCTCAGCGCACCGGCATCACCATAGTCAAAGTTGGCCCCGGCTTCAGCGCCCTGATAGGTACCCGGCATAAAGCTCCAGTGCGGAGCCAGCAACGTCTGCCCGGTGGGTTGAATATAACCGGCGCGCGCCCAGGTTGGGCCGTATTTAAATTTAGCTGCTGCTTTATAAAGGCTAATCCCGCTCTTATCGCCGGAGTAATCTTCGTCATAGCCTTTATTTTTTTTCGAGAATGCAATTTCGTTTGGATGTCCGCTGTCACCGTTTTCCGCCATTTCTATCGCGGTAAAGGCTGCCACATCAAGACCGAACATATCGGCTACGTAGCCGGACTGGAAATCAAGGTTGGCGTTCCAGGTAGCGTGAGAAAGGTTGGTTTTGTATTTGTCACCGTCAGTGACATCTTTACGGTCACGTTCACGCTGCCAGTAATAGATGCCGCCGGTCAGGGTGGAATCATCAAAAAAACCTTCAGCCTGAGCCTGGGGAACGACAACTAAACCTGACATTGCTGTGATACCGGCGATAGCCAGCGCCAGCGTACTACGTTTGCCACTAAACGTACGCATATGTTAATCCTCTTTGACATAAAAATGCTGCCGACAAAAACGGACAGCGAAAAAACAAAAAGTAAAAAAAGTAAAAAGTAGCGCTGAGAAAACCTCATTGACTACAATGAATAGACTATTTTTCGCGACGCGAATTATCAATCTATTTTTGTAACCAGTATGTAAGAACATGAGCAACCGCACATATTTGATTGCTTTCTGTTACATTTTCATATGCAGATATAAAAACGTTGAAAAATGAAAAAATGCTTGTTTTCCATATGGATGAAAACGGTTACAGTCCGAATCATCCTCGGACATAAGGTTTTGATGGGTAATTAATTAATTCTCAGGATACGACGGAATAATAATTAATTCGCTCTGCAAACAGAGTCAGTAATGCAGGATGTCGAGATAAAAAAAACGCCGCAGAGCGCGGCGTTTGACAGGGGGTGTTGCAGCTTACTCGCCCGCTTTCGCCCACGTATCACGCAGACCCACGGTACGGTTAAACACCAGCTTATCCGCCGTTGCATAGCGGCTATCGAGGCAGAAGTACCCTTCACGTTCAAACTGGAAGGCTTTACCCGCAACGGCAGCCTGCAGCGATGGCTCGCCATAGCCCTGTTTGATAACCAGTGAATCCGGGTTAATAACGGACAGGAAGTCATCCGCCGCCCCTGGGTTCGGCACGCTGAACAGACGATCGTACATACGGATTTCAATTGGCAGTGCATGTGCCGCACTGACCCAATGAATAACGCCTTTGACTTTACGCCCATCGGCCGGATCTTTGCTCAGCGTGTCAGCGTCATAGGTGCAGAAAATAGTGGTGATAATGCCTTCTGCGTCTTTCTCAACACGCTCGGCTTTAACAACATACGCATTGCGCAGACGCACTTCTTTGCCCATCACCAGACGCTTGTACTGCTTGTTGGCTTCTTCGCGGAAATCGGCCCTGTCGATCCAAATTTCACCGCTGAACGGCACTTCGCGGCTGCCCATTTCCGGTTTATTCGGATGGTTCGGCATAGTAACCAGTTCGCTTTCACCCTGCGGGTAGTTTTCGATAACCAGTTTCACCGGATCGATAACGGCCATGGCACGCGGTGCGTTTTCGTTGAGATCTTCACGAATACAGGATTCCAGAGAGGCAATCTCAATGGTGTTATCCTGTTTGGTCACGCCAATGCGTTTACAGAATTCACGGATAGCGGCGGCAGTATAGCCACGACGACGCAGGCCAGAGATGGTCGGCATACGCGGGTCGTCCCAGCCTTCAACGTGCTTGTCGGTGACCAGCAGGTTTAGCTTACGCTTGGACATCACGGTATATTCCAGGTTCAGGCGCGAGAATTCGTACTGGCGCGGGTGAACCGGAATGGTGATGTTGTCCAGTACCCAATCGTACAGACGACGGTTGTCCTGGAACTCCAGCGTACACAGTGAATGCGTAATACCTTCCAGCGCATCGCTGATGCAGTGGGTAAAGTCGTACATCGGGTAGATGCACCACTTGTTGCCGGTCTGATGGTGTTCAGCGAACTTAATACGGTACAGCACCGGATCGCGCATGACGATAAACGGCGAGGCCATATCGATCTTCGCACGCAGGCAGGCTTTCCCTTCTTCAAAACCACCGGTACGCATTTTTTCGAACAGCGCGAGGTTTTCTTCAACGCTACGATCGCGGTATGGGCTGTTTTTGCCAGGCTGAGTCAGGGTGCCACGGTATTCGCGGATCTCGTCAGCTGACAGTTCGTCGACGTACGCCAGACCTTTGTTGATAAGCTCTACCGCATAGGTATGCAGCTGGTCGAAGTAATCCGACGAGTAGCGAATATCGCCAGTCCAGTGGAAACCTAACCATTCAACGTCATTTTTGATGGATTCAACGTACTCGATGTCTTCTTTGACCGGGTTCGTATCATCAAAACGCAGGTTGCACTGGCCCTGGTAATCTTGCGCAATACCAAAGTTCAGACAGATGGATTTCGCGTGGCCAATATGCAGATAGCCATTTGGCTCCGGCGGAAAACGGGTATGGATAGTGGTGTGCTTACCACTGGCCAGATCTTCATCGATGATCTGACGAATAAAGTTACTCGGGCGGGCTTCAGCCTCACTCATCGTGGATTCCTCAAAGCGTAAACAACGTATAACGGCGTATGATCTTATAAGCAGGACTGACTGACAACCTTTAGTTACGCAAAATACGTATCAGACAGTCATTATGCGGGCATTTGCTGCAAAAAAAAGCGGCGGAGATTGCTCCCCGCCGCTGGTGACGCATTTCATGTTGCCGGATGGTAGCGCTTACGCCTTCTCCGGCCTACGCGCCATTACTTACTTTTAATCTCGTACAGTGGCGTTTGACCGGCAACCACATGGCCTTCGGCTTTAATCACCAGGCCACCGAAATCATCGCTGTTGCTGCAAACTACCGGGCTAATCATCGAACGTGCATTGGCGTTCAGGTACTCCAGATCCATTTCCAGGATTGGCTGACCTGCTTTGACTTCTGCACCTTCTTCCACCAGACGCGTAAAGCCTTTACCTTCCAGCGCCACGGTATCGATACCCATGTGGACCACGATTTCCGCGCCTTTCAGCGTTTCCAGGCAGAACGCATGGTTGGTATTGAAGATTTTCACAATGGTACCCGCTGCCGGAGAAACCACGATTTTATCCGTTGGTTTCACCGCCACACCGTCGCCGACCGCTTTGCTGGCGAAGGCTTCATCAGGCACCTGCTCCAGCGCAACCACGTCACCGGTAATCGGAGAAACCAGCTCTTCAACGGTGACAGCATTCGCCACAGCCTGCGGTTTTGCAACCGGGGCTGCTGCAGGCGCGCTGTCAGCAGACGCTGCGGCAACTGGACCACGTGCGACAACTTTCTTCATTTCGTCGCCGATGGATTCTGCTTTCGCACCCACGATGACCTGGATAGTTTGCTTGTTCAGCTTAACCACACCAGACGCCCCCAGGCGTTTACACATTGCATCGTTTACTTTCGCGGAATCGACAACAGTCAGACGCAGACGCGTGATGCAAGCGTCAATGGCTTTCAGGTTATCGGTACCGCCAACCGCTGCAATGTAGCTGGTAGCCAGTTGAGCCAGACCTTCTTCGGTGTTGCTGTTTGCTTCGTCAGTAACAATTTCATCGTCTTTATCTTCGCGGCCCGGCGTTTTCAGGTTAAACATACGAATAACCGCGCTGAACAACACAAAGTAGATGACGAAGAACACCAGACCCATCGCAACCAGCATCCAGACGTTCTTACTTGCAGCCGGCAGGTTGTACATCAACACGTAGTCGATAGCGCCTGCGGAGAAGGAGAAGCCTGCGTGGATCCCCAGCAATGTCGCTACGAACAGGCTGATACCCGTTAACAGTGCGTGCAGGAGATACAGTAATGGTGCCAGGAACATGAACAGGAATTCCAGCGGCTCGGTCACACCGGTCAGGAACGCGGTGATTGCCACGGACAGCAGCATACCGCCAACCATCGGACGACGCGCTTTCGGAGCGGCGAAGTACATCGCCAGCGCCGCACCCGGCAGACCAAACATCATGATCGGGAAGAAGCCGGACATGAACATACCTGCAGTGCCGTCACCCGCGTAGAAGCGGTTGATGTCACCGTGGAAGACCGCACCTGCCGCGTTGGTGAATTCACCAATCTGGAACCAGGCAATGGTGTTCAGAACCTGATGCAGACCGGTTGGGATCAGCAGACGGTTGATGAAACCAAAAATACCAGAACCCAGCGCGCCAGCACCTACGATCCACTCACCACCCGCATGGATGGCGTTCTGCACCGGCGGCCACACGTAGCCGAAGATAGCCGCCAACACCAGACAGAAGAAGCCAGTGGCAATCGGCACGAAGCGTTTACCGCCGAAGAAGCTCAGGAAGTCAGGCAGTTTGATGCCAGACCAGCGGTTATACACCGCACCACCGACCAGACCGGTAATGATACCTGCCAGCACACCCATGTTGATCGCCGGGTTAATGGTAACCATTGCTTTGGTCAATATGAAATAACCAACTGCACCTGCCAATGCTGCCGCACCCGCACTGTCTTTAGACCAGCTGGATGCCACACCGATGGCAAATATTAACGCGAGGTTATCAAAGATAGCCCCACCTGCTTGCGCGATGAAGGCGACGTTAAGCAAATCTGGTTGTCCAAATCGCAGCAACAGTGCCGCGACAGGCAGCACAGCGATGGGGAGCTGTAATGCCCTACCCAGTCGCTGGAAAAAACCTAAAATATTCATTTTATTCCCCCTACGAGACCCCGATTAGGCTCCTTTGAAGCCATATTTTTATTGTGCGACCAATTCTGACAGCAAGATATTCTGGAACAGCGATATTAACCATTCATCTACATTCAGAGTGTGTGGAAAATTAATTCGTATCGCAAATTAAAAGCATGTTTTTTGTGATTACAGTCACCAAATATCGTTATTAACCTTCCCTTATACTGGCTAACTACGAAAACTTATTTTATCATTAAAAAAATCGAAACGGATTGATCCTGACCGATGCAAAACTAGGTTACGCTTAATACTACACAGCGACTCAATCCGCCAACTGCTTACATTGACTACTGAGGTGAAGAATGAGACTGATCCCCCTGAATACCGCTGAACAAGTCGGCAAATGGGCTGCTCGCCATATCGTTAACCGTATCAACGCGTTCAAACCAACGGCAGATCGTCCGTTCGTTCTGGGCCTGCCGACTGGCGGCACCCCACTGACAGCCTATAAAGCATTAGTCGAAATGCACAAAGCGGGCCAGGTTAGCTTCAAACATGTTGTCACATTTAATATGGACGAGTATGTTGGCCTGCCGAAAGAGCATCCAGAAAGCTACCACAGCTTCATGCATCGTAACTTCTTTGATCATGTTGATATTCCGGCAGAAAACATCAACCTCCTCAATGGTAATGCGCCAGATATCGACGCAGAATGCCGTCAGTATGAAGAAAAAATCCGTTCTTACGGTAAAATCCACCTGTTTATGGGGGGCGTAGGCAACGACGGGCATATCGCCTTTAACGAACCGGCATCTTCTTTAGCCTCTCGTACGCGTATAAAAACGCTGACCCACGACACGCGCGTGGCGAACTCTCGCTTCTTTGACGGTGACGTCAGCCAGGTGCCGAAATATGCACTGACCGTAGGCGTGGGCACGCTGCTTGATGCCGAAGAAGTGATGATTCTGGTGCTGGGCCACCAGAAAGCGCAGGCACTGCAGGCTGCCGTTGAAGGAAACGTCAACCATATGTGGACCATCAGCTGCCTGCAGCTGCATCCAAAAGCCGTTGTGGTTTGCGATGAACCTTCCACAATGGAACTGAAAGTGAAGACGCTGAAATACTTTAACGAGTTAGAAGCCGAAAATATTAAAGGTCTGTAATGCTGTTTACGCCCAGCCGAAAGCGTTGCAGGGCGGCATTTTTTTGAAATCGGGGGTCGGAATGTATGCTTTAACCCAGGGCCGGATCTTTACCGGTCACGAAATTCTTGATGACCATGCGATTGTCGTCGCTGATGGCCTGATAGCCAGCGTTTGCCCACTGGCTGAATTACCGCCGGAGATTGAACAACGCTCATTGAATGGGGCCATTCTTTCCCCCGGTTTTATTGATGTGCAGTTAAACGGCTGCGGCGGCGTACAGTTCAACGATACGGCAGAAGCCGTTACCGTTGAAACACTTGAAATCATGCAGAAAGCCAACGAGAAATCGGGCTGTACTAACTACCTGCCTACGCTTATCACCACCAGCGATGAGCTGATGAAACAAGGCGTTCGCGTGATGCGCGAATATCTGGCAAAACATCCGAATCAGGCATTAGGACTTCACCTTGAAGGCCCATGGCTGAATCTGGTGAAAAAAGGCACCCATAACCCGAGTTTTGTTCGTCAGCCTGACGCTGCGCTGGTCGACTTCCTGTGCGATAATGCGGATGTGATCACCAAAGTCACGCTGGCACCCGAAATGGTCCCTGCCGACGTGATCACCCGACTGGTTAATGCCGGTATTGTCGTTTCAGCGGGTCACTCTAACGCGACGGTAAAAGAAGCCAAAATCGGTTTCCGCGCGGGCATTACCTTTGCAACGCACCTGTTCAACGCCATGCCTTACATTACGGGCCGCGAACCGGGACTGGCTGGCGCCATCCTTGATGAAGCCGATATTTATTGCGGTATCATCGCCGATGGTCTGCATGTCGACTACGTTAACATCCGTAACGCTAAACGCCTGAAAGGTGACAAGCTGTGCCTGGTAACCGACGCGACTGCGCCGGCGGGTGCAAATATTGAACAGTTCATTTTCGCCGGTAAAACAATATACTACCGCAATGGACTGTGTGTGGATGAGAACGGTACCCTGAGTGGCTCGTCATTAACCATGATTGAAGGTGTACGTAATCTGGTTGAACATTGCGGCATTGCGCTGGATGAAGTGCTGCGTATGGCAACGCTCTACCCTGCCCGCGCCATCGGCGTGGAAAAGCAACTCGGCAGTATCGCCCCTGGCAACGTCGCCAACCTGACCGCGTTCACACACGACTTTAAAATTATCAAGACCATCGTTAATGGCAACGAGGTCGTTACAGAGTAAGAGAAAGAATGACACCAGGCGGACAAGCTCAAATAGGTAATGTTGATCTCGTAAAACAGCTTAACAGCGCGGCAGTTTATCGCCTGATTGACCAGCATGGGCCAATCTCGCGAATTCAGATAGCCGAACAGAGCCAGCTTGCTCCCGCCAGCGTAACCAAAATTACGCGCCAGCTTATTGAACGCGGGCTGATCAAAGAAGTGGATCAGCAGGCCTCCACCGGGGGCCGCCGCGCTATCTCTATCGTCACTGAAACACGCAATTTCCACGCCATTGGCGTGCGTCTGGGTCGTCACGACACTACGCTAACGCTGTATGATATGAGCAGCAAAGTCGTTGCTGAAGAGCACTACCCTCTACCTGAGCGCACCCAGGAAACGCTGGAACATGCGCTACTCAATACCATTGCCACCTTTATTGACAGCTGCCAGCGGAAAATCCGTGAGCTGGTTGCTATTTCCGTTATTCTGCCAGGCCTGGTTGACCCCGAGAGCGGCGTCATTCGCTATATGCCGCATATTCAGGTTGAAAACTGGGGGCTGGTCGAGGCGCTGGAAAAACGGTTCCAGGTGACCTGCTTTGTTGGTCACGATATCCGTAGTCTGGCACTTGCCGAGCACTATTTCGGGGCAAGTCAGGACTGCGAAGACTCCATTCTGGTGCGAGTGCATCGCGGAACCGGTGCCGGGATCATCTCCAATGGCCGCATTTTTATTGGCCGTAACGGCAACGTTGGCGAGATTGGCCATATTCAGGTAGAGCCGTTGGGCGAGCGCTGCCACTGCGGCAACTTTGGTTGTCTGGAAACTATCGCGGCCAACGCGTCCATCGAGCATCGCGTGCAAAACTTACTCAAGCAAGGTTATCCAAGTCGGCTAACGCTGGATGATTGCAGTATCAAATCGATCTGTAAGGCTGCCAACAAAGGCGATAACCTGGCGTCAGAAGTGATTGAGCACGTGGGTCGCCACCTGGGTAAAACCATCGCTATCGCCATTAACCTGTTTAACCCGCAAAAAATCGTTATTGCCGGTGAAATTACTGAGGCAGATAAAGTCCTGCTGCCGGCAATAGAAAGCTGCATTAACGCCCAGGCACTGAAGGCGTTTCGCCACAATTTGCCCGTGGTGCGCTCCACGCTGGACCACCGTTCCGCCATTGGCGCATTTGCGCTGGTAAAACGCGCGATGCTCAACGGTATATTGCTGCAACGTTTGCTGGAAAGCTAATACACGTCATCCTTCAAGCTGCCTCTGTGTCGCTGGGGCAACTCGAATGATTGAGTGTATTTTGTGTATAGTAATGCCTTCTTTTTTTGATGTCGGATTGTCCATGGCCATTAAGAATGTAATTTGTGATATCGACGGCGTGCTGATGCACGACAATGTTGCCGTACCGGGTGCGGCAGAATTTTTGACCGGCGTGCTGGAGAAAGGATTGCCGTTGGTCCTGCTGACTAACTACCCTTCACAGACCGGACAGGATCTGGCGAACCGCTTTGCCACCGCAGGTGTCAATGTTCCTGACAGCGTTTTTTATACCTCCGCCATGGCTACCGCCGATTTCCTGCGTCGCCAGGAAGGAAAAAAAGCCTATGTTGTCGGTGAAGGCGCGCTGATCCATGAATTGTACAAAGCGGGTTTTACCATTACCGACGTTAATCCTGATTTTGTGATCGTCGGTGAGACACGCTCCTACAACTGGGACATGATGCACAAAGCGGCATACTTTGTGGCCAATGGGGCACGTTTTATCGCCACTAATCCGGATACGCACGGCCGCGGTTTTTATCCTGCCTGCGGTGCGCTGTGCGCCGGTATAGAGAAGATCTCGGGCCGTAAACCTTTTTATGTGGGGAAACCCAGCCCGTGGATTATCCGCGCGGCGCTCAACAAAATGCAGGCACACTCGGAAGAGACCGTCATCGTTGGCGACAACCTGCGTACCGATATTCTGGCAGGCTTCCAGGCCGGTCTCGAAACCATCCTGGTGCTGTCTGGCGTCTCCACGCTTGACGATATCGACAGCATGCCGTTCCGACCAAGCTGGATCTACCCGTCCGTTGCCGAGATAGATGTCATTTAAGCAACTCTGTGCCGGATAACCCGACGAACACGTTAACCGGCACATCAAACCACCCTATTTAATAAAATCGCCATTTTTCTGATAATTCATCAATAAATACGCTTATTACATACTCTTTTTTCACTATTCAATAATCATCATTGAGTTTTTTATTTTTACCCCACCAAACTCCTTGCACCCCCTGCGGCTTTACGGCATTTTCTTTATTAAGCAAACATAAAAAGCATCACGCAACGGGTTAACGGAGAAGGTTATGTGTTCTATTTTTGGCGTATTTGATATTAAAACCGACGCAGTTGAGCTGCGTAAAAAAGCCCTCGAGCTGTCTCGTCTGATGCGCCACCGCGGCCCGGACTGGTCGGGTATTTACGCCAGTGATAACGCGATCCTGGCACATGAACGTCTGTCCATTGTCGACGTTAACGCCGGTGCTCAACCGCTATACAACGTGAAAAAGACGCATATCCTGGCGGTAAACGGCGAGATTTATAACCATCAGGCGTTACGTGCTGAATACGGCGATCGCTATCAGTTCCAGACCGGTTCCGACTGCGAAGTTATCCTTGCGCTGTATCAGGAAAAAGGACCTGAATTCCTTGACGACCTGCAGGGCATGTTCGCCTTCGCACTGTACGACAGCGAACAGGATGCGTATCTGATTGGCCGCGATCACATCGGGATCATCCCTTTGTACATGGGCCATGACGAACACGGCAACCTGTACGTGGCGTCTGAAATGAAAGCGCTGGTTCCTGTTTGCCGCACCATTAAAGAATTCCCGGCCGGTAGCTACCTGTGGAGCAAAGACGGGGAAATCCGCCAGTACTATCAGCGCGACTGGTTCGAATACGACGCCGTAAAAGACAATGTGACGGATAAAGATGAACTACGTCAGGCGCTGGAAGACGCGGTTAAAAGCCACCTGATGTCAGATGTGCCTTATGGTGTGCTGCTGTCAGGTGGCCTGGACTCCTCCGTGATTTCCGCTATCACCAAAAAATACGCGGCGCGCCGTGTTGAAGATCAAGAGCGCAGTGAAGCCTGGTGGCCGCAGCTGCACTCCTTCGCCGTGGGTCTGAAAGGCGCACCGGATCTGAAAGCCGCTCAGGAAGTCGCCAACCATCTGGGCACCGTACACCACGAGATCCATTTCACCGTACAGGAAGGCCTGGATGCCATCCGCGATGTGATTTATCACATTGAAACCTATGATGTCACCACCATCCGCGCCTCCACGCCGATGTACTTAATGTCACGTAAAATTAAAGCGATGGGCATTAAAATGGTGCTGTCGGGCGAAGGGTCCGATGAAGTATTTGGCGGCTATCTTTATTTTCACAAAGCACCGGACGCAAAAGAGCTGCACGAAGAAACGGTACGTAAACTGCAGGCGCTGCATATGTTCGACTGTGCCCGAGCCAACAAAGCCATGTCGGCCTGGGGCGTTGAAGCCCGCGTACCGTTCCTCGACAAGAAATTCCTCGATGTCGCGATGCGCATCAACCCACAGGATAAAATGTGCGGTAACGGAAAGATGGAAAAACATGTCCTGCGTGAATGTTTTGAATCCTACCTGCCTGCCAGCATTGCATGGCGTCAGAAGGAGCAGTTCTCTGACGGCGTCGGTTATAGCTGGATTGACACGCTGAAAGAAGTGGCGGCAGAGCACGTTTCCGATCAACAACTGGAAACCGCCAGCTTCCGCTTCCCGTACAACACACCATCGTCTAAAGAAGCGTATTTGTACCGTGAGATTTTTGAAGAGCTGTTCCCGGTAGCCAGCGCCGCCGAGTGTGTGCCGGGTGGCCCGTCCGTCGCCTGTTCTTCTGCCAAAGCCATCGAATGGGACGAAGCGTTCAAAACCATGAACGATCCATCAGGCCGTGCGGTTGGCGTGCACCAGTCGGCTTATAAGTAAGCCCATCATCCACTAAGAGCCCTGAGGGGCTCTTTTTTTATGTCGGTTTTACGTGCGGAAAAACAATTAATAACGAATAATTGCCGAATATTGCGTCACGCTGTTCGCAACCTAACCAAACAGTCACATTCCAGCTATTTTCAATGAAAAAGGGGTTGACGCTTCAAGGCTCAATACGCATAATGCGCCCCGCAACGCCGATAAGGTAACGCGAAAAAAAGATGGCTACGTAGCTCAGCTGGTTAGAGCACATCACTCATAATGATGGGGTCACAGGTTCGAATCCCGTCGTAGCCACCATCTTTTTTTGCGGGAGTGGCGAAATTGGTAGACGCACCAGATTTAGGTTCTGGCGCCGCAAGGTGTGCGAGTTCAAGTCTCGCCTCCCGCACCATTCACCCGTAAGCGTTGCACGGATGGGGTATCGCCAAGCGGTAAGGCACCGGTTTTTGATACCGGCATTCCCTGGTTCGAATCCAGGTACCCCAGCCACTTTTCTTCGATATAGCGGTTCACCGCAACGGTCATTGGGGTATCGCCAAGCGGTAAGGCACCGGTTTTTGATACCGGCATTCCCTGGTTCGAATCCAGGTACCCCAGCCATCGAAGAATAAGATAGTATTTGGCTACGTAGCTCAGCTGGTTAGAGCACATCACTCATAATGATGGGGTCACAGGTTCGAATCCCGTCGTAGCCACCATATTAAGGACGTATCGATTTAATTCGGTAAATCCAAAAAAATTGTTGGGGTATCGCCAAGCGGTAAGGCTCTGGTTTCTGATACCAGCATTCCGAGGTTCGAATCCTCGTACCCCAGCCAATTTCAAAAAGTCGTCCACTTTGTGGGTGCACCCGTTGGGGTATCGCCAAGCGGTAAGGCTCTGGTTTCTGATACCAGCATTCCGAGGTTCGAATCCTCGTACCCCAGCCATATTAAAAAAGCTCGCTTCGGCGAGCTTTTTGCTTTTCTAACGCCGGGTGACGGCAAGCCTTAGCCGGCCTACATGATTCGTAGGCCTGATAAGCGCAGCGCCATCAGGCACCACTCGAGCTACAATCCTAACGCATACTTCAGCGCCTGCCGTTTCAGCACGCCTGCGCGCTCTGCAGCCATTAACCCGATATTACGCATGATACGCAGCGGCTGCAGGTTGTTGCTAAATCCGGCGTAGAACAGGTCCATGCCACTTTGCATGATGAAGTTATCGGTCATTCGACGCGTTTGGTAGCGCTTCAGTACCCGCTGACTGGCCCACTGCTCACCATAGCTACGAGCACTCACCAGCACATCAATCAGCGCATCAACATCACGGTATCCCAGATTCACCCCCTGCCCGGCAAGCGGATGAATGGTGTGCGCGGCATCGCCCACCAGCGCCAGCCCTGGCTGTACATACTGCAACGCGTGGCGGCGAGTGAGTGGAAACGCCCCTGAGGCAACAGGCGTAACGTCACCCAGACGTGAAGGGAAATATTTTGCTATCTCCGCCCGGAGCTGTGCCATATCAAGGCTCTGCAACTGGCGGATGCGGGCCGGAGAGTCATACCACACCAGCGAAGCCCAGTTATCGAATAGCGGTAGAAACGCTCGTGGTCCGTCAGGGGTAAACTGCTGCCAGGTGCTGTCTCCCGGTGAATTCTCGCATTGCACGGTAATCAGCATGCACGATTGCGCGTACTGCCAGGCATGGATGCCAATTCCGGCCATTTGACGCACCTGAGAATTCGCGCCATCGGCGCCAATCACCAGTTTTGCCGTTATCTTTTCACCGCCGGTCAGTTCAAGCTCATGGCGATCGTTATGTTGATGCAGAGAAATCAGTGATGCCGGCACGCGCAGGGTCACGTTGGGATGCGCCTCCAGCGCCTGCCACAACGCCTGCTGCAGGACGTTGTTTTCGACCATATAGCCCAGCAATGGGAGTTTTAGCTCTGTCGCATCAAACACCACATGGGCATTCTCCCACTCCCAGGTTTCCAGACGACGATATGGATGAGTGCGCATGCCCTGCACCGCATCCCAGACACCCAACCCTTTCAGCAACGATGCAGACGCGGAGCTAATGGCTGAAATACGGATATCGGGCTGACTGTCAGCCACAAACGGCACGGGCGCGGCGTGCTCTATTACCGTCACCCTGAACCCATGCTGCGCCAGTCCCAGCGCCAGCGCGCCGCCGACCATCCCCCCGCCGACAATGGCAATTTCCGTTGGTTGATTTGTCATGGTCAATCATCCTGTTACATGTATTGTGTAAGTTTACAGGATTTTTTACCCCTTGAGGCTGACATCCGTCATACTGGTCACAACCGCGCCAACGCAGTACACTATGCGCCCTGCATTTCAGCCACAATTTCGCAAGAGCAAGTCGATGACTAAAAAACTCCATATTAAAACCTGGGGCTGTCAGATGAACGAATACGATTCATCGAAGATGGCCGATCTGCTGGATGCCACTCACGGGTATCAACTGACCGACGTGGCGGAAGAAGCGGATGTGCTGCTGCTGAATACCTGCTCAATTCGCGAGAAGGCTCAGGAAAAAGTTTTCCATCAGTTAGGTCGCTGGAAACTCTTAAAAGAGAAAAACCCGAATCTGATTATCGGCGTGGGCGGCTGTGTCGCCTCCCAAGAAGGCGACCATATTCGTCAACGTGCACACTACGTCGACATTATTTTTGGGCCACAAACCCTGCACCGCCTGCCGGAAATGATCAACAAAGTGCGCGGTAGCACCAGCCGTAGTCCGGTGGTGGATATCAGTTTTCCGGAAATCGAAAAGTTCGACCGCCTGCCGGAACCGCGTGCTGAAGGTCCAAGCGCGTTTGTGTCCATCATGGAAGGCTGTAACAAATACTGCACTTACTGCGTGGTGCCCTACACCCGCGGTGAAGAAGTCAGCCGTCCAGCGGACGATATCCTGCTTGAAATTGCCCAACTTGCGGCGCAGGGCGTACGTGAAGTCAACCTGCTGGGACAAAACGTTAACGCCTGGCGAGGTGAGAACTACGACGGCACGACCGGCTCATTCGCAGATTTACTGCGTCTGGTAGCGGCGATCGACGGCATTGACCGTATCCGCTTCACCACCAGTCATCCAATTGAGTTCACCGACGATATCGTTGAAGTCTATCGCGACACCCCGGAGCTGGTAAGCTTCCTGCACCTGCCGGTACAGAGTGGCTCAGATCGCGTACTAAACCTGATGGGACGTACCCATACCGCGTTGGAATACAAGGCGATCATCCGCAAACTGCGCGCTGCACGCCCGGATATTCAGATTAGCTCCGACTTCATCGTGGGCTTCCCTGGCGAAACCACACAAGATTTCGAGCAGACCATGAAGCTGATTGCCGACGTTAACTTCGACATGAGCTACAGCTTTATCTTCTCAGCTCGTCCTGGCACGCCTGCCGCCGATATGGTTGACGACGTCCCGGAAGAAGAGAAAAAGCAACGTCTGTATATCCTGCAGGATCGCATCAACCAGCAGGCCATGGCCTGGAGCCGCCGTATGCTCGGCACCACCCAGCGCATTCTGGTCGAAGGTACCTCGCGTAAGAGCGTGATGGAGCTGTCTGGTCGTACCGAAAATAACCGTGTGGTGAATTTTGAAGGCACCCCGGATATGGTCGGTAAATTTGTGGATGTGGAAATTACCGACGTCTGGACCAACTCCCTGCGCGGTAAAGTGGTTCGCACCGAAGACGAAATGGGCCTGCGCATCGCAGAAAGCCCGGAGTCGGTCATTGCGCGTACCCGCAAAGAAAACGATCTGGGTGTAGGCATTTATCAGCCGTAATCTTTATGGCCCGTCTACTCTGACGGGCCTTGTAATCTCTTCCACCGTCCCCATTTTCATTGCAGTGCTTGCGCCTTTCCCCTGTGGCGTGAATAATTTCCCTGAATGCCGGTAAATGTTCAACGTCCGGCGATATCTGCATAAGAGGAACGATTTGAACATAGACACCCGCGAAATTACCCTTGAGCCCGCAGACAATGCCCGTCTGTTGAGCCTGTGCGGTCCTTTTGATGACAACATCAAACAGCTGGAACGTCGCCTTGGTATCGAAATTAACCGCCGCGACAACCACTTTAAGCTGACCGGTCGCCCGATTTGCGTTACCGCTGCGGCAGATATTTTACACAGCCTGTACGTCGATACCGCGCCAATGCGCGGCAAGACGCAGGACATCGAGCCGGAACAAATTCACCTGGCAATCAAAGAAGCGCGTGTCCTTGAGCAGAGCGCAGACAGCGTGCCGGAGTTTGGCAAAGCGGTGAATATCAAAACCAAGCGTGGCGTGATCAAACCGCGTACGCCGAATCAGGCGCAATACATCGCCAATATTCTCGACCACGACATCACCTTCGGCGTCGGTCCTGCAGGGACGGGTAAAACCTACCTGGCGGTAGCCGCCGCGGTCGATGCGCTCGAGCGTCAGGAAATTCGCCGTATTCTGCTGACCCGTCCGGCGGTTGAAGCCGGTGAAAAACTGGGCTTCCTGCCGGGCGATCTCAGCCAGAAAGTCGATCCTTATTTACGTCCGCTGTATGACGCGCTGTTCGAAATGCTCGGCTTTGAGAAGGTGGAGAAGCTTATCGAGCGTAACGTCATTGAAGTCGCACCGCTGGCTTATATGCGCGGTCGTACGCTGAACGATGCGTTCATTATCCTTGATGAGAGCCAGAACACGACTATCGAACAGATGAAAATGTTCCTGACCCGTATTGGCTTCAACTCCAAAGCGGTGATCACCGGCGACATCACCCAAATTGACCTGCCGCGCAGCACCAAATCCGGTCTGCGTCATGCCATCGAAGTGTTGGCTGAGGTCGATGAGATTAGCTTTAATTTCTTCCATAGCGAAGACGTGGTGCGCCATCCGGTGGTTGCCCGTATCGTGACGGCGTATGAAGCCTGGGAAGAAGCAGAACAAAAACGTAAAGCCGAACAGGCAGCGGAACGCAAGCGTGAAGCCCAGGAACAGGAACAAAAATGAGTCAGGTTATTCTCGATTTACAGCTGGCATGTGAAGATAACGCCGGTTTACCGGATGAGCGCCAGTTTCAGACATGGCTGGATGCGGTGATCCCACAGTTTCAGGAAGAGTCAGAGGTCACCATTCGGCTGGTCGATGACGCTGAAAGCCACGAACTGAACCTGACTTATCGCGGGAAAGACAAGTCAACCAACGTGCTGTCCTTCCCGTTTGAGGCCCCACCGGGCATCGAACTGCCGCTGCTGGGCGATTTGATCATCTGTCGTCAAGTGGTCGAAAAAGAAGCGCAGGAGCAAGGTAAGCCTCTTGAAGCCCACTGGGCACACATGGTGGTACACGGTAGTCTGCATCTCTTAGGCTACGACCATATCGAAGACGACGAAGCGGAAGAAATGGAATCCCTCGAAACAGAGATTATGCTTGCTCTGGGCTATGAGGATCCGTACATTGCCGAGAAGGAATAACCTGCTGCCGGTCAAGCCGGTGACAGGTCACGACGCCGGGCACTGAGTTTACGTGCCTTGAGCAATCTATTAACTAACATGAGAACCCATACGACGCCATGAGCGACGACAATTCACACAGTAGTGACACCTTACACAGCAAAAAGGGATTCTTTTCCCTGTTACTGAGCCAACTTTTCCACGGTGAACCAAAAAACCGCGACGAACTGTTGGAGCTGATCCGTGATTCCGGGCAAAACGACCTTATCGATGAAGATACGCGCGATATGCTCGAAGGGGTGATGGACATTGCGGACCAACGTGTTCGCGACATCATGATCCCCCGTTCCCAGATGATCACCCTGAAACGCAACCAGACTCTGGACGAATGCCTTGATGTCATCATCGAGTCCGCCCACTCGCGTTTCCCGGTGATCAGCGAAGACAAAGATCACATTGAAGGGATTCTGATGGCGAAAGACTTGCTGCCGTTTATGCGTAGCGATGCCGAAGCCTTCAGCATGGAAAAAGTGTTACGCCAGGCGGTTGTCGTACCTGAGAGCAAGCGTGTTGACCGCATGCTGAAAGAGTTCCGCTCTCAGCGGTACCATATGGCTATCGTTATCGACGAGTTCGGCGGTGTCTCGGGTCTGGTGACCATTGAGGACATTCTTGAACTGATCGTCGGTGAAATCGAAGATGAATACGACGAAGAAGACGATATCGATTTCCGTCAGCTTAGTCGCCACACCTGGACCATTCGTGCGCTGGCGCCGATCGAAGACTTCAATGAAGCCTTCGGCACCCACTTTAGCGACGAAGAAGTCGATACCATTGGCGGTTTGGTGATGCAGGCCTTTGGTCATCTGCCCGCACGTGGAGAGACTATCGACATTGATGGCTACCAGTTCAAAGTTGCCATGGCCGACAGCCGTCGTATTATTCAGGTTCATGTCAGAATTCCGGACGACTCACCCCAGCCAAAACTGGACGAATAAACCCGAAACTGGATCAAAGACTACATGGCATTTGCCCCCTTAATTGAACGCCAGCGCATTCGCCTGCTGCTGGCGTTATTATTCGGTGCCTGCGGGACGCTGGCGTTCTCTCCGTATGACATCTGGCCTGCGGCGATTTTTTCGCTGATGGGTCTGCAGGCCTTAACTCTCAACCGTCGCCCGCTCCAGTCTGCCGCTATTGGCTATCTCTGGGGAATGGGTCTTTTTGGCTCCGGCATCAACTGGGTCTATGTCAGCATTGCGCAATTTGGCGGTATGCCAGGCCCGGTTAACGTATTCCTTGTGGTATTGCTTGCGGCATACCTCTCGCTGTACACAGGTTTGTTTGCGGGCGTTCTGTCGCGCCTGTGGCCAAAAACCAGCTGGCTGCGGGTGGCGATTGCTGCCCCGGTAGTCTGGCAGATAACCGAATTCCTGCGCGGCTGGGTGCTGACCGGCTTCCCATGGCTACAGTTTGGCTACAGCCAGATTGACGGCCCGCTGAAAGGCCTGGCGCCGGTAATGGGCGTCGAGGCGATTAACTTCCTGCTGATGATGGTCAGCGGCCTGCTGGCGCTGGCGTTAGTCACACGTAACTGGCGTCCTCTGGTTGCTGCCGTGGTATTGTTCGCTCTGCCCTTCCCGCTGCGTTACATCCAGTGGTATACGCTGGAGCCAGAAAAAACAACCCAAGTTTCGATGGTGCAAGGTGACATTCCGCAGTCGCTGAAGTGGGATGAAGGTCAGCTCATCAACACGTTGAAGATTTACCTTGATGCCACGCAGCCTGAAATGGGCAAATCACAGCTAATCATCTGGCCAGAGTCCGCTATTCCTGATCTGGAGATCAATCAGCAGCGTTTCCTCGGCATGATGGATGACCTGTTAAAATCCAAAAACAGCACGCTGATTACCGGGATTGTTGACGCACGGCTGAACAAGCAAAACCGTTACGATACCTACAACACCATCATCACGCTGGGTAAAGACAGTCCGTACAGCTATGACTCCAGCAATCGTTACAACAAAAATCACCTTGTCCCGTTTGGTGAGTTTGTGCCGCTGGAATCGATTCTACGCCCGCTGGCGCCGTTCTTTGACTTACCCATGTCATCCTTCAGCCGAGGGCCGTATGTGCAGCCACAGCTGCAGGCTCACGGCTTTAAGCTGACGGCGGCAATCTGCTACGAAATTATTCTTGGCGAACAGGTACGGGATAACTTCCGCCCGGATACTGACTACTTGCTGACCATCTCCAATGATGCCTGGTTTGGTAAATCCATCGGTCCATGGCAGCACTTCCAGATGGCACGCATGCGGTCACTGGAGTTGGCGCGTCCGCTGTTGCGTAGCACTAATAATGGCATCACGGCGGTGATTGGCCCGCAAGGTGAAGTGCAGGCCATGATCCCGCAGTTTACCCGACAGGTACTGACCACCAGCGTTACCCCGACAACGGGTCTCACGCCGTATGCGCGTACCGGAAACTGGCCGTTATGGCTGATTACCGCGCTGTTTGGCTTTGGCGCGCTGGTTATGAGTCTGCGCCAGCGTCGCAGATAAAACAGTGCACCATCAAATGTAGGCCGGATAAGGCGGTACGCCGCCATCCGGCCATCACGCCCCACCACGCCTGATGGCACTTTGCTTATCAGGTCTACAAGCCCCCTCTTCTCTCTCATTCTGGCACGTCTATTGCTTTGTTCTACAAGGCAAACGCTGTTTTGGCTGAATGTGCAACCTGGTCGCACCAAAGTTGAGCGCAGGTAGCACCTGAAAAGTGCAACAGGATATTTTTGCCCCCAAATGGTGCGGCGCACTTCGCAAAAATAAACAATAACACAGCAAATTCTTTACATTCATCCAAACTAAATGTTAACAAACATATACAAGACTGCACTTTTAAGTAGCAAACAATAACAACATCACAATGGGTATCAATGCGTCCCTGGCGCAGACGATAAAGGAGTTGGATATGCAATTACGTAAGCTCGCCACTGCCATGCTGGTCATAGGAATGTCTGCCGGTCTGGCGCACGCGGAAGATGCCGCCCCTGCGGCAGGCAGCACCCTGGACAAGATCGCTAAAAATGGCGTGATTGTCGTCGGACACCGTGAATCTTCGGTCCCGTTTTCCTACTACGATAATCAGCAGAAAGTGGTCGGTTATTCACAGGATTACTCCAACGCCATCGTTGAGGCCGTGAAGAAAAAGCTGAACAAACCTGACCTGCAGGTGAAGCTGATTCCGATTACCTCTCAGAACCGTATCCCGCTGCTGCAAAACGGCACCTTCGATTTTGAGTGTGGCTCCACCACCAACAACGTTGAGCGCCAGAAGCAAGCGGCATTCTCTGACACCATTTTCGTTGTCGGCACCCGCCTGCTGGCGAAAAAAGGCGGCGACATTAAAGATTTCGCTGACCTGAAAGGCAAAGCGGTGGTTGTGACTTCCGGTACCACCTCGGAAGTGCTGCTGCATAAGCTCAACGAAGAACAAAAAATGGATATGCGCATCATCAGCGCCAAAGACCACGGTGACTCTTTCCGCACCCTGGAAAGCGGTCGCGCTGTTGCCTTTATGATGGATGATGCCCTGCTGGCTGGCGAACGCGCGAAAGCGAAGAAGCCGGACAACTGGGAAATCGTCGGCAAGCCGCAATCTCAGGAAGCCTACGGCTGCATGCTGCGTAAAGACGACGTGGCGTTCAAAAAGCTGATGGATGACACCATTGCGCAGGCACAAACTTCAGGTGAAGCGGAGAAGTGGTTTGATAAGTGGTTTAAAAACCCTATTCCACCGAAGAACCTGAACATGAATTTCGAACTGTCGAGCGAAATGAAAGCCCTGTTCAAAGAGCCAAATGATAAAGCACTTAACTAACTAAAATAAATGGGGCGAGTTCACCTTGCCCTCTCGATTGTTTTCAGCACGGACAGACTATAAGCCTGATGGTCGTTCCCCATCAGGCTCGAAAACCGCAAAACGCTGAATAACAATCTTCGAGGGTAGCGCTGCTACCCTTTTTTTTCTGGAGTAGATTTATGTCTATAGACTGGAACTGGGGAATTTTTTTACAACAAGCCCCGTTCGGCAACACCACCTATCTCGGCTGGCTCTGGAGTGGTTTCCAGGTCACCGTCGCGCTTTCAATCACCGCCTGGATTATTGCTTTCCTGATAGGTTCCCTATTCGGCATCTTACGCACCGTTCCCAACCGTTTCCTTTCCGGGATAGGCACGTTGTATGTTGAACTGTTTCGTAACGTTCCGCTGATCGTCCAGTTTTTTACCTGGTATCTGGTTATCCCCGAACTGCTGCCGGAAAACATAGGTATGTGGTTCAAGGCTGAGTTGGATCCCAATATCCAGTTCTTCCTCTCCTCAATGCTCTGCCTGGGGCTGTTTACCGCCGCCCGCGTTTGTGAGCAGGTGCGCGCCGCGATTCAGTCCCTGCCTCGCGGACAAAAAAACGCCGCGCTGGCGATGGGGCTGACGCTACCGCAGGCTTATCGCTATGTTCTGCTGCCTAACGCCTACCGCGTTATCGTGCCGCCGATGACATCAGAAATGATGAACCTGGTGAAAAACTCCGCTATCGCCTCGACCATCGGTCTGGTTGATATGGCGGCACAGGCAGGAAAGCTGCTGGATTACTCTGCTCACGCCTGGGAGTCGTTTACGGCTATCACCCTTGCCTACGTCTTGATTAACGCCTTTATTATGCTGGTGATGAATCTGGTTGAACGTAAAACTCGCCTGCCTGGCAATTTGGGAGGCAAATAATGTACGAATTTGACTGGAGTTCCATTGTCCCCTCCCTGCCGTATCTGCTGGATGGGCTGATGATCACGCTGAAAATTACCGTTACGGCGGTCATTATTGGCATCGTTTGGGGAACTATCCTTGCGGTAATGCGTCTGTCCAGCTTCGCGCCCATTGCCTGGTTTGCGAAGATCTACGTGAACGTATTCCGCTCTATTCCGCTGGTCATGGTGCTGCTGTGGTTCTATCTGATTGTGCCAGGGTTCTTACAAAACGTATTAGGCCTGTCACCAAAAACTGATATTCGTCTGATCTCAGCGATGGTGGCGTTTTCGATGTTTGAAGCGGCGTACTACTCAGAAATTATCCGTGCCGGGATCCAGAGTATTTCTCGTGGACAGTCCAGCGCCGCGTTGGCGTTAGGAATGACCCACTGGCAGTCGATGAAGCTCATTATTCTGCCGCAGGCATTTCGCGCGATGGTGCCATTGCTGCTGACTCAGGGCATCGTCCTGTTTCAGGATACCTCACTGGTCTACGTATTAAGTCTGGCAGATTTCTTCCGTACCGCCTCCACTATTGGCGAGCGTGACGGCACACAGGTCGAGATGATCCTGTTCGCTGGCGCCGTCTATTTTGTATTCAGTCTGAGCGCATCGTTGTTGGTCAGCTATTTGAAGAAAAGGACAGTTTAATGATTACCCTGAAAAATGTTTCTAAATGGTATGGTCACTTTCAGGTGCTGACCGACTGCTCCACGGAAGTTAAAAAAGGTGAAGTAGTGGTGGTTTGCGGTCCGTCAGGCTCCGGTAAATCGACGCTGATCAAAACGGTAAACGGCCTGGAGCCAGTGCAGCAGGGTGTGATCACCGTTGACGGTACCGTCGTGAATGACAAAAAAACCGATCTGGCCAAACTGCGTTCTCGCGTGGGCATGGTCTTCCAGCACTTTGAACTGTTCCCACATTTGTCGATCATCGAAAACCTGACCCTGGCCCAGGTGAAAGTACTTAAACGCGATAAAAAGCCCGCTCGCGACAAAGCACAAAAGCTGCTTGAGCGCGTAGGACTGTCGGCCCATGCCGATAAGTTTCCGGCCCAGCTTTCTGGTGGACAGCAGCAGCGCGTGGCCATTGCCCGGGCGCTGTGTATGGATCCTATCGCCATGTTGTTTGATGAACCCACCTCAGCGCTCGATCCAGAAATGATCAACGAGGTGCTGGACGTCATGGTCGAACTGGCTCATGAAGGGATGACCATGATGGTGGTCACCCACGAAATGGGCTTCGCTCGGAAAGTGGCGAACCGGGTAATCTTTATGGATGAGGGTAAGATTGTGGAAGACTCGCCGAAAGAAGAGTTCTTTGCCAATCCAAAATCAGACCGCGCCAAAGACTTCCTCGCCAAAATCCTGCATTAATCTTTCCGGCGCGCACATCAGAGTGCGCGCCAACTCACGCTTTCTTTCTTCGCTTCTCGAATCACATACAGCCCGGCGTTAACCTTGTCACAAAGTCCCACTCACAAGGAGCAACAATGGCACTTCCGATCCTGTTTGATTGCGATCCAGGTCATGACGACGCTATCGCAATTGTTCTCGCCCTCGCCTCACCTGAACTGGATGTTAAAGCGATAACCTCTTCTGCTGGCAACCAAACGCCCGATAAAACCTTGCGTAATGTGCTGCGTATGTTAACGCTGCTCAACCGCCCGGATATCCCCGTTGCCGGTGGCGCGACAAAACCCCTGATGCGCGAGTTGATTATTGCCGATAACGTCCACGGTGAGAGCGGTCTGGACGGCCCGGCACTGCCGGAACCGGCTTTCGCCCCGCAAAACTGTACCGCCGTAGAGTTGATGGCGAAAACCCTGCGCGAAAGCCACGAACTGGTCACTATTGTGTCTACCGGACCACAAACTAACGTGGCGCTGCTGTTGAACAGCCATCCCGAACTGCATGAAAAAATCGCCCGTATCGTAATTATGGGCGGTGCGATGGGACTCGGAAACTGGACGCCGGCCGCAGAATTCAATATTTATGTTGATCCCGAAGCGGCAGAGATGGTGTTTCAGTCAGGTATTCCGGTGGTGATGGCCGGACTGGACGTCACACATAAAGCGCAAATTCATCGTGAAGATACCGAGCGATTGCGCGCGATTGGCAATCCGGTGGCGACCATTGTCGCTGAGCTACTGGATTTCTTCCTCGAATATCACAAAGACGAGAAATGGGGATTCATTGGCGCACCGCTGCACGATCCGTGCACCATTGCCTGGTTACTAAAGCCCGAACTGTTTACCACCGTTGAACGCTGGGTCGGCGTAGAGACGCAGGGAAAATACACGCAAGGCATGACCGTAGTGGATTACTATTTCCTCAGCGGAAATAAACCCAACGCCACGGTTATGGTGGACGTGGATCGCGAAGGGTTTGTCGATCTGCTGGCTGAGCGCCTGAAGTTTTACGCGTAGTGAGTAGGCCGGATAAGACGCTTTGCGTCGCATCCGGCACAAAAATCACGGTTCGAACGGCCTGCGCTGGAACTGATCGTGACCACACTTCGGGCATAGCGGCAGCACGTCTGGCGTGTAAACGGCTAAATGGAAGTGGCATTTCTCACAGACCAGATTCCCCAACCCGACCACCTCACCACTGTGATAAACCCCGTGATGACTCAGGTCCTGGAATACTTCGCGCCATTCAAGCTGGGTTTTATCGGTAATATCCGCCAGCTCCTGCCAGATACTCTCTTTGATGACCCGCATAAAGACACTGTCAGTCTCCTCATCGAGACTCTCCTCATAACTGAGCGCGAACTCTTCAAGATCGCGTCTGACGGCCCGGGTAAGTTCTTCCACTTCGGTTCGCGTTAACTCCCCGGTCTGCATAACTCGCTGACGTGCCTGGTCCACCAGCGCATCGATATCGCGTTCACCATTGCGCAGACGTTCACTCAGTGACGTCACCAGTTCACGGTAATATTGAGCAACCTTGTTCATCGCTTCGCCTCCTGGGTCGTTAACTGTCTATAATAATAGACGTTATTTACACTACGCTTTGCAAGACTGTCCACAGAGTAGGTAAATTCGTGCAATATTTATCCTTGCGGGAATTCAATGCTGAATGCGCGAAAGGCTGTTTTGACGCGGACGTTTGGGCTATGCTATGCGGATCTGAAACACCACATCTAAAGCTACGTTTGTAGCTGTATTGAAAACAGGACCACTGGCTGCCATGCAAGAGCAATACCGCCCGGAAGAGATAGAATCCAAAGTACAGCTTCACTGGGATGAGAAGCGCACATTTGAAGTTACCGAAGACGAGAGCAAAGAGAAGTATTACTGCCTGTCTATGCTTCCCTATCCTTCTGGTCGACTACACATGGGCCACGTACGTAACTACACCATCGGTGACGTGATCGCCCGCTATCAGCGCATGCTGGGCAAAAACGTCCTGCAACCCATTGGCTGGGATGCGTTCGGTCTGCCTGCTGAAGGCGCAGCGGTGAAAAACAACACCGCGCCTGCTCCGTGGACGTACGACAACATCGCTTACATGAAGAACCAGCTCAAAATGCTGGGCTTCGGCTATGACTGGAGCCGTGAGTTGGCGACCTGCACCCCGGAATATTACCGTTGGGAGCAAAAGTTCTTCACTGAACTGTACAAAAAAGGTCTGGTGTACAAGAAAACCTCTGCGGTTAACTGGTGCCCTAATGACCAGACAGTACTGGCGAACGAACAGGTTATCGACGGCTGCTGCTGGCGCTGTGATACCAAAGTTGAGCGGAAAGAGATCCCGCAGTGGTTTATCAAAATCACCGCATACGCTGACGAACTGCTGCGTGACCTGGATCGCCTGGATCACTGGCCTGACACCGTAAAAACGATGCAGCGCAACTGGATTGGCCGCTCTGAAGGCGTGGAAATCACCTTTGATGTCAACGGCTATGACAACACGCTGACCGTGTACACCACCCGCCCTGACACCTTTATGGGGGCCACTTACCTGGCGGTTGCCGCAGGTCACCCGCTGGCGCAGAGAGCCGCGGCGAATAACCCAGAGCTGGCTGCATTCATCGACGAATGCCGCAACACCAAGGTTGCCGAAGCTGAAATGGCGACCATGGAGAAGAAAGGCGTCGACACTGGCTTTAAAGCGATTCATCCGCTGACCGGTGAAGAGATCCCTGTTTGGGCTGCAAACTTCGTGCTGATGGAATACGGTACAGGTGCCGTGATGGCCGTGCCGGGTCACGATCAGCGCGACTACGAGTTCGCCACCAAATATGGCCTGAGCATCAAGCCAGTTATCCTGGAAGCGGACGGTTCAGAACCGGATCTGTCTGAGAAGGCACTGACCGAGAAAGGCGTGCTGTTTAACTCTGGTGAGTTTAACGGTCTCGATTTCGAAGCGGCTTTCAACGCCATTGCCGACAAACTGGTCGAAAAAGGTGTGGGTGAGCGTAAAGTTAACTACCGTCTGCGTGACTGGGGCGTTTCCCGTCAGCGTTACTGGGGCGCACCAATCCCAATGGTCACGCTGGAAGATGGCACCGTGTTGCCAACCCCAGAAGAAAATCTGCCGGTTATTCTGCCGGAAGATGTCGTCATGGACGGTATCACCAGCCCGATTAAAGCCGACCCAGAGTGGGCAAAAACCACCGTTAACGGCATGCCTGCCCTGCGTGAAACCGACACCTTTGATACCTTTATGGAATCATCCTGGTACTATGCGCGTTATACCTGCCCGCAGTATCAGGAGGGCATGCTGGACTCTAAGGCTGCCAACTACTGGCTGCCGGTGGATATCTACATTGGCGGTATCGAACACGCCATCATGCACCTGCTCTATTTCCGTTTCTTCCATAAGCTGATGCGTGACGCGGGCATGGTAAACTCTGACGAACCAGCTAAACAGCTGCTGTGTCAGGGCATGGTGCTGGCGGATGCCTTCTACTACGTCGGTGCCAACGGCGAGCGTAACTGGGTTTCTCCGGTTGATGCTATCGTTGAGCGCGATGAAAAAGGCCGTATCGTGAAGGCGCAGGACGCCGAAGGTCATGAACTGGTCTATACCGGCATGAGCAAGATGTCCAAGTCAAAAAACAACGGTATCGACCCGCAGGTGATGGTTGAGCGTTACGGCGCAGACACCGTGCGTCTGTTCATGATGTTCGCCTCTCCGGCTGATATGACGCTTGAATGGCAGGAATCCGGTGTTGAAGGAGCTAACCGCTTCCTGAAACGTGTCTGGAAACTGGTTTACGAACACACCAGCAAAGGTGATGTTGCGGCCCTGAACGTTGACGCATTGAGCGACGATCAGAAAACGCTACGTCGCGATGTTCACAAAACTATTGCGAAAGTGACCGATGATATCGGCCGTCGTCAGACCTTTAACACCGCGATTGCGGCAGTTATGGAACTGATGAACAAGCTGGCGAAAGCACCGCAGGAAGACGAGCAGGACAGAGCCCTGATGCAGGAAGCGTTGCTGGCCGTTGTGCGTATGCTCAACCCGTTCACCCCGCACGTATGCTTCACCTTGTGGCAGGCGCTGAAGGGCGAAGGCGATATCGACAACGCACCGTGGCCGGTTGCTGACGACAGCGCAATGGTCGAAGACTCAACGCTGGTTGTGGTGCAGGTGAACGGTAAAGTACGTGGCAAAATCACCGTTCCGGTCAACGCCACCGAAGAGCAAGTTCGTGAGCGTGCTGGCCAGGAGCATCTGGTGGCAAAATATCTTGATGGCGTTACCGTACGTAAAGTGATTTATGTACCGGGTAAACTCCTCAATCTGGTCGTTGGCTAAGCGCGGGAGGAAGCGTGCGACATCTGACAACACTGTTGTTATCCCTGGTGGTGCTGGTCACCGCTGGGTGTGGATGGCATCTGCGCAGCACTACGCAGGTACCGCCCACAATGAAAACTATGATCCTGAACTCTGGCGATCCGAACGGCCCGTTAAGCCGCGCGGTACGCAACCAGTTACGTCTGAACGACATCGAACTGCTCGAAAGCGGTTCAATGCGTAAAGACGTTCCGTCCCTGCGTCTGGGCGCAGTCAGCATTTCTCAGGATACGGCGTCTGTATTCCAGAATGGTCAAACGGCTGAATACCAGATGGTGATGTCGGTCAGTGCCACCGTCCTGATTCCAGGTCATGACATTTACCCAATCAACGCCAAGGTCTATCGTTCGTTCTTTGACAACTCACAGGCTGCACTGGCGAAGGATAACGAGCAGGAAATGATCATCAAAGAGATGTATGACAAAGCGGCCGAACAGCTGATTCGTAAGCTGCCAAGCGTACACATTGCCGATACTCAGTCATCCAGTGATGACGTACAGCCTGCTGAGAAAGATACAGCTGCGCCAACGTCTTCTCCGGCGCGTGTTTCCACCACGCTGGGTAACTGATGCTCAAGTTGTACCCTGAACAACTCCGCGCACAGCTCAAAGAAGGGCTGCGCGCGGCGTACTTATTACTGGGCAACGATCCCCTCTTGTTGCAGGAAAGCCAGGACGCCGTCCGTCTGGCAGCCGCTGCGCAAGGGTTCGAAGAACACCACACGTTCACCCTCGACACCAGCACTGACTGGGGGGCTATTTTTTCCCTCTGCCAGGCCATGAGCCTGTTTGCCAGCCGGCAGACATTACTTCTACAACTGCCTGAAAACGGCCCTAATGCCGCCATTAACGAACAACTCGCCACGCTGGTTACCCTGCTGCATGACGATCTGCTGCTGATTGTTCGCGGCAACAAGCTGACCAAAGCACAGGAAAACGCCGCGTGGTATACCAGTCTGGCGAGCCATGCTGTTCAGGTGAGCTGCCAGACGCCAGAGCAGGCGCAGCTCCCTCGCTGGGTTGCCGCCAGAGCGAAACAAAGCAACCTGCAACTGGACGAAGCCGCCAATCAGCTATTATGTTATTGCTATGAAGGTAACCTGTTAGCCCTGGCGCAGGCGCTGGAGCGGTTATCATTGCTGTGGCCTGATGGAAAACTCACGTTGCCTCGTGTGGAGCAAGCGGTTAACGATGCGGCGCACTTTACCCCCTTCCATTGGGTCGATGCGCTGTTGATGGGCAAAAGTAAACGCGCGCTACATATCCTGCAGCAACTGCGCCTTGAAGGCAGTGAGCCGGTTATTCTGCTGCGCACTGTACAGCGTGAATTACTGTTACTGGTCAACCTGAAAAGGCAATCAGCCCACACACCATTACGCGCCTTGTTTGATAAGCATCGGGTATGGCAAAACCGCCGCGGCATGATGGGTGATGCGCTAAACCGGCTGTCATCTGAGCAATTACGCCAGGCGGTACAGTTGTTAACGCGCACGGAAATTACGCTTAAACAAGATTATGGTCAGTCAGTATGGGCCGAGCTTGAGGGACTTTCTCTTCTGCTCTGCCATAAATCACTGGCAGATGTTTTTATTGATGGTTGATATGAAATCATTACAGGCTTTGTTCGGTGGCACCTTTGATCCGGTGCATTATGGTCATCTTAAACCCGTGGAAATTCTGGCTAATCTGATTGGCCTGTCACGGGTGATTATCATGCCTAATAATGTGCCGCCGCATCGTGCGCAACCCGAAGCCTCCAGCGCACAGCGTAAACAGATGCTTGAGCTGGCAATTGCTGACAAGCCTTTGTTTATCCTGGATGAACGTGAGCTAAAACGAGATACGGCTTCTTACACCGCCCAAACTCTCAAGGAGTGGCGCGAGGAACAAGGGCCACTCGCGCCGCTGGCGTTTATTATTGGTCAGGACTCACTGCTCACCTTTCCTTCCTGGCACGATTCCGACACCATTCTGGACAATACCCATCTCATCGTCTGCCGACGACCGGGGTATCCGCTGGAGATGGCGCAGGCGCAGCACCAGCAGTGGCTCGAACGTCATCTGACTCATTCGCCAGATGACCTGCACCAGCTTCCTGCCGGGAAAATTTACCTGGCAGAAACCCCCTGGTTCAATATCTCCGCTACCCTTATCCGCGAACGACTGGAACACGGTGAGCCGTGTGACGATTTAATGCCGGACTCCGTGCTGGACTATATCAATCAACAAGGGTTGTACCGCTAAGCGCGTAGCGTAATGCCACCAGCAGGCGGTTGTTCTCTTCAGCGCCACGGACAGCCACCCGGTAGTAACGCGCATCCAGCCCCGGATAGTTAGCGCAACTGCGGATCAACACATGCTGTTCCAGCAATGATTTTTGCAAATCTAAACCCGGTCTTTCGCAGCGTAACAGGCGATAATTTGCCCGTCCGGGATACACCGTCAGGCCAGGCAGATTTTGCAGTTGTTGATCGAATCGGTTCCCCTCATGCGCCAGCCATTCCCATGTCGCCTGCTGATAGACTCTATCGTGGAGAATCATTTCGCCCGCCAGTGCGGCAAAGGCATTGATTGACCAGGGCATTTGCCGGCTGCGCAGGTGTGCTACCGCCTGCTCGTTGCTGTTAACCAGATATCCCAGGCGCAGGCCGGGTATCGCATAAAATTTGGTGAGTGAACGCAAAACCCAGATGTGCGGATTCTCTTGCAACAGCGGAATAAACCCCTGTTCCCCGGTGATAAAATCGATAAACGCTTCATCGAGGATCAATGCGATCCCGAGCTGTTTACAACGCCGTGCTATCTCCTGCAACAGGTGATGTTCGGGCAACAGCCCGGTGGGATTGTTAGGTGTACACAGGAACAGGCAATCCAGCTCCGGGGTGAGTACATCGAGAATCTCTCCGGTCAGCTGCCAACCGTCCTCTTCGCGCAGCGCAAACTCGTGTATTGCGCATTCGCCCCATTGCAGTGCCCGGCGATATTCCGCAAATCCGGGAATGACGATCATCGCATGACGCGGCTTAAGACCATCAACCAACGTAAAAATCGACTCCGTCTCCCCGTTACCGGCGAGGATCCACGACGCAGGAATATGATGGTGCTCCGCCAGCGTGGCATGCAAGTGGGCGTAATCCACGTCCGGATAGCACTCTGCACGGTCCAAATTGTCGATTAGTGCGCGTTTTAAGCTTGCTGGCATACCCAGCGGGTTAATATTCGCGCTAAAATCCAGCAATTGCTCAGGCGGGATACCCAACAATGCGGCGGCTTCCCGGGTGTTACCGCCATGCGCGCTCTTCAATAAAGACATCGTGCCGCTCCAGTTTAAAAAGGGTATTTTATTGAAAAATCTCTGCGCAATCAGGGCAAACATCATGTTTTATGCGAATAGCCTCACGAGGGAAAAATGAGACTCTGGTTAGTACGTCATGGAGAAACCGACGCCAACGTTGCCGGGCTATACAGCGGTCATGCTCCTACATCGCTCACTCAGCGGGGAATAACCCAAGCTGAAACACTGGCCGCACTGTTACACAACGTTCCTTTCGACCACGTCCTCTGCAGCGAGCTTGAACGCGCGCGCCATACCTCGCAGTTGGTCTTAGCGGGGCGCGGCGTTCCACTGCGGATCATGCCCGAGCTTAATGAAATGTTCTTTGGCGACTGGGAAATGCGCCACCATCGCGATCTGGCGCGTGAGGACGCAGAAAACTATGCGCTGTGGTGTAACGACTGGCAGAATGCGACCCCCACCAACGGCGAAGGTTTTCAGGCATTTTCACAGCGAGTTGAGCGCTTCATTGCCCAACTTGCTGATTATAAAAATTCGCAGAACCTTCTGGTGGTCAGCCATCAGGGCGTACTCAGCGTGCTGATCGCCCGGCTCATGTCAATGCCCGCGGCATCAATGTGGCATTTCCGCGTTGAACAAGGGTGCTGGAGCGCAATTGATTTTTGCGACGATTTTGCGGTGCTGAAAGTGTTAAACAGCCGGGCCATATGGCGCGAGGGGGAGTGAATACGCGGTTTTTTCTGTCGAAGGGGCTCGCGCCCATTGACACCCCATGACAGGCTGCTATTCTCCGCAGCCTGACTTTTCCCGCCTTTCAGAGCTTTGCAGAAATTGTTTTACAAAAATGGCGATGCATTCTGTTGCGTGGGGTGGGATGATAGCGCACCTCAAAAGCGCTTTCGGAGACATTTGTCCCGATATCGCCTCTGGTTCAGGTATACTAACAAGCCTTTTTAACTCTTTTCACCCAGGGGGAACACTTGCAGGGTAAAGCACTTCAGGATTTTGTAATCGACAAAATTGATGACCTTAAAGGTCAAGACATCATCGCCTTAGACGTTCAGGGCAAATCCAGCATCACTGACTGCATGATTATCTGCACCGGCACATCCAGCCGCCATGTCATGTCTATCGCTGACCACGTTGTTCAGGAATCTCGCGCCGCTGGCCTGCTGCCGCTTGGCGTTGAAGGTGAGAACGTGGCCGACTGGATCGTCGTTGATCTCGGCGAGGTGATTGTCCACGTTTTACAGGAAGAAAGCCGTCGCCTGTATGAACTGGAAAAACTCTGGAGTTAATGCGTGAAGCTGCAACTTGTCGCTGTGGGTACGAAAATGCCTGACTGGGTGCAAACCGGTTTTACGGAGTATCTCCGTCGGTTTCCAAAAGACATGCCTTTTGAGCTTATCGAGATCCCGGCAGGAAAACGCGGCAAGAACGCGGATATTAAACGCATACTCGATAAAGAGGGTGAACAGATGCTGGCTGCCGCTGGCAAAAATCGCATCGTCACCCTTGATATCCCAGGAAAACCCTGGGACACGCCGCAACTGGCAACCGAGCTGGAACGCTGGAAACTGGATGGTCGTGACGTCAGTCTGCTGATTGGCGGACCGGAAGGATTGTCTCCAGCCTGTAAGGCTGCCGCGGAGCAAAGCTGGTCACTCTCTGCATTAACCCTTCCCCACCCTCTTGTTCGGGTTCTGGTGGCAGAGAGTCTGTACAGAGCGTGGAGCATTACCACCAACCACCCTTATCACCGTGAGTGATCATTGAGTCTTGAGTAGATTAAGCAGCGGATGAAACTACAGAATTCTTTTCGCGACTATACGGCTGAGTCCGCGCTGTTTGTGCGTCGGGCGCTGGTTGCTTTTTTGGGGATTTTGCTGCTCACTGGCGTGCTGATCGCCAACCTGTATAACCTGCAAATCGTTCGTTTCACCGATTATCAGACCCGTTCAAACGAAAACCGCATCAAACTGGTGCCGATCGCCCCCAGTCGCGGCATCATTTATGACCGTAACGGCATCCCCCTGGCCCTCAACCGCACCATTTACCAGATAGAAATGATGCCTGAGAAGGTCGATAACGTTCAGCAAACGCTGGATGCGCTGCGGGAAGTGGTTGATCTCAATGACGACGATATTGCCGCCTTTAAAAAAGAACGCGCACGTTCCCACCGCTTTACGTCCATTCCGGTGAAAACCAATCTGACGGAAGTGCAGGTTGCACGCTTTGCCGTCAATCAATATCGTTTTCCCGGTGTGGAAGTCAAAGGCTATAAGCGCCGTTACTATCCCTACGGCTCTGCGCTAACTCACGTCATTGGTTACGTCTCAAAAATTAACGATAAAGACGTTGAACGCCTGGACAAAGACGGCAAGCTCGCCAACTACGCCGCTACCCACGATATCGGCAAGCTGGGTATTGAACGTTATTACGAAGACGTTCTGCATGGTCAGACCGGTTACGAAGAAGTTGAAGTCAACAACCGTGGTCGCGTGATTCGCCAATTGAAAGAAGTGGCGCCTCAGGCCGGGCACGATATCTATTTAACGCTGGATTTAAAGCTCCAGCAGTATATTGAAACCCTGCTGGCCGGCAGTCGTGCCGCCGTGGTGGTCACTGACCCGCGTACCGGCGGCGTGCTGGCGCTGGTTTCTATGCCCAGCTACGATCCCAACCTGTTTGTGGACGGTATCTCCAGCAAAGATTATGCAGGGTTACTCAATGACCCCAATACCCCACTGGTTAACCGCGCGACGCAAGGTGTTTACCCCCCGGCATCGACCGTTAAACCTTATGTGGCGGTATCCGCGTTAAGCGCGGGCGTGATTACCCGGAATACCGGGCTGTTCGATCCAGGCTGGTGGCAGTTGCCCGGCTCAGAAAAACGTTACCGCGACTGGAAAAAGTGGGGGCATGGTCATCTGAACATCACCCGCTCACTGGAGGAATCTGCGGATACGTTTTTCTACCAAATCGCCTATGATATGGGGATAGACCGTCTTTCAGAGTGGATGAGTAAATTCGGCTATGGCCATTATACGGGGATTGATCTGGCCGAAGAGCGAGCCGGTAATATGCCAACGCGTGAATGGAAGCAAAAACGGTTTAAAAAGCCATGGTACCAGGGTGATACTATTCCGGTGGGCATCGGTCAGGGGTACTGGACAGCAACCCCTATTCAGATGAGCAAATCGCTGATGATTCTTATCAACGACGGCGTGGTAAAAGTCCCGCATCTGCTGATGAGCACCACGGAAAACGGCAAGCAGGTGCCATGGGTTCAGCCGCATGAGCCGCCGGTGGGTGACATTCATTCCGGTTACTGGGAAATTGCCAAAGACGGTATGTACGGTGTTGCAAACCGTCCTAACGGTACCGCGCATAAATATTTTGCCGGTGCACCGTATAAAATTGCGGCAAAATCCGGTACCGCTCAGGTCTTCGGTCTGAAAGCCAATGAAACCTATAATGCGCATAAAATTGCCGAACGTTTACGCGACCATAAGCTGATGATCGCATTTGCGCCCTACGATAAACCCGAGGTCTCTGTCGCGATTATTCTCGAAAACGGCGGGGCCGGTGCGCCTGTAGGTACCATCATGCGCCAGATCCTTGACCATATTATGTTGGGCGACAACAACACCAATCTGCCTGCGGAAAACCCGGTGGCTGCCGCAGCTGAGGACCAATAATCGTGACGGATAATCCGAACAAAAAAACGTTCTGGGATAAAATTCACATCGATCCCACGATGTTGCTTATTTTGCTGGCACTGCTGGTTTACAGCTCGCTGGTTATCTGGAGTGCCAGCGGCCAGGATATTGGCATGATGGAGCGTAAGGTCGGCCAAATAGCCATGGGTCTGGTCATCATGGTGGTGATGGCGCAGATCCCTCCCAGGGTCTACGAAGGCTGGGCCCCCTATCTCTATATTGTCTGTATTATTCTGCTGGTAGCGGTAGATGCCTTTGGGGCCATTTCTAAAGGCGCACAGCGCTGGCTGGACCTCGGCATTGTGCGTTTTCAGCCGTCTGAAATTGCTAAAATTGCAGTCCCGCTGATGGTAGCACGCTTTATCAACCGTGATGTCTGTCCGCCGTCGCTGAAGAATACCGCTATCGCGCTGGTGTTGATTTTCATGCCGACGCTGCTGGTCGCCGCGCAACCTGACCTCGGGACCTCTATCCTTGTTGCCCTTTCCGGCCTGTTTGTGCTTTTCCTGTCGGGCTTAAGCTGGCGCTTAATCGGCGTGGCTGTGGTTCTGGTAGCCGCGTTTATCCCGATACTGTGGTTCTTCTTGATGCATGATTACCAGCGTCAGCGCGTGATGATGCTTCTCGACCCTGAAACCGACCCACTGGGCGCGGGATATCACATTATTCAGTCTAAAATTGCTATTGGTTCCGGCGGTCTGAGCGGCAAAGGCTGGCTGCACGGTACGCAGTCACAGCTTGAATTTTTACCTGAACGCCACACCGACTTTATCTTTGCGGTGTTAGCCGAAGAGCTTGGGCTCGTGGGGATCTTAATTCTGCTGGCGCTGTACATTTTGCTGATTATGCGCGGGCTATGGATTGCCGCCCACGCGCAAACCACCTTTGGTCGCGTCATGGCCGGGGGTTTAATGTTGATATTATTCGTTTATGTCTTCGTAAATATTGGTATGGTGAGCGGTATTCTGCCCGTAGTAGGGGTTCCACTCCCGCTGGTCAGTTACGGAGGCTCTGCACTGATCGTGCTGATGGCCGGGTTCGGGATTGTGATGTCGATCCACACCCATAGAAAAATGTTGTCGAAAAGCGTGTAAGGGGTACGCAATGCGTAAGCAGTGGCTTGGAATCTGCATCGCAGCAGGAATGCTCGCGGCGTGTTCGAATGATGATGGTCAGCAACAAGGTGCTGTCGCGCCGCAGCCAGCGGTGTGTAATGGTCCTATTGTTGAAATCAGCGGAGCCGATCCGCGTTTTGAACCCCTGAACCCAACGGCTAATCAGGATTACCAGCGTGATGGTAAAAGCTATAAAATAGTTCAGGACCCTTCTCGCTTTAGCCAGGCCGGATTGGCCGCAATCTATGATGCGGAACCCGGCAGCAATTTAACCGCATCAGGTGAGGCATTTGATCCGATGCAGCTCACCGCTGCGCATCCGACATTACCGGTTCCCAGCTACGCCAGAATTACCAACCTGGCAAACGGCAGGATGATCGTCGTACGGATTAACGATCGTGGTCCTTATGGCAACGATCGCGTGATTTCACTTTCACGTGCCGCGGCCGATCGTCTGAACACCTCGAACAACACCAAAGTGCGCATTGATCCGATCATCGTTGCACAGGATGGTTCGTTGTCAGGCCCCGGTATGGCGTGTACGACGGTCGCAAAACAGACTTACGCCCTGCCGTCTCGTCCTGATTTAAGCGGGGGTAACACTATGCCTTCCGCGCCGGACTCAGGTCAGCCGCAAGGCGATATTCGTCCTATCAGTAATTCAACGCTGAAAAGCGATGACGCTACCGGTGCGCCAGTTAACAGCAATGGTTTCCTCGGGGCGCCAACTACGCTCGCGGCAGGCGTGCTCGAAGGTAGCGAACCCACACCGGCTCCACAGCCCGTAACAACAGCGCCTGCAACAGTGTCAGCACCGGTATCTGCTCCGGCCGCTGCTACACCCGCTGCTGCAACCAATGGCCGTTATGTCGTTCAGGTGGGTGCCGTCAGCGAGCAGGCTCGTGCGCAACAGTACCAAAAACGACTGAGCCAGCAGTTTGGCGTGCCGGGCCGCGTGGTACAAAACGGTGCCGTATGGCGTATCCAGATGGGGCCGTTCGCCAGCAAAGCAGAAGCCAGTACATTGCAGCAGCGCCTGCAATCCGAAGCGCAATTACAGTCCTTCATCACCGGCGTGTAGTAACGTAAAGCAGGCACCCGATTTGTCAATTTCTGTCAATGACATTAACAAAGTCATGTGGAAAGTCGGATGCCTGTAAGTTACGCATTTGCTATAGTAGGGCACTTTTTTTACTTTCATCACGGACGTCGTAGTTCAGACCATGAAGACCACTTTTTCCGCTCGTTTCGTGCAGCGCATGGCGCTCACCGCGGCTCTCTGCGCAGCCTCTCTCTCTGCTGCCCATGCCGATGACCTGAATATTAAAACCATGATCCCGGGCGTTCCGCAGATCGACGCGGAGTCCTATATCCTGATTGATTACAATTCAGGCAAGGTTCTGGCCGAACAGAATGCGGACACTCGCCGCGACCCCGCCAGCCTGACCAAAATGATGACCAGCTATGTCATCGGTCAGGCCATGAAAGCCGGGAAATTTAAAGAAACCGATCTGGTCACCGTGGGCAATGACGCGTGGGCTACCGGTAACCCGGTGTTTAAAGGTTCATCGCTGATGTTCCTGAAACCGGGAATGCAGGTTCCCGTTTCACAATTGATCCGTGGTATTAACCTGCAATCCGGCAACGACGCTTGCGTGGCAATGGCTGACTTTGCTGCCGGTAGTCAGGATGCTTTCGTCGGCCTGATGAACAGCTATGTTAATGCGCTGGGACTGAAAAACACCCACTTCCAGACCGTCCACGGTCTGGATGCTGAAGGTCAGTACAGCTCAGCACGTGACATGGCGTTGATTGGTCAGGCGCTGATTCGCGACGTGCCTAACGAATACTCTATCTACCGAGAAAAAGAGTTCACTTTCAACGGCATTCGTCAGTTAAACCGTAACGGCCTGCTGTGGGATAACAGCCTGAATGTTGACGGGATTAAAACCGGTCACACCGATAAAGCGGGCTATAACCTGGTGGCATCCGCAACCGAAGGTCAGATGCGTCTGATCTCTGCCGTCATGGGCGGTCGTACCTATAAAGGTCGTGAAACCGAAAGCAAAAAGCTGCTGACCTGGGGCTTCCGTTTCTTTGAAACCGTGAACCCACTGAAGGTCGGCAAAGAATTTGCCTCTGAACCGGCCTGGTTTGGTAATACCGATCGTGCCTCGTTAGGTGTTGATAAAGATGTCTACCTGACCATTCCGCGCGGCCGTATGAAAGATCTGAAAGCGAGCTATGTGCTGAACACCACTGAACTGCACGCGCCGCTGCAGAAAAACCAGGTTGTCGGCACCATCAATTTCCAGCTTGATGGCAAAACCATTGAACAGCGCCCGCTGGTGGTCCTGCAGGAAATCCCTGAAGGCAACTTCTTTGGTAAAATCATTGATTACATTAAATTAATGTTTCATCACTGGTTTGGCTAAAAATTGAGCACTTGAAAGTGTGATTTACGTCCCCATATACTAGGTATCCAGATAACTCCCACTCAGCGTGGGAGTTATTATTTTTTGATGTAACGCCGGAGCTGACATGAAAACCAAACTTAACGAACTGCTTGAATTCCCTACTCCATTTACTTACAAAGTAATGGGGCAGGCGTTGCCGGAGTTGGTTGATCAGGTGGTTGAAGTGGTACAGCGCCATGCGCCAGGTGATTACTCTCCAACAGTAAAACCGAGCAGCAAAGGCAACTACCACTCGGTCTCTATCACCATCACTGCTACGCACATTGAGCAGGTTGAAACCCTGTACGAAGAATTAGGCAACATCGACATCGTACGTATGGTGCTGTAACAGCCTGTCGGTTACCCGTTGCATTCTGCTCGGGTAACCTCTCTCTCCTTCCCCTGTGATATACTTTCCCCTCTTTATATTCTCTACTCGATGTGAGTATCTACGGAGATACCGTTTTGTATCAGGATAAAATTCTTGTCCGCCAGCTCGGTCTTCAGCCTTACGAGCCCGTCTCTCAGGCCATGCACGAATTCACCGATACCCGCGATGAAAACAGTCATGATGAAATCTGGCTGGTAGAGCATTATCCGGTATTTACCCAGGGACAGGCAGGCAAAGCAGAACACGTCCTGGTACCGGGTGATATCCCTGTTATTCAGAGCGATCGTGGTGGTCAGGTGACGTATCACGGCCCTGGCCAGCAGGTAATGTACGTCCTGTTGAATCTCAAACGCCGTAAACTGGGCGTTCGCGAGCTGGTCACGCTGCTGGAGCAAACGGTGGTAAACACGCTTGCTGAAATGGGTATCGATGCACACCCGCGGGCCGATGCGCCAGGCGTTTACGTCGGTGAAAAGAAAATCTGTTCGTTGGGGTTACGGATTCGTAGAGGATGTTCATTCCATGGCTTAGCGCTTAACGTGGATATGGATTTGTCGCCTTTCCTGCGCATCAACCCTTGCGGCTACGCCGGAATGGAGATGGCGAAAGTTTCACAGTGGGACAGTCATGCCACCACCGAAAGCGTTCGCCCTCGTTTACTGGCAAACATATTAGCGCTGCTCGGCAACCCACCGCATGAGTACGTCGCAGACTGAAAAACGGGGCAGATGTTGCCGCAGCAAATGTTGTGGCAAATGGCACAAAACAACAACTATTTTACATTTTGCCAGCCTGTCAGGCTGCTTTCTGGCCCGTTTCAATGATATACTGCGTATCACTAATTCAAAAATAGTTGATAAATACAACATTCCCTTGAATTGAAACGCTTTCCTTCGTTATTCGCAACTGGAACACGCAAGCTATGAGTAAACCCATTGTGATGGAACGCGGTGTTAAATACCGCGATGCCGATAAGATGGCTCTTATCCCGGTAAAAAATGTGGCAACAGAGCGCGAAGCCCTGCTGCGTAAACCGGAATGGATGAAAATAAAACTGCCAGCGGACTCCACTCGCATCCAGGGTATCAAAGCAGCAATGCGCAAAAATGGCCTGCACTCTGTCTGCGAAGAAGCGTCCTGCCCTAACCTGGCGGAATGTTTCAATCACGGCACCGCAACCTTTATGATCCTCGGCGCGATTTGTACCCGCCGCTGCCCATTCTGTGACGTTGCCCATGGACGTCCGGTTGCTCCGGATGCCAACGAACCGTTAAAACTGGCTCAAACCATTGCAGACATGGCGCTGCGCTATGTCGTCATCACCTCCGTCGATCGCGACGATCTGCGCGATGGCGGTGCTCAGCACTTTGCGGACTGCATCACGGCTATCCGTGAGAAAAGCCCGTCGATTAAAATCGAAACGCTGGTACCTGACTTCCGTGGTCGTATGGATCGCGCGCTGGATATCCTCACCGCGACGCCGCCAGACGTGTTTAACCACAACCTTGAAAACGTACCGCGTATTTACCGCAATGTACGTCCGGGTGCAGATTACAACTGGTCGCTGAAGCTTCTGGAGCGTTTCAAGGAAGCCCATCCGGAGATCCCAACCAAATCAGGTCTGATGGTGGGTCTGGGCGAAACCAACGCAGAAATCATTGAGGTCATGCGTGACCTGCGTCGTCATGGCGTCACCATGCTGACGCTGGGGCAGTATTTACAGCCAAGCCGTCACCATCTGCCGGTTCAGCGCTATGTTAGCCCGGATGAGTTCGATGAAATGAAAGCGGAAGCTATGGCAATGGGCTTTACCCATGCAGCTTGCGGTCCATTTGTACGTTCTTCATATCATGCAGACATGCAGGCAAAAGGGCTGGAAGTGAAGTGATCGCGTAATACTCACTTACATTTCAGCAATAAAAAAACCGGCAAATTGCCGGTTTTTTTCATGCAGAGTTTGCAGTATGAGCATCATGCTCCTGGCATCACTCTTTATGAGAAAGCTTCTCAGCCTGAACGCTACCATCAGCATCTTTCTTCGCATCGGCATTTTCATCGTTCATCGCTTTCTTGAAGCCTTTAATTGCCGTTCCCAGGTCTCCACCCAGAGTACGTAACTTCTTGGTACCAAACAGCAGAACGACCAGTGCGGCAACCACCAGCAGTTTGGTAATACTAATCTCACCCATAGATACCTTCTTCACTTAAACCAGGCTGCATAAAGCGCCATATTAACCTGAGAATTTTAACGGCCTTTCGACGCGGGCACACAATAGCAATCTGTAACAAGGTGAATCAAGTCTTGTTTAAAAAAACGTCATAATAATTGCGGTGGCGCAAAGCGTCGGTTGCGTAACACCGGAAGTTGCGCCCTGACCTGTCGCACTCGCTCGGCAGAAACCTCAGTAACAATCAGCGCGGGTGTTTCTGCGGCAGCGGCAATCGTCACGCCAAACGGATCGATTATCCGGCTTTGACCAATATTCTTATTGCCACACTCACCGGCAGCAATCAGATAGCAGGTCGCATCCAACGCTCTGGCCGCCAGCAGCGTAGCCCAGTGATGTTCTTTTAGTGCGCCGCGTACCCAGGCCGCAGGGAGTACCAGAATATCGGCCCCCTGCAAAGCATGTGCTAATGCCAGCTCAGGGAAGCGTAAATCGTAACAGGTCATCAAACCTACTTTAAGACCTTCCACGTCCAACAGCGGCGGTACGACATCGCCTGCATCAACATTACGCGACTCCTGAATCGAAAAAGCATCATAGAGATGTAATTTGGCGTAATGAGCCACAACCTGGCCTCTTCGTAGCGCCACCAGCATGTTAAACGCCCGTCCCGGCAGCGAGGGGACATGAATCGTCAGGATCGTTGTCATCTCATTCTGCACGCTTTCTCGCAGTAATCGCGTCAGAAATCCCCCTTCCAGCCATTGAGCAGACTTCACTGACAGGTCAGGGTCAAGATCGTCACGGGCCAGCAACGCTTCGGGTAAGACCAACAATGAGACGCCCTCACCTGCGGCCTGGGACATCAATGATACGCACGTTTCGGCATTTTTCTCCCATGAGGGACCCACGGCGAATTGCCCTGCAGCAACGAACATACTCCCTCCTGAAAAAACGGTTAGGCTCGCCAATAATGATTATTCAGCGTTACACTCACACTATATACAATCAAATAGCAGGATTATGCAGTGTCACAACTCCTTTTAGCGGTTTTTATTGGCGGTGGTACAGGTAGCGTAGCCAGATGGCTGTTGAGTATGCGATTTAACCCCCTTCATCAAGCGATTCCCTTCGGCACGCTGGCTGCAAACTTAATTGGGGCGTTTATCATTGGTATGGGGCTGGCGTGGTTCAATCGCATGACCCATATTGACCCTATGTGGAAGGTATTGATTACGACAGGCTTTTGCGGCGGGCTGACCACCTTCTCAACATTCTCAGCAGAGGTGGTGTTTTTACTGCAAGACGGACGTTTTGGCTGGGCAATGGTGAACGTACTGATCAATCTGTTGGGGTCTTTTGCGATGACCGCCCTGGCGTTCTGGCTGGTTTCCGCTTCTTCGGCACACTGAAGATAAAAAAAACCCGCAATTAAGCGGGTTTTGAATTCTTGCTGTCGTATGCTTACAGAGCGGTTACGTTTGCAGCAGAAGGGCCTTTGGCACCGTTAGTGATTTCGAACTCTACACGCTGACCTTCAGCCAGAGTTTTAAAACCATTGGTCTGGATTGCAGAGAAGTGTACGAACACATCTTTGCTGCCATCTTCCGGAGTAATGAAACCGAATCCTTTGGACTCATTAAACCACTTAACGTTACCTTTAATCTTAGACATCAAAATTACCTTTACATGAAAAATAGACACAAATGCTGTGTCGGGTATCAGTACAACAATTGTGGTGGACTTTGTCCAGTCGAACTTTGCCAAAAAGTGATAAATGTCGCGTTATTTTTGCAGTAACGTTTGTAACCAATTGTTTTTTAATGGTTTATACTTAGCTATATAACAATACACATCGTTCATCAAAACTGGAAACGCATCCAGGCAAAATAGACATTCCCGTTATTATACGTACCGGGTATGTAGGTCATCTGAAATGTTGCCGGACCATAACCTATCGATGCCAGTGGCAGTATCACCGGCACAGGAATGTAGTTCCAGTTATCACGCGCGGTGAAACCGGCGGTAAAGCCCAGACCAGTATGGAAGTTATCATCGGCCAGCGGGCGCCAGGTTTTTTCCCAGCCATATCCTCCGATGGGTTCCCACTTATTGTAGGAATCCTTAAAGGCCATAATATACAGCCCGTGCCAGTTGCCTTTATCATCCCAACGGGACTGACCAAATCCCGCTCCCCAGGGGCGTTCATTGTAACGATCTGTTTTATCTTTATCGTAGGCAAATCGCGCATGCCAGGTAATGGCGGGCACGTACAGGTCATAATGCTCCGGCTGCTGCCAGGTTTCGCTGACATTATCTTTGAAGGTATCAAACCAACCTTTATCTTCAGCGGTGGCCTGTGGAATAACAGCCAACTGAATAAAAACAAATGAAATAAACAGGAAATAGCGCTTCGCGAGAATCACAACGTAATTACCATTCTGGGGTTCTGCATTAATTGTAGCAAAGCCATCCTTAATGTTAACTTAACGAAAATGCTTAGGGTTAAAAATCAGAATATTCCCTTCGTATGCGCGTAGTTTATTTCCCTTATATTTCCTGAGCCTTATCTGAAACGGTCATGACTCTATTAATATCAATAAATTGTTCATTTTGCATGCAAAAGTTAAATAAATTAACAATTAGAAAACAAAACAAGATCAATTCAATGTCAAATCCCACACAACCACAGACGACTTCACACTTTTTGATTGCCGCATTCCCGGTTCATCCGCTATGTTGAAAAAATGGCTCAGCCATTGGTTTAATCCGTATTTTTATTGATTTCAATCAGCGAGGGTTATCCGTTTATTAGGCACATTCTCTCACCGTTTTATGCTTTTTTTAGTTTTTTTACTTTCTGGGCGTCAATGTGACAGGGGAAATAATGTTGACATTTATAGAACTCCTTATCGGAGTTATGGTTATTGTGGGTGTAGCGCGCTACATCATTAAAGGTTATTCCGCGACCGGCGTACTGTTTGTCGGTGGCTTGGTTTTACTGATTATCAGCGCCCTGATGGGTCATAAAGTTTTGCCCGGTAGTGCCGAAAGCACGGGCTACACAGCAACAGACATCGTTGAATACATTAAAATTTTGCTGATGAGCCGCGGTGGCGATCTCGGCATGATGATCATGATGCTGTGTGGTTTTGCCGCCTACATGACGCATATTGGTGCAAACGATATGGTGGTTAAACTGGCTTCCAAACCACTGCAATATATCAACTCACCCTATGTGTTAATGATTGCCGCCTACTTTGTCGCCTGCCTGATGTCACTGGCGGTCTCTTCAGCGACGGGGCTGGGCGTACTGCTGATGGCAACCCTCTTTCCGGTCATGGTTAACGTGGGTATCAGCCGTGGTGCTGCGGCGGCCATTTGCGCCTCACCTGCCGCAATTATTCTATCCCCCACTTCGGGTGATGTGGTTCTCGCCGCCAAAGCCGCAGAAATGCCGTTGATCGACTTCGCATTTAAAACCACGCTGCCGATTTCCATTGCCGCCATTATCGGCATGGCGATTGCCCACTTTTTCTGGCAGCGCTATCTGGACAAAAAAGAGAACGTTTCTCACGAAATGTTAGACGTGGCCGAAATCACCACCACCGCGCCATCGTTTTACGCCATCCTGCCGTTTACTCCGATTGTCGGGGTTCTCATTTTTGATGGTAAGTGGGGACCGCAACTGCACATCATTACCATTCTGGTGCTGTGCATGCTTATTGCCGCAGTGTTGGAGTTTGTCCGCGGGTTCAATACCCAGAAGGTTTTCTCAGGTCTGGAAGTGGCCTACCGCGGCATGGCTGATGCCTTTGCTAACGTGGTAATGCTGTTAGTTGCCGCCGGAGTTTTCGCCCAGGGTCTGAGCACTATCGGCTTTATTCAGAGCCTGATCTCGATCGCCACCTCGTTTGGCTCCGCAAGCATTATTCTGATGCTGGTGCTGGTTATTCTGACCATGCTGGCAGCAATGACCACCGGCTCCGGTAATGCCCCGTTCTATGCCTTCGTTGAGATGATCCCAAAACTGGCGCACTCTTCAGGCATTAACCCCGCTTACCTCTCCATCCCGATGCTGCAAGCGTCGAACCTGGGGCGTACGATCTCCCCGGTCTCTGGTGTGGTCGTTGCCGTTGCGGGTATGGCGAAGATTTCACCGTTTGAAGTGGTCAAGCGCACGTCTGTGCCGGTGATGGTCGGGCTACTGATTGTCATTATCGCCACGGAAGTGATGGTGCCCGCTACAACTGCCGTAATGGGTGGCTAACGCTACCCGCCAATAACTGAGTTGATACACAAAATCATTTCAGCTGCATCGAGGCGGCAAGTGGAGACATCCCCAGGAGCATAGATAACTATGTGACTGGGGTTTCTGCACGCAGCCAACAAAGAGGCAGCTTAAAGGATGACGTGTATTAGCCGCCGTGGTAGATACGTTGCGGTCTACCTACCTTCCCGTGGATAATCTCCGCAATAATCAAATGCCGGCTGGCACAGTACTCCAGATAACGCCTGGAGGTTGTGCGGCTGATGGTCAACGCCTGTGCAATGGTCTCCGCGGTATGGTGTACCGTCGGATCAGCGAATAATTTCAGCACCGCATTCAGCGTTAGCGCATCAATACCCGTAGGCAAATCCCCTTTTGGTTCACCCCGCGCATAAGCGTTAAACATTTCATCAATCTGCTTTTGACTGGCACTGTCGTTACCCGCCAGCATGCGTCTGCGCTGCTGATAGCGCGTTAGCGTCTGCCCCAGTCGCTCGTAGGCAATCGGTTTGACCAGATAATCAAACGCCCCGCCGCGCACCGCCTCTGACACCGTATCCATGTCACTGGCAGCCGTAGTAAACACCACGCCGCCAGGGTAGCGTGCCTGAGTCAACTCATGTAGAAGGGTAATGCCCTTACCGTCCGGTAAATAGTTATCGAGAAGAATCAGACCGGGCTTAAAACGCGCGATCATCATCCGCGCCTGCTCCAGGTTCCCCGCCAACCAGATCTGGCTGAAACCGGGTATATGGCGGATATATTCAGCATGCATCTCCGCCAGCAGCGTTTCATCCTCAACGATCAATAGCGTTAATGGTTCCGTCATCGTTTTTTTTCACTTTCGGAAGAAATAGAGAAAATAAAGTGCCGCAGGGGGTGTTATCTTCAAGCGTAATAACCCCATCACAGCGCCTCACATAACTTGCAATCAGATACAAACCGATGCCATGTTCACCTGGTTCATCGGTACGGGTGCTCACACCCTGTTCAAATATTTTTTCACGTAACGCTTCCGGTACGCCGCACCCTTGGTCGGCAACTTCAATGATGACCTCATCCCCTTCATCACTCAGAAACAGTTCAACAACCTTATTCCCTTGCTGGGTACGTAAACTGGCCTCAAATGCATTATCAAGCAGATTGCCAACAATTGCTGCAAACTCTGTGCTATCCAGCCCTTCGGGAAGTTGATGAAGTTGACTTCCGGGAACAATCGTCATTTTGAGCCCCAATTCCCGCGCACGCTGGACTTTACCAAACAGCAGACCGGCAACCTGGCGATCGGCAAAGGCACCGCGCAGGTCATCAATCAGCTGCTGCTGGGCTTGGGATTCCCCCTGCACCATCTCAAGCACGCGATCGTATTCTTTCATTTGCAGCAGGCCATTAATGGTCGACATCCAGTTCAGATGTTCATGACGCAGTGTTCTCAGGCTCTCAACATATTGTTTGATTTGTGTCAGCTGGGCATTGAGGGTGGCTATTTCATCTTTGCTACGAAAACTGATAATCGCCCCGAGTAATTCATCGCCGGAACGAATAGCCTCACGGTTGGCGATAACGCTTAGCCCGTTAAAATTCACCATCGCATCCTGACGTTGCTCCGCAATCTGCTGCGTAAAAAAGTCCGACGGATTAACGACCTCATCAATGGGTTTCCCCAACCACTGCCGCCCTGGCGACGGTAGCCCCAGCATTTTTCGCGCACTGCGATTGATAGCAGTTATGCACCCGTCCAGGTCAACGGCAATCAAGCCTTCGTATACCGAGCTAAATAACGCATCCTGTTGGCGCACCACGCGGGCAATTTGTTTGGGCTCCATTCCCAGCATCTGGCGGCGAATATGGGCGGCAAAAAACCAGGAGAGTAGCATCAGTAGCAACAGCAGCAGAAGAAACACACCCGCCATCGGCAGTAAAAAATCCGATCGCCAACTGTCGATTTTACTGATCAGATAACCTATCGAAACCACGCCAATAATCTTACCATCATCATCAAAAATGGGCGTTTTAGCGCGCATTGCCAACCCAATAGATCCCGTCCCGGTAATAAAGTAGCTTTCCCCATTTGCCAACGCACCGGGCTTGGTGAACTGCATTGGGTAGCCAATTTTTTGCGGATTCGGATGGTAGAGACGAATAGAGTTCTCATCACCGATCACCACATAATCGAAATCAGTCCCGCTCTGAAGCTTGTCGGCAATGGTCGCCAGACGCGTGTAATCGCGATGCTTCACCGCGGTGATGATACTGTCGTTAGAGGCGATGATTTTCGCCTGGTTCATTGCCATATCACGGACGTGCGTTGTCAAGTAGTCTTCAAAACTGGCGGTGAAGTATTTCGCCAGCGCGGCGATGATAAAAATGGAAACGACCAGGATCAGCAGGAAAATACGCAATGGAAACGCCAGTCTGCGGAAAAAAGAAAACCGTGTTTTATTTTTATGTTGTGACATAATTTTTCCTCAACGACGTTAACCGCAACTTATTTTTTGTATTTGTAATGAAAATGTTTTATTTACACGTCACGGCATAAAATAGGATCGTTACAGATTCCCCACCTTAAATCAATTAAACAAATTAAAACCACACGCTATTTCAGAGTTAAATTAATTAAAAAACTTAAAACCATTAAACACATAAAAACCTTCTAACGTATTGTGAAATAAATCAAAATTTACCTCTAAAATACCCCTTACGATGTATGCGGTAGGGAAAAAAAGAAATACTCCGTAATAAAAAAACCTTCCCTTCATTTGCAAACAAAACGTTATCAGGTTGCTAAGCCTGGCAACAAAACCTAAAAGCCAGTAACAAATATACCATCAGGACACTTTTTACTATGTTCGGTAATAATATATTCTCGCACGTGAAGCGCTCAGAAAATAAAAAGATGGCGACTATCGCTCAATTTCTGAAAGAGAATGATTTGAGCGTGGATACGACCGTTGAAATATTTATCACCGTCACCCGTGATGACCGCCTGATTGCCTGCGGCGGTATTGCCGGAAATATCATTAAATGCGTGGCTATCAGCGAAACCGTGCGCGGCGAAGGCTTGGCCCTGACGCTCGCCACTGAGCTGATCAATCTCGCGTATGAGCGTCACTGTACGCACCTCTTCATCTATACCAAAACCGAATACGAAGCGCTGTTTAAGCAGTGTGGCTTCTCTACGCTGACCAGCGTACCGGGCATTATGGTGCTGATGGAAAACAGCACCACGCGTCTGAAGCGTTACGCCGAATCGCTGACAAAACAGCGTCGCGAAGGGAAAAAAATTGGCTGTATCGTCATGAACGCCAACCCTTTTACCAACGGCCATCGTTTTCTGATCCAACAGGCAGCGGCACAGTGCGACTGGCTGCATCTGTTTCTGGTAAAAGAAGACACCTCACGCTTTCCGTATGAAGACCGTCTGGATCTGGTGCTGAAGGGAACAAAAGATATTCCACATTTAACCGTGCATCGCGGTTCGGAATACATCATTTCTCGCGCTACGTTCCCGTGCTACTTCATTAAAGAGCAGAGCGTCATTAACCACTGCTACACCGAAATAGACCTAAAAATCTTCCGCCAGTATCTGGCCCCGGCACTTGGCGTCACGCACCGCTTCGTCGGTACCGAACCGTATTGCACCGTCACCTCCCAGTACAACAACGACATGCGCTACTGGCTGGAGACCCCAACGCTCCCCGCCCCACCGATTGAACTGGTGGAAATTGAGCGGCTGTGCTTCCAGGAAATGCCGATTTCCGCCTCCTGGGTACGCAAGCTGCTGGTAAAAAAAGATCTCACGGCTATCGCCCCTCTGGTTCCTGAAGCCACGTTGCACTACCTGCAAAACATGCTTGAGAGAACCTCGCCAGGCGCGGTAGTCCGCCAAAATACCCCCGCATTAGCAACAGGTGAAAAATGAAAATAAAGCAGGCAGCCGTCGCAGGCACTCTCGAGTCTGGTGATGTGATGATTCGCATCGCCCCGCTCGATACGCAGGATATCGACCTGCAGGTTAACAGTAGCGTTGAAAAACAATTTGGTGATGCCATTCGCACCACCATCCTCGACGTTCTGTCCCGCTACAACGTACGCGGCGTGCAATTAAATGTTGATGATAAAGGCGCACTGGACTGCATTTTACGTGCGCGACTGGAAGCATTACTGGCCCGCGCCAGCGGCATTCCGGCACTGCCTTGGGAGGATTGCCAGTGATTTCTGAATCTTTGCAACAACGTAAATCCCGCACACGCCGTAGCATGTTGTTCGTACCGGGCGCCAATGCCGCAATGATCAGCAACTCGTTTATCTACCCGGCAGATGCGCTAATGTTCGACCTGGAAGACTCCGTCGCCCTGCGCGAGAAAGATACCGCACGTCGTCTGGTGTACCACGCGCTGCAGCACCCGCTGTATCACGACGTTGAAACCATCGTGCGCGTAAACGCCCTTGACTCTGAATGGGGTATCAACGACCTCGAGGCGGTGGTGCGCGGTGGCGCGGACATCGTGCGTTTACCTAAAACCGATACTGCGCAAGATGTTATCGACATCGAAAGCGAAATTCTGCGGATCGAAAATGCCTGCGGTCGTGAACTCGGCAGCACCGGTCTGCTGGCCGCTATTGAATCACCGCTGGGCATCACCCGCGCCGTTGAAATCGCTCACGCCTCTGAACGTCTAATCGGTATTGCACTGGGCGCGGAAGATTACGTGCGTAACCTGCGCACCGAACGTTCGCCGGAAGGCACCGAACTGCTGTTTGCCCGCTGCTCTATTTTGCAGGCGGCACGCTCTGCGGGCATTCAGGCATTTGACACCGTGTATTCCGATGCCAATAACGAAGCCGGTTTCCTGCATGAAGCCGCACACATCAAGCAGTTGGGTTTTGACGGTAAATCGCTCATCAACCCGCGCCAGATCGACCTCCTGCACAACCTGTATGCGCCAACGCGCAAAGAACTGGCGCACGCCCGTCTGGTTGTAGAAGCCGCTGAAGCCGCCGCTCGCGAAGGCCGTGGCGTTGTCTCCCTGAACGGCAAGATGGTCGACAGCCCGGTTATCGAGCGCGCCCTTCTGGTTATCTCCCGTGCAGAACTTTCCGGCATTCGCGAAGAATAAGGCAAAAAAATGACGCAGAAAATCGAACAGTCTCAACGACAGGATCGCGTGGCGACCTGGAGCCGTCATGCTGAAAGCGACCTTTCCGCTTTCCACAGCAGCGCAAAAGTCGCGTTACAGGCGCAGAAACCCCGCGACAAAAAACTGTGCGCTAACCTGGAAGACGCTATTCGCCGTTCAGGTTTACAGGATGGAATGACCATCTCTTTCCACCACGCTTTCCGCGGTGGCGACCTGACGATTAACCTGGTGATGGACGCCATTGCCGCCATGGGCTTTAAAAACCTGACGCTGGCCTCCAGCTCCCTGAGCGACTGTCACGCTCCGCTGGTTGAACACATTCGTCAGGGCGTCGTCAGCCGCATTTATACTTCCGGTCTGCGTGGCCCGCTGGCAGAAGAGATTTCCCGCGGCCTGCTGGCTGAACCCGTACAGGTTCACTCTCACGGTGGTCGCGTACACCTGGTGCAAAGCGGTGAGTTAAGCATTGACGTCGCCTTCCTCGGCGTACCGTCTTGCGACCAATTTGGTAATGCTAACGGCTACACCGGTAAAGCCTGCTGCGGCTCACTCGGCTACGCCCGCGTCGATGCCGATAACGCCAAACAGGTGGTACTGCTGACTGAACAACTGCTGAGCTACCCGCATAACCCGGCCAGTATCACCCAGGATCAGGTGGATCTGATCGTGCAGATCGAGCAGGTCGGTGATGCCGACAAGATCGGCGCCGATGCAACCCGTATGACCACCAACCCGCGTGAACTGCTGATTGCCCGCAGTGCGGCAGAGGTGATTGCAAACTCCGGCTACTTTAACGAAGGCTTCTCATTGCAGACCGGTACCGGTGGCGCTTCGCTGGCCGTGACCCGCTTCCTGGAAGACAAAATGCGCAGCCGCGACATTCGCGCCGACTTCGCACTGGGCGGCATCACCGCCACCATCGTTGACCTGCATGAAAAAGGCTTAATCCGCAAACTGCTGGACGTACAGAGTTTCGACAGCGCTGCTGCGAAATCCCTGGCCCGCAACCCGAACCACATTGAGATCAGTGCCAACCAGTACGCTAACTGGGGCTCAAAAGGCGCATCGGTTGACCGTCTGGATGTCGTGGTGCTGAGCGCGCTGGAAGTGGATACCCACTTCAACGTCAACGTACTGACCGGCTCCGACGGCGTACTGCGCGGCGCATCCGGTGGCCACTGCGATACTGCCGTCGGTGCTGCGCTGTCGATCATCGTCGCCCCATTAGTTCGCGGCCGCATCCCAACGCTGGTTGATAACGTCCTGACCTGCGTCACCCCAGGCTCCAGCGTTGACATTCTGGTCACTGACCACGGTATCGCCGTCAACCCTGCACGTCCTGAACTGGCTGAACGTCTGCAGGAAGCAGGGATGAAAGTGGTCTCCATCGACTGGCTGCGCGAGCGTGCACAGCAGCTTACCGGCCAGCCACGCGCCATAGAATTCACCGACCGTGTGATTGCCGTTGTGCGTTACCGCGACGGTTCGGTGATTGACGTTGTGCATCAGGTGAAGGAATAAACCATGCACCTGCTCCTTGAACATGCCACCTGCCACGCGGTTTCTATTCCCGAACTGCTCGCCAGCCGCGATGAGAGACAAGCACGGCAGCATGCCTGGCTCACCTGCCACTGCGCGCCACTGGTCTCTTTTACCGTGGTCGCGCCGGGCCCGATTAAAGACAGCGAATTAACGCGTCGCATTTTTAATCACGGCATGACCGCCCTGCTCACGCTGGCGGAAAAATCAGGCTGGATGGTCAGGGAGCAATCCGCGCGGGTTTCTGCCAGCGGGCCGGAAGGTCTGTTGTCTATTGAGGCCCCGGCGCATGACCTCAAACTCGCCACCATTGAGCTTGAGCATTCACATCCGCTGGGACGGTTATGGGACCTCGATGTCCTGACCCCGGAAGGGGAAATTCTGTCCCGCCGTCATTTCGCGCTCCCTGCCCGCCGCTGCCTGCTGTGCGAGCAAAGCGCTGCCGACTGCGCGCGGGGTAAAACCCACGCGCTTTCCGACTTACTTATTCGCATGGAGGAACTGCTGCATGATGCCGATTCCCGCAACATCGACTGACTCAACAGTCCTCCCTCAGGATCTGCCCGAAGCCTACGCGACGCTCGCGTGGCGCGCCATGCTGACGGAAGTCAACCTGTCGCCAAAACCCGGTCTGGTGGATCGTATTAACAGCGGCGCACACAAAGACATGGCGCTGGACGACTTCCACCGCAGCGCTGAGGCAATTCAAGTCTGGCTGCCGCGCTTTGTCGAATACGGCGCCTTCAGTGCGCAACTGGCGCCTGAAGATGTGCTGAAAGGACTGCGCCCGGTGGGGATGGCCTGCGAGGCCGAGATGTTTCGCGCCACTGCCGGGGTGAACACCCATAAAGGCAGTATCTTTTCATTGGGACTGTTGTGTGCCGCCATTGGTCGCCTGCACCAGCTTCACCAGACCGTCACACCTGAAACCCTTTGCTCTACGGTGGCAACCTTTTGCCGCGGCCTGACCGAGCGCGAACTGCGCCAGAACAATCAACAACTCACGGCTGGCCAACGTCTGTATCAACAACTGGGATTAACCGGTGCTCGCGGCGAAGCAGAAGCAGGCTATCCGTTAGTGATCCACCACGCTTTACCGCACTACCGCATGTTGCTGGCTCAGGGTCGCGATCCTGAACTGGCATTGCTCGACACCTTACTGCTGCTGATGTCTATCAACGGCGATACCAACGTGGCTTCCCGCGGTGGCGCTAAGGGGTTGCGCTGGCTACAGCAGCAATCCGCCACATTATTGCAGCAAGGGGGAATTCGTACCCCCGCCGATCTCGATTACCTGCGCCAGTTCGACCAACAGTGTATTGAACGCAACCTCAGCCCTGGAGGCTGCGCCGATCTGCTGATCGTTACCTGGTTCTTAGCTCAGATTTCGCAAGTTCATCATTATCACCATTAAAGATCCTTTCCGGAGAATCATTCATGTCTTTATCAAAAGATAGTATATGGAAGTTACTGGCCCCGCTGGTCGTCATGGGTGTCATGTTTCTTATCCCCGTCCCTGATGGAATGCCCCCTCAGGCCTGGCACTACTTTGCCGTGTTTGTGGCCATGATCGTCGGTATGATCCTCGAGCCAATCCCGGCAACAGCGATCAGTTTTATCGCCGTGACTATTTGTGTTATCGGCAGCAACTACCTGCTGTTTGATGCCAAAGAACTGGCTGATCCCACCTTTCACGCCGGCAAGCAGGCGCTGAAATGGGGTCTGGCGGGCTTCTCCAGCACCACCGTGTGGCTGGTGTTCGGTGCGTTTATTTTCGCACTGGGTTACGAAGTCACCGGTCTGGGTCGTCGTATCGCACTGTTCCTGGTGAAATTCATGGGGAAACGTACCCTGACACTGGGCTATGCGATTGTGATTATCGACATCCTGCTGGCGCCGTTTACACCGTCTAACACCGCGCGTACCGGTGGTACCGTATTCCCGGTTATCAAGAACCTGCCACCGCTGTTTAAATCATTCCCGAACGATCCGTCAGCTCGCCGTATCGGCGGTTATCTGATGTGGATGATGGTGATCAGTACCAGCCTGAGCTCCTCCATGTTCGTTACCGGCGCTGCGCCAAACGTACTGGGTCTGGAATTCGTTAACAAAATTGCCGGTATTCAAATCAGCTGGCTGCAATGGTTCCTCAGCTTCCTGCCGGTCGGTATTATTTTGCTGATCGTTGCACCGTGGTTGTCCTACGTTCTGTACAAACCCGAAGTCACCCACAGTGCCGAAGTTGCCGCATGGGCCGGTGACGAACTGAAAACCATGGGTAAACTAACCCGTAAAGAGATGACCCTGATCGGTCTGGTGCTGCTGAGCCTGGGCCTGTGGGTATTCGGCGGCAAGGTGATTGATGCCACCGCGGTCGGTCTGCTGGCAGTTTCTCTGATGCTGGCGCTGCACGTGGTTCCGTGGAAAGACATTACCCGCTATAACAGCGCATGGAACACCCTGGTCAACCTCGCGACGCTGGTGGTAATGGCCAACGGCTTAACCCGTTCTGGTTTCATCGACTGGTTTGCCAACACCATGAGCTCGCACCTGGAAGGCTTCTCGCCTAACGCGACCGTTATTGTGCTGGTGCTGGTGTTCTACTTTGCCCACTACCTCTTCGCCAGCTTGTCTGCGCATACCGCGACCATGCTGCCGGTGATTCTGGCGGTCGGTAAAGGGATCCCAGGCGTGCCAATGGAGCATCTGTGTATTCTGCTGGTGCTGTCCATCGGTATCATGGGCTGTCTGACGCCGTATGCCACCGGCCCTGGCGTGATCATTTACGGCTGTGGTTATGTGAAATCCAAAGACTACTGGCGTTTGGGTGCTATCTTCGGTGTCATCTACATCTCAATGCTTCTGCTGGTCGGCTGGCCAATTCTGGCAATGTGGAGCTAATCGTACTTCTTAGTCCGTAACGAAAACGATGCCGGTCAGCTAAACCTGAGCGGCATTTTTTATGATTTAATAGATGACATTCAGAAATTATATAAGTATCCGAATTCATCATGACATCGACATGGCGTTATTGCTCTTTGCTGGCGACGCTTCTGCTGCCAGTTTCTGCGGCCCAGGCCGAACCACTTCAGGCAAAACAGTACGGCGATTTTGACCGCTATGTGCTGGCGCTCTCCTGGCAAACAGGTTTTTGTCAGAGCCAACACGAACGTAATCGTCAGGAACCCGACGAATGCCGCCTGCAAAAAGAAACCGCAAATAAAGCAGATTTCCTGACCGTTCACGGTCTGTGGCCTGGCCTGCCAAAATCGATTGCCGCCCGCGGCGTGGATAATCGTCGGTGGATGCGCTTTGGCTGCGCAACGCGCCCCATTCCAAACCTGCCGGAAGCCCGCACCAGTCGCAAATGCGCCGCGCCAGAAACCGGTCTGTCGCTGGAAAGCGCCGCCAAACTGAGTGCAGTGATGCCCGGTGCCGGCGGAAAGTCCTGCCTCGAACGCTATGAATACGCCAAGCACGGGGCCTGCTTTGGTTTCGACCCTGACGCATACTTCGGCACCATGGTGCGCATGAATGGCGAGATAAAAAACACCGAACTCGGTAAATTTATCGCCGCTAATTACGGAAAAATGGTCAATCGCAACGCGTTTGACGCCGCGGTCGCGAAAACCTGGGGTAAGGAGAGCGTGAAGGCAGTGAAATTAAGTTGTCATGGAAATCCGGCCTACCTGACCGAAATCCAGTTTACGCTCAAGGCAGCCAGCATCAACGACCCGCTTTCCGCAGCCTCGTTCCTGCCGCAAGCGCACCCTGGAAACTGCGGTAAGCAGTTTATCCTCGATAAAGTCGGTTATTGATTCCCTGAATGTGAACTAAATCACTTCAAACCTGGGGTAAGTCTCAGTATCATCATAAAAGCTAAACCCTTGCCGCCTGACGGTGAGGGTTTTCTTTTGGGATTATTTACCTGCGCACCCGCAGTATCGACGACATGGAGTAATAAATGTCCAGACCAACTATCATCATTAACGACCTCGATGCTGAGCGCATTGACCGCCTGTTGGAGCAACCTGCGTTTGCGGGTTTACCGATTGCTGACGCCTTAAACGCCGAGCTGGATCGCGCCCAAATGTGTTCTCCAGAAACCATGCCGCACGATGTCGTCACCATGAACAGCCGCGTGAAATTCCGCAATCTGAGCGATGGTGAAGTCCGAGTGCGTACCCTGGTGTATCCGGCCACGATGACCGACAGCAGTACTCAACTGTCGGTGATGGCCCCGGTAGGTGCTGCCCTTCTGGGTCTGCGCGTTGGCGACACGATCCACTGGGAACTGCCAGGTGGTACATCAACCCATCTTGAAGTCATCGAACTTGAGTACCAGCCTGAAGCTGCGGGCGACTACCTGCGCTAACTCTGTTATAGCAAAGCTACTCGCTTTATCTTACAGGGGATGCTTACGCATCCTCTTTCCGATGAAATCCCCGCCCCTCATTGACATTATTGCTGCTTTCCCTTTCCCGCTCGCAAAACATAAATCTGTGTCGTGACTGACAGAATCATTTTTAATACTATGCTGTTATGTGTTCATGTAATGACAAGGAGAATGTTTATGTACAACACAATCATAATGCCTGTTGATGTATTCGAAATGGAACTGAGCGACAAGGCTGTTCGCCATGCAGAATTTCTGGCACAGGAAAATGGGATTATCCATCTTCTGCATGTGCTTCCTGGCTCCGCCAGCCTGAGCCTGCATCGTTTTGCTGCTGACGTTCGCCGTTTTGAGGAACATCTGCAGCACGAAGCGGAAACCCGCCTGCAAACGATGGTCGGTCACTTCAGTATTAATCCTTCTCGCATCAAACAGCACGTTCGCTTTGGTAGCGTACGTGATGTAGTCAACGAGTTGGGCGAAGAGCTGAACGCCGATGTGGTGGTCATTGGATCGCGCAACCCATCAATCAGCACCCATCTGCTGGGTTCTAACGCCTCCAGCGTAGTCCGCCACGCCACCCTGCCGGTGCTGGTCGTTCGTTAAAAAAAGGGGCTACCTTTCGGTAGCCCCTTTTTATTCCGCATCGATGTTATTTCATCGAATCGGTAAGCCTGAAACGCGTTTGCGACCTCAGGCATTTTCCTTCTTTTGCAGGTGAGTCTTACTTTCTTATTGTACGGTGGAGCGAATCAGGTAATCAAAGGCGCTCAGTGACGCTTTTGCACCTTCGCCGGTAGCTATGATTATCTGTTTGTACGGCACGGTGGTACAGTCACCCGCAGCGAAAACCCCTTTCACGCTGGTTTCACATTTGGCATCAATAATGATTTCGCCCATGCGATTACGCTCAACGGCACCTTCCAGCCAGTTGGTGTTTGGCAGCAGGCCAATCTGCACAAAAATACCCGCCAGTTCCACATTGTGGACGTCGCCGCTGACGCGATCGCGGTATTCCAGACCGGTCACTTTACTACCGTCGCCCTTCACTTCAGTAGTTTGCGCATTCAGAATGATGTCGACGTTTTTCAGGCTGCGCAGTTTATTTTGCAGCACCTGATCGGCCTTCATTTCCGGAGCAAACTCGAGCAGCGTCACATGTTCAACGATACCCGCCAGATCGATAGCCGCTTCAACACCTGAGTTACCGCCGCCAATCACCGCCACGCGCTTACCTTTAAACAGCGGACCATCACAGTGCGGGCAATAGGTTACGCCTTTGGTCCGATACTTGTCTTCGCCCGGCACGTTCATGTTGCGCCATTTGGCACCGGTGGCAATAATAATGCTGCGTGCTTTTAGCACCGCGCCGGAGGCCGTTTCAATCTGATGCAAGCCCCCTTCCTGCGCAGCAGGAACCAGCTTGCTGGCGCTCTGGCTATCAATCACATCAACATCATAATCATCAACGTGTGCTTTCAGCGCACCTGCCAGTTTCTGACCTTCGGTTTTCGGTACCGAAATATAGTTTTCGATATCAACGGTATCCAGCACCTGACCGCCAAAACGTTCACCCATCAGGCCGGTACGAATACCTTTACGTGCGGAATACACTGCCGCCGCCGCCCCTGCAGGCCCCGAACCGACGATCAGCACATCATAGGCATCACGTTTATTCAGCTCTTCTGCCGCGCGCTTCTCAGCACCGGTATCGACTTTAGCGACGATTTCCGTCAGCGTCATACGCCCCTGACCAAACTCTTTGCCGTTCATATACACGGCCGGAACACCCATCACGTTGCGATCGGTAATCTCATTCTGGAAAGTACCGCCATCAATCGCCGTATGCTTGATACGCGGATTCAGCACCGACATCAGGTTCAGCGCCTGCACCACGTCCGGGCAGTTGTGGCAGGACAGTGAATAATAGGTTTCAAACTCAATATCGCTGTCGAGGTCGCGGATCTGCTCCAGCAGAGACTGTGCTTCTTTTGACGGATGACCGCCGGTCCACAGCAGCGCCAGAACCAGCGACGTAAACTCGTGACCCAGAGGTGACCCGGCAAAACGCGGCCCCTGATGAGAGCCCGGATTGGTGATCAGGAATGATGGCTTACGTACTGCCAGCGTGTTGTCTTCTTTAAAGGTCACTTTATCTGACAGTTCAGCAATTTCAGCCAGCAGTTCCTTGATTTCTGCCGATTTCGCGCTGTCATCCAGCGTAGCAATCAGCTCAACAGGTTTGGTCAGTTTCTCAAGGTAAGCCCTGAGCTGGGTTTTCATATTTGTGTCGAGCATTGTTCTTCCCTCTCTGAAAACATCATCATGCAAGCGGCCTCGTTCAGGCAGTCTGAATACGTTTGCATCATGGTGTTGGAATAAAACGGGCGCGACGCACCCGCTTAAGGATTAATTCGCAAGAATTTCGTGTTACAGGCAGGCGGCAAGCTTATGAATCCCCGGGAGCTTACATAAGTAAGTGACCGGGGTGATTAAGCGTAGCCAACGCACCTGTAGCGCGAAAGGCGTAGCGAATTTTAGATTTTACCGACCAGGTCCAGAGATGGAGCCAGAGTGGCTTCACCCTCTTTCCACTTCGCCGGGCACACTTCGCCAGGGTGAGAAGCAACATACTGCGCGGCTTTGATTTTACGCAGCAGGTCAGATGCATCACGGCCGATACCTTCAGCGGTAACTTCGATCGCCTGGATGATACCCTGCGGGTCAACAACGAACGTTGCGCGGTCAGCCAGACCTTCATCTTCACGCATGTTGTCGAAGTTACGGGTCAGGGCGCCAGTTGGGTCACCGATCATTGCATATTTGATTTTGGCGATGGTATCAGAGCTGCTGTGCCAGGCTTTGTGCGTAAAGTGGGTATCGGTAGAGACAGAGTAAACGTCTACGCCCAGCTTCTGCAGTTCTTCGTAATGGTCAGCCACATCACCCAGTTCAGTCGGGCATACAAACGTAAAATCAGCCGGGTAGAAGAAGAAGACACTCCAACGACCTTCGATATCTTTCTCGGTAACTTCAATGAATTCACCGTTTTTGAACGCCTGGTTTTTGAAAGGTTTAATTTTGGTATTAATCAAAGACATCTGTACTTCCTCCGTGTTTTCGTTGAGGGATAAGTTAACGAAAATCTTTCATCAGGGCTAATGCGTTTCCTTTATCAAATCAATAAGCGTTAACTAACAACCGACTCAACAAAATGTTGTGAAACCGTAGCAAAAAGTAAAAAGGCCCCCTTTGCAGGGAGCCCATTACCCGAGTTACCCGCAGATAACGTCAGTGCCAGCGGACTGGCTAAGTGTTGCGCTCTACATTACCTTAACAAAGGTTGTAACAGCGATTGGGATTACATCACCCCACTCAAGAAAGGGCAATCGACAGACCGTCGGTCTTACCTATGGCTGTGATAGGTTTTGCAATTAAGCCCCCTTTCCTTTTGATTTTATAAGGAAAATCAATGTTTAAACGTACATTACTCTTCGCTTTGCTCCCTGCCGTCGTGCACGCCGAAGAACTCCCTGCCCCGGTAAAAGCCATCGAAAAACAGGGCATTACCATCCTCAAGCCGTTTGACGCGCCAGGTGGAATAAAAGGTTACCTGGGAAAATACCAGGATATGGGAGTGACTATCTATGTCACGCCTGACGGGAAACATGCCATTTCCGGCTACATGTATAATGAAAAAGGCGAAAACCTCAGTAATGCATTGATAGAAAAAGAAATCTATGCACCTGCAGGCCGTGAAATGTGGCAGCGCATGGAAAAAGCGTCGTGGATTCTGGACGGGAAAAAAGACGCGCCGGTTATTGTCTATGTTTTCGCCGATCCCTTCTGCCCGTATTGCAAACAATTTTGGCAACAGGCACGTCCATGGGTTGATTCAGGAAAAGTACAACTCCGGACATTGTTGGTCGGCGTAATCAAGCCCGAGAGTCCGGCAACCGCCGCAGCAATTCTGGCCGACAAAGATCCGGCTAAAACATGGCATGACTATGAGGCCTCTGCCGGTAAACTCACGCTGAAAATGCCAGAGACGCCACCTTCCGAGCAAATGAAGGCGTTGAATATCAACCAAAAATTGATGGACGACCTGGGGGCTAACGTCACCCCGGCAATCTACTACATGAGCAAAGACAATACATTACAACAGGCCGTCGGGCTGCCGGATAAGGAAAAACTGGCCGTTATAATGGGTAACAACTAAAACTAACATCATGAGTGATTGTTATCGTTCTCATTTCGATCACTCATGACACATTTTTCGTTCGTCAAATTAACACTGACTGTGATACGTTAGTTTAAGTTAATTATGTATTAAGCTCATAAACCATGCTTAGATGACATAAATTGCAATTAAAACATTTCAAAATTAAATATTTACACATTGAATAATAATGAGAATACACATATGGCTAACCTCTATGATCTCAAGAAATTTGACCTTAACCTGTTGGTTATTTTTGAGTGTATTTATCAACATTTGAGCATCAGTAAGGCCGCCGAAACGCTGTTTATCACGCCGTCAGCGGTGAGCCAGTCATTGCAAAGACTGCGCTCACAGTTTAATGACCCTCTGTTTATCCGCTCCGGGAAAGGGATCACGCCTACGGTAACCGGGGTTAACCTACATCGTCATCTTGAGCAAAATCTTAACCATCTGGAACAAACGATAAATATCATGCATAGTTCCAGCCTGAAAAAGAAATTTATCATTTACTGTCCACAACTTGTCACCGGTTATAATATAAATGAATTAATTCATTATCTCAGAGAAGATTCATCTGTCGAAATTGAGCATCATGATATATTAATGTCAGCAGAAACGGCTGAAAACATATTGGCCTACCGCAAAGCAGATCTTGTCGTTACTGTTGTACCTGTGCGCAATCGTTCCATTATCAGCACCCCGTTCAAAACTATTGAGAGCGTATTGGTTTGCAGTAGCAACCATCCTAGAATAAATGATTCAAGTACGCATCAACAAATACAGGAAGAACAGTTTACTTTGTTTCTCTCTGAAGAGCAGGGTATAAAAGAGTTTCAGTCAAAAACCAACCAGTTTTTGGTCAATCGCAACATTGGTTTTAGCAGTGACTCCCTCATTTCAATTACTAACGTTATTTCTAACACGGATATTATCGGTATTATCCCCAGGGTAATCTTTGAGCTCTACGCACCTATTTTTAATTTAAAAGAGATCGATATCGGTATTACCCCCCCCTCAGTTGAGCTTTTTTTAATGTATAATCGCGCATCCCTCAACAACAGCGTTTTTGCTGAATTTATAAAAAAAATCACACCAAAAAGTGAATAAATCAACATTATTGATTTTTTTGAATACATTACATTTACTATATGAATTAAAACAACACATACATCAAGTAAATATATTTAAAAAAGTTGCATGACACGTAAATTAGCATATCTTATTGCAACCATTTATTATGTATAAAAATAATAAATTTACGACCAGAGCTTGATATGTCTGTTTATAAAATACCGCTAAGTAAAAATGTACTTGAAGCCGCTCAGGAGCGCATTACGTGGACGCTGGAAACGCTGCCGCGCATTTGTGTTTCATTATCAGGTGGCAAAGATTCAGGGGTGATGTTGCATCTGACGGCCACACTGGCCCGTCAGAAGCATAAAAAAATTCACGTATTATTTATCGACTGGGAGGCCCAGTTTTCCTGCACTATCGAGTATGTGCAGGCATTGCGCGAACATTACTCCGACGTTATTGAACGGTTTTATTGGGTCGCCTTGCCGTTAACCACGCAAAATTCACTCTCGCAATTTCAGCCGGAATGGCAGTGCTGGGAGCCGAATACGCAATGGGTTCGCCAACCGCCAGCAGATGCCATTACCGATCCCGAGTTCTTCCATTTCTATCAGACCGGAATGACCTTTGAACAATTCGTTCGCGAGTTCGCTGACTGGTTTTCAGAAAAGCGGCCGGCCGCAATGCTGGTCGGGATCCGTGCCGACGAGTCATATAATCGCTTTGTCGCGATTGCCAATTCACATAAGCAGCGGTTTGCCGATGATAAACCCTGGACCACCGCCGCGCCCGGAGGCCATACCTGGTATATTTATCCCATCTATGACTGGAAAACGGCCGATATCTGGACCTGGTTTGCAAAAACAAAGCAGCCGTGTAATCCCTTGTATAACCTGATGTACCAGGCCGGGGTTCCTACGCGCTATATGCGTATTTGCGAACCCTTCGGCCCGGAACAGCGTCAGGGGCTCTGGTTGTATCACGTTATTGAACCCGAACGCTGGGCTGCCATGTGTGCCCGCGTGAGCGGCGTTAAAAGCGGGGGAATTTATGCCGGTCATGACAACCATTTTTACGGACACCGGAAAATATTAAAACCTGAACATTTAAGCTGGCAAGAGTATGCCATGCTGCTATTAAACAGCATGCCAGAACAAACTGCAGAGCATTATCGCAACAAAATCGCCGTTTATATTCAGTGGTATAAGAAAAAAGGGATGAGCGATATTCCGCAAACTCAGGACGGTGATATTGGGTCTAAAGATATCCCCTCATGGCGGCGAATCTGCAAAGTCCTGCTGAATAATGATTACTGGTGTCGGGCGCTTTCTTTTAGTCCAACAAAGTCAAAAAGCTACCAACGCTATAACGAACGCATGAAAACAAAACGTCAGGAATGGGGGATTTTATGCAACAGCGATTAACCCAAGAACTCCTTAATTTTCTTTCCGGGTTGTCAGAAAAAGAGAAAATTGAGGCTATAAATGAATTCAGAATAGCCATCCACAGCGTCAGTCCTTTTCGCGAAGAGCCGGTAGATTGTGTGTTATGGGTCGAAGGTAATCATATTACGCCTAACGACTACAACCCTAATAACGTGGCACCGCCGGAGAAAAGACTGCTGCTGAAATCCATCGAGGCAGATGGATTTACCCAACCTATCGTTGTGGTTCACTCAACGGAAGAAGAATATGAAATCATTGATGGTTTTCATCGACATGAATTAGGCAAAAGCAAACCCTCGCTGAGATCCCGACTAAAAGGTTATTTACCCATCACCTGCTTGCAGCGTGAACGCCATGAACGCATGGCGGCAACGATTCGTCACAACCGTGCTCGCGGACGGCATCAAATCCACGCCATGTCTGAAATTGTCCGTGAATTATCACTCCTCGGCTGGAGTGAAGAAAAAATCGGTAAAGACCTCGGGATGGACAGTGATGAGGTATTACGTCTCAAGCAAATCAACGGTCTGCAAGAATTGTTTGCCGACCGCCGATTTTCTAAAGCCTGGACGGTGAAGTAACTACAGCGTAACCAGACGTTCAGCCGCCGCCAACAGCGTCGACTCCTGCTTGGCAAAACACAGGCGAATCAGCTTGTGCGGGAAGGGATCGGCGCAGAACACCGACAGCGGGATTGCCGCCACGCCCACTTCAGTGGTCAGCCACTGACAAAACGCCACATCATCGAGATCCGAGACGGCACTGTAATCGATCAGCAAAAAATACGTCCCTTCGCCGGGCAAAATGTCCAAACGACTGTCACGGAGCGCGTTCACCAGCACATCACGTTTTCGCTGATAAAACGCGGGCAGGTCGCGGTAATGCGTTGGATCGGCCCGCAGCATATCCGCCAGTGCCAACTGCGCTGGCGTATTGACCGAGAAGGTCAAATACTGGTGTACCTTACGTAATTCGACGCTGATCGCTTTTGGCGCCACACAGTACCCGACTTTCCAGCCGGTCATATGATACGTTTTGCCGAAAGATGAAACGGCAACAGCGCGTTCCCGTAGCTGCGGATGCGCCAGCACGCTGGCATGCCCTTGCGCGGCAAAGCAGATGTGTTCATAGACTTCGTCACTGATGACAAAAATCTCGCGCTCTTTAATCACCTGCCATAATGCTTCAAAATCAGCGTGATGCCAGACGGTAGCAGAGGGGTTATGCGGCGTATTGAGGATCACTAGACGGGTGCGGTCGCTAAGTAACGCGGCAAATTCCTGCCAGTCCACACCAAATGACGGCGGTTGCAGCGCAATACGTTTCACCACGCCGCCGGATAATGCCACCGCAGGCGCATAGCTGTCATAGCTCGGGTCAAAACAAATCACCTCATCGCCGGGTCGCACTAAGGCCGTAATCGCCGAATACAATGCTTCCGTCGCTCCCGCCGTCACCGTAACCTCACTGTCAGCATCCGGTTTATAGCTGTATAACTCGGCGGTTTTGTCGGCGATGGCTTCACGCAGCGACGGCACACCCGTCATAGGTGCATATTGGTTCGCCCCTTGCGCTACATGGTACGCCAGGCGTTCTTGCAGATAGTGTGGGCCGTCAAAATCCGGGAATCCCTGCGACAGGTTAATCGCCTGATGTTCCTGCGCCAGGGCGCTCATTTGCGAGAATATGGTAGTGCCTAAATTGGGGAGTTTGCTTTGCACAATCAGCGAGTTATTACTCATTATTGTTATCCTGACGTGTGATGTTGTGGTTGAAGCCACTATAACACGATGTTAGTATTTGGCAATCAAGACGTTTAGACGTCCATATAAAAATAACCTGCGTGGACAGGACAGCCAAAAGGACAACACAACATGAGTCAGAGCGAAATTCGCGTCGTCGTCGGCCCGGCCAATTACTTTTCCCATACCGGCAGCCTGTCCAGACTGCATGATTTCTTCACCGACGACATACTGTCGCGCGCCGTCTGGGTGTATGGCGAGCGTGCTATCGCCGCTGCCCGTCCCTATCTGCCTGACGCATTTAATTATGACGGGGCAAAGCACCTGTTATTTACCGGTCATTGCAGCGAAACAGACGTTCAGCAACTGGCAGAAGATGCCGGTGATCACCGCAGCGTGGTGATTGGCGTGGGCGGCGGCGCATTACTCGACACCGCCAAAGCGCTGGCCCGTCGTCTCGATTTGCCTTTCGTGGCGATCCCCACCATTGCCGCGACCTGCGCGGCCTGGACGCCGCTCTCGGTGTGGTACAACGATGCCGGTCAGGCGCTGCATTTTGAAATTTTCAACGATGCCAACTTTCTGGTGCTGGTGGAGCCGCAGATAATCCTCAATGCGCCAGAGGAATACTTACTGGCGGGCATCGGCGACACGCTGGCGAAGTGGTACGAAGCGGTCGTGCTGGCGCCGCAGCCCGAAACGTTGCCGTTGACCGTGCGTCTGGGGATCAACGGCGCGCTGGCCATTCGCGACGTGCTGCTGGAAAGCAGCGAACAGGCGCTGGCTGATAAAAAGCAGGGGAAACTCAGTCAGGCGTTTTGTGATGTGGTGGATGCCATCATTGCCGGCGGCGGCATGGTGGGCGGTCTGGGTGAGCGTTACACCCGCGTGGCGGCGGCACATTCAGTGCATAACGGCCTGACGGTGCTTCCACAAACAGAGAAGTTTTTACACGGTACCAAAGTGGCCTACGGCATCCTGGTGCAAAGTGCGCTGCTGGGGCAAGACGATGTGCTGGCTCAACTCACCTCAGCCTACCAGCGTTTCAATTTGCCCACCCGGCTGGCCCAGTTAGACGTGGATATCAATAACCGTGCTGAGATCGATAAGGTGATTGCGCACACGCTGCGCCCGGTGGAATCCATTCACGCACTGCCGGTCACGTTAACGCCAGAAACCCTGCGCGCGGCGTTTGAGAAGGTGGAGTCGTTTACGGTGTGAGTGTGATGTGGGTTGCCTGATGGCGGCTGCGCCTTATCAGGCCTACGCCAATGCGGTGTTGTAGGCCGGATAAGCGCCAGCGCCATCCGGCAAAAAAATCAACAACACTTCGCTCCGCCTTTGCCCCCATAGCGCGCATCCTGACGCTCACGGAAGAATTCTTCGTAGGTCATTGGCGTCTGGTCCGGGTGGGTGATGCGCATATGCTCAACATAGTTGTCGTAATCCGGCACGCCAATCATCAGGCGGGCGGTTTGCCCTAAATACTTCCCGGCTTTTGCGAGTGTTTCAAACATAGTCATTCCCTGCTGTACAAACGCCCTCCCCGCTACGGAGAGGGCTTGTGGGTTAAGAGAATCTTAGTGCGCGCCTTTCGCCTGCGCCACGATCTCTTCGACATTCTCCGGCATCGGCTCGTACGGCGTTTCTTTCGACGTCGGTTTGTCCTCTTTCAGCGCGGCCAGCGCCGTTTTAATGGCGAACAGACCCAGGACCACCACTACCACCATAAAGAAGATGGTCAGTCCGGCATCCAGACGGTTGTTAAACACCAGTTGCGAAAGCTGCGACTGGGTGTATTGCGCCGGAATGTTACCGCTGTCGATCATCGCCTGGAACTTGTTGGCGATCGCCAGGAAGCCGATTTTGGTATCCGGGCTAAACGCTTTCTGCCAGCCCGCTGTCAGGGTACAAATCAGCAGCCAGGCGGTTGGCACCAGCGCCACCCATGCGTAGCGCTGACGTTTCATCTTGAACAGTACCACCGCACACAGCATCAGCGCCATGCCAGCCAGCATCTGGTTGGCGATACCAAACAGCGGCCACAGGGTATTGATACCGCCTAATGGATCCACCACGCCCTGGTGCAGGAAGTAACCCCAGGCCAGCACGCACAGCGCCGTTGCCAACAGGTTCGCAGGCAGTGAATCAGTACGCTTCAGGCCTGGTGACACCACGCCCAACAGATCCTGCAACATAAAGCGTGCAGCACGCGTACCGGCATCGACCGCGGTCAGAATAAACAGGGCTTCGAACAGAATAGCGAAGTGATACCAGAACGACACATCCATCATGCCGCCCAGCGCACCGTGCAGAATGTACGCCATCCCTACCGCCAGCGTAGGCGCCCCGCCCGCACGAGAAATAATGGATTGCTCGCCCACTTCGTTAGCGATTTGATGCAGGGTATCCGGGGTAATGGCAAAGCCCCAGCTACTGACCACCTGCGCCGCAGAAGCGACCACATCCACCGTGCCCGCAGGTGCCAGCACCGCCATTGGGCTGTTCATCGCAAAGTACACGCCCGGATCGATGATACACGCAGAGACCAGCGCCATGATGGCGACAAAGGACTCCATCAGCATCCCGCCGTAGCCGATAAAACAAGCCTGCCCTTCATTCGCCAGCATCTTCGGCGTGGTGCCGGATGCAATCAGCGCGTGGAAGCCAGAAACCGCCCCGCAGGCAATGGTTATAAACAGGAATGGGAACAGGTTGCCCGTCCACACCGGACCGGTACCGTCAACGAATTTGGTCAGCGCAGGCATGGTCAGCGTTGGACGCATGATCAGAATGCCCACCGCCAGGCCGACAATGGTACCAATCTTCAGGAAGGTAGACAGGTAGTCACGCGGTGCCAGCAGCAGCCACACCGGCAGCACGGCGGCCACGAAGCCATAACCCACCAGCATCCAGGTCAGCTGTACGCCGGTAAAGTCAAAGTACGGTGCCCAGGTTGGGCTTTCAGCCACCCAGCCGCCGGAAATAATGGCAAACACCAGGAACACCAGGCCGATAATCGACACTTCGCCAATGCGACCCGGACGCAGGTAGCGCAGGTAAATACCCATAAAGATCGCCAGCGGGATAGTGAACGCTACGGTGTAGGTTCCCCACGGGCTGTGGGTCAGTGCTTTCACGACGATCATCGCCAGCACCGCGAGGATAATCACCATGATCATAAAACAGGCCACCAGCGCAATCACACCCGCCGTCGGGCCCATCTCTTCTTTCACCAGTTCGCCCAGGGAACGGCCATCGCGACGGGTGGAGACAAACAGCACCATAAAGTCCTGCACCGCGCCCGCCAGCACCACCCCGGCCAGTAGCCAGATCATGCCCGGCAGGTAGCCCATTTGCGCTGCCAGCACCGGTCCGACTAACGGACCCGCTCCGGCAATCGCCGCAAAGTGGTGACCAAACAATACTTTTTTATCGGTAGGAACGTAATCCAGGCCGTCGTTATGCCGCACGGCTGGCGTCATACGCGTCGGGTCCAGTGCCAGCACATTTTTCGCGATGTACAGGCCATAAAAACGGTAGGCAATAAGATAGACACAGACCGACGCCACCACAATCCACAGCGCGTTGATCTGTTCACCACGGTTTAACGCAATATATCCCAGGGCAAATGCTCCGATAACGGAGAGCAATGTCCAGAGAAGGTATTTCCCTGATTTATTCATGGTTGTTGTCCGTTTGCGTGATCCAGAAAGATGTTACATTTTGTTTCTATAACACCTTTCCTGAATTTAACAACCTGACAACTACATAAACCCGAGACTCTACTGACTATTTACATTGCATTGTTAACTAGATCACTTCATTTACCTGTTAAGCCTGCAATTTCATTTTACGATGTCGGCAATGTCACCCCATCACCGCCGTGCCTAAGCGACAGGTACAGCAGCGCCGTCCTTGCTCATCAAAAATCACGATCTCCCAGCTTTGGTTCTGCCGCCCGAGATGTAGCGGCTGACAAACGCCGCGCACTTTTCCCTGCGATACCGCACGATGGTGGGTAGCATTGAGTTCCGTACCAACCACACATTGTCCATCGCGGGTCATCATGTAGCCGGCCATCGATCCCAGCGTTTCCGCCAGTGCCGCCGACGCGCCACCGTGTAGCAGACCAAACGGCTGATGGGTACGATGGTCCACCGGCATTTCAGCTTCCAACACGTCATCGCCCAGCCGGGTATAGACCACGCCTAAATGCGCCACCAACGTGTTCTGGCTGGTGGCATTGAGTTCATCGAGCGTGAGGTGTCGTTTCCAGATCATCATTACGCTCCCAGCGTCGAGCCGCCGTCCACCACGATATCCTGCAAGGTGATATGGCTGGCCAGATCGGAGGCGAGGAATAAGACAGTGTTGGCGATTTCCTGCGGACGAGCAATCTTACCCAACGGAATGCCAAGCTTAAACTGCTCGCCAAACCCGCGAATACGCTGCTGTTCGGCGTCGTCACTGACCCACAGCGTACGTTGCATATCGGTGTCGGTCGACCCCGGCGAAACTACATTACAGCGCACGCCACTCGTAGCCAGTTCCAGACCGACGGTCAATGCCAGGCTTTTAAGCGCGGCTTTTGACGCGCCGTAAGCGCTCATACCGATGCGTGGCGTATGTGCCGCATCCGATGCAACGGTGACTATCGCCCCGCCCTGCTGGCGGCGAAACTGCGCCATGGTGTGCTGAAACAGATTGAACGCGCCGCCCACATTGACGGCGAAGGTCTGCTGCCAGTCCTCAACGCTCAGCGCGTCGGTTGGCCCCATACGTAAAATCCCGGCGGCGTTGACCAGCACATCCAGCCGCCCGGTGTTCGCCAGCAAGCGCTCGCACACCTGCGCCACCTGCGGTGCATCCTCCACATTCATTACCTCGGTGGCAAACGGATAAGCTTCACCGTCAAACGCCAGATCGAAGCCAGTCACCCGCGCACCCGCGTCAACAAACGCCAGCGCCGTGGTGTAACCAATGCCTTTTCCTGCGCCGGTAACCCAGACGGTTTTGCCTGTGAAATCAAACCCAACCATTACTTCACCTCGCGGGAAAGCAGTTTCCACCAGGCGTCAATGGTCGGATTTTTCGCCAGCATCACGAAGTCGATATCGCCATGCACTTTACGCCAGCGGGCAGCCAGCGCCATCATCCGTACCGAATCCAGACCGTAGTCGATCAGATTTTCGTCATCCAGCGGCTCATCGGATTCATCCAGCAACGGCAGAATAACGCTGCGTAGCGCCTCTTTACTGGCAGGCACCGGCGTTGGCAAGAGTTCCTGCGTCATCACCACCCGCCCAGAGCGTCCGGCAACATATTTCAGCGACATCAGGTGTTCATCGCGGCTAAAGTCAGCCAACGCATCGGCCACCATAAACGGCTTAATGTCGCGCATGAACGCGTCGGTTGCGGTGGTCATACAGCCAATATGCGCGTAGACGCCGGTAATAATCAGCTGATTACGCCCAGTTTCTTTCAGCATCTGTTCCAGCGGGGAGCGATGAAACGCGCTGTAGCGCCATTTCACCAGGATTGTATCCGCTTCGTCCGGGGCCAGCGCGTCGACAATCTTCTGCTGTTCCGGCGAGCGCGTCAGCCCCGGTCCCCACATATCGTTCAACAGGGCACGGTCTTCATCGCTTTGATCTTTCGGCTGGGCAGTGTAATAGACCGGAATGTTATGCGCTTTGCAGTACTGGCGCAGCGCGGCGATATTGGCCACTACCTGCTCCATCATCGGGCAGTTATCGCCCCAAAAACCGATAAAATAGTCCTGCATGTCGTGGATCAGCAGCGCAGCACGCTCGGGTTCAAACGCCCAGTCAACTTTATTGTCGGGAACATCAAGCGCGGTGGGCAGCGCATAAGCCTGCAGTTTAGGAATTGCCATCTCTTTTCTCCTTCAGGCCAGTGAACGTGATGCCAGCCACTGACGTAATTGTTTTTTATCCACTTTCCCGACCGGGGTCAGCGGCAGCGACGCCACGCACTCGACGCGGTCCGGTAATTTGAACTCCGCCACGCCCTGCTCACGCAGGAAACGACGCACCTGAACTGCGCGCAGTGGTTCTTTCACCACCAGACAAGCGCAGCTTTTCTCGCCCATCAACTCATCGTCCACGCTGACCAGCGCCGCATGAACCACCGCCGGGTGGCGCAGTAACAGGTTTTCTATCTCTTCGGCGGCGATCTTCTCCCCGCCCCGGTTGATCTGATCCTTCTCGCGCCCTTGTACGGTGATGTAGCCATCTTGATCGATGGCGATCAGGTCACCTGAGCAGTAGAACCCGTTGGCATCAAAAGCGCTGGCGTTGTGTTCAGGGCTGTTGAAATAGCCGCGGAAGGTGTACGGCCCGCGCGTCATTAGCCGTCCGGTCTCACCCTGCGGCAAAGGATTACCGTCAGCATCGGCCACCCAAACCTCGTCATCCGGGCACATCGGGCGTCCCTGGGTATTGATGATGCGCTCAGGACTGTCGTCCAGGTGGGTGTAGTTCACCAGCCCTTCCGCCATACCGAATACCTGCTGTAACTGACAGCCGATCTCTGCCGGAATACGGGCGGCAAGCGAAGCAGAAAGCCGTGCCCCACCGACCTGCAACAGTTTCAGCGATGCCAGTTGCGCATGACTGCCCCATTCTGCAATCGCCTGCAGCCACAGGCTTACCGCCGGGGGAACCAGCGCCGTGACGTTAACCTGATGCTTCTCAATCAGCGGGAAGCACAGCGTGGCGCTCGGGTCCGTCGCCAGCACCACGGTTCCACCGGCAAGGAACACGCCCAACGCGCCAGGTGAGCTCATGGCGTAGTTATGCGCGGCCGGGATTGCGCACAGGTAGCGCGTTTCTTCGGTGAAATGGCAAATCTCGTTGCTGCGCCGCACGCTGTAGTAGTAATCGTTATGGGTACGCGGGATCAGCTTCGGAGTGCCGGTGGTGCCACCGGAAAGCTGGAAATAGGCCACTTCATCAGCAGGCGATGGCGTGGCGGTAAAATCGTGAGCAGGCTGGCTTATCGCATGTTGCAGGTTGTGTTCACCCTCGTCATTGAGCAGCAGCACCACGCGTAGCGAGCTGTGTTCACTTACAAATGCGTTCAGGAAGTCATCCGCAGCAAACAGCGCATGTGCGCGGTCAGCAATCAGCAGCGCCGGTTTGATTTGCGTCGCGTAGGCGTTGAGCTCAGTGCGTTGATGGCTGTACAACCCAAAAACGGGAGCCACGCCCAGCTTGAGCAGCGCAAAGAAGGTGATATACAGCTCCGCCACGTTGCCCAACTGCACCAGCGCGGTTTCACCGGGTTTAATGCCCTGACGACGCAGGCTGCTGGCAAGATTGTCCGCTGCCTGGTTAAGCTGGCGGTAGCTCAGATGCCGCGCTCCATCAATCACCGCCGTATGGTCACTGTCGGCATGACGGGTCAGAATGTCGGTCAGCGGCAGATCCTGCCAGTAGCCTTTTTCACGGTAACGGCGGGCAAATTCTTCCGGCCAACGGGTAAAAGGAATACGCATCATCACTCCTTAATGCAGTCCAAAAACATTCAACATGGTCGAAAGCTTGGCGCCCGTTTCGCGCCATTCGGCAACCGGGGAAGAGGCTGGCACAATGCCGGCACCGGCGAAGAAACGCACCTGATTACGCAACAGCTTCGCGCAGCGAATCGTCACCACCCACTCGCCGTTGCCCTGCGCATCACACCAGCCGACAATGCCGCCAAACAGTTCGCGCTCGAACGGCTCCAGCTCGGCAATCAGTTTCTGCGCAACATGATGTGGAAAACCGCTCAGCGCGGGCGTCGGGTGCAGCAGGCAGGCCAGCGTCAGGGCGTTTTCTTGCGCGTTAGCTTGACCTTCAAATGGCGTACCGAGATGCCAGAGCGTGGGCGTGGTGACCAGTTGAGGAGAAGACGGCAGTTGCAGTTCACGACTGCGATCGCGCAGTACCGTTTTCATAGCCTGCGTCACGAGATCGTGTTCATGGCGGTCTTTCTCAGAGGCCAGCAGGCGGATCCCGGCTTCTCTGTCCAGCACGTCATCCGGCTGGCGTCGCGCAGAGCCAGCCAACGGCAGCGAGCTAAAATGGTTACCGTCTTTACGTAACAGCAACTCCGGACTGGCGCCGATCAATACGCCGCCATCTTCGATCGGCACATGGAAGTTATAACTTGCCGGATTTTGCGCCACCAGACGCTCCAGCAGCGCACCGCTGTCAATGTTGGCGTCGGCGGTGATATCGATCAGCCGCGACAACACCACTTTGTCCACTTCCGGGGTGGCGGTCCGGGCCGCCGCCTGGGCGACCATGTGTTCAAATACGTCCTGTTCAGGAATCGCTTTACGTTCCACGACGCTCAGCGACTGATGCGCGGTAAAGTAGCGCGACGATTGTTGCTTCGCCGTGCGGGAGAAGCTCTGCCAGGACCGGGGGATAAACAGCGACGATGGCTGGCGGGTATCAAAGGGGATGGCCCCAACCATTATGGGATTAGCGATACCCTGCGATTTGGCATCGGCAAACAGGGCGTGCATTTTTTGCTGGAACGGGCTGTCCGGTGAATCCCCATCAACTGCCGGTTCCGCATAGCGGGCAAAGCATCCTGACGTCGTAAAGCTACGGTACGGCGACATAAAGAAAAAACTGTCGGGAGCGAGTGTTGCCATAGTCTGCGGTATTTCCTCGGCCAGTGACGTATCCATATCATCCTCCAAAAATGATAAAGGTTTTAATAATGATTATCATTTATATTTTCGGTCGCTAACCTAAAAGCAAAGCGCCGGTATGTCAACTCTTGCCGTCACACAATGTGCGACTTAGGCTTGCATCCCTGCTCGCTAACAATGAAAATGAGAAGCATTAACTACATTGATAACAGGAAACTTATTCGTGCGACTCCCTGCGTTTTACCGAACGGCGCTCTTATTGGTTGGGCTGTCTCTTTCAGGAATTTCTTTAAGCCATGCGGCTGACTGGCCGCGTCAGGTCACCGACAGCCGTGGGACTCATACACTGGAACAGAAGCCACAGCGCATTGTCTCCACCAGCGTGACGCTGACCGGGTCGCTGCTGGCCATTGATGCGCCGATTATCGCCAGCGGGGCCACCACGCCGAATAACCGCATCGGCGACGCACAGGGTTTTTTACGCCAGTGGAGCGAGGTGGCAAAAGCCCGCAAGCTGAGCCGTCTGTATATTGGCGAACCGAGCGCCGAGGCCGTTGCCGCACAAATGCCGGACCTGATTCTGATCAGCGCCACCGGCGGTGATTCTGCCCTCGCCCTGTACGATCAGCTGTCCACCATTGCCCCCACGCTTATTATTAATTACGACGACAAAAGCTGGCAGTCGTTGCTGGCGCAGTTAGGTGAGATCACCGGGCATGAACAACAGGCGGCGGCACGCATTGCCGAGTTTGATAAGCAGCTGCAGGTGGTTAAGCAGCGCATTACCCTGCCGCCACAGCCGGTCAGCGCGCTGGTGTACACCGCCGCCGCGCACAGCGCCAACCTGTGGACGCCAGAGTCTGCGCAGGGCCAGCTGATGGAGCAGCTCGGTTTCACGCTGGCACCGCTGCCTGCCGGACTGCATACCAGCCAGAGTCAGGGCAAACGTCACGACATTGTGCAGCTTGGCGGTGAGAATCTGGCAACCGGACTGAACGGCGAGGCGCTGTTCCTGTTTGCAGGCGACAGCAAAGATGCCGACGCCATTTACGCGAACCCGCTGTTGGCACACCTGCCAGCCGTGCAGAATAAACGCGTCTACGCACTGGGCACTGAAACCTTCCGTCTGGATTACTACAGCGCCACGCTGCTGCTGCAACGCCTCTCCGCGCTGTTTTAATCTTTAGTGCCGGATGAGGTTTACGCCTTATCCGGCATTCACCGGCATCTGCCGAAAACGACGGACCTCACTCAACAGCAACAGCAGCAACAGACCAACGATTGCCAGGCCGAATCCACTGACGCTTGCCGACGCGACCGGAGTCATCATCGCACCCAAACCACCTAACAGCGCTGCGCCGATGGCATCACCGGTGACGTTCTGTGCGGTCCACAAACCGTTAATGCGCCCGAGCATCGCTTCCGGCGTCTGCGTCTGTAACAGGGTGTACTGCAACAGAGAACTCACCGCGCTCAGCCAGCCGAACAGCGCCAGGCAGACAACGCCTAATTGCCAGACAGGCATCAGCCCAAACAGGCCAATCGCGAGGAAGGACGCCACGGTCGACGTCAGCATAATCAAACCAGGACGCACGCTGTGCGCCAGTTGCCCACTGGTCAATGCGCCGATGGCGGCACCCAGCGGGATCGCCGCATACAGCAGACCAATCTGGGCGCTCGACATCTGCCAGCTCATCGCCAGCGCCGGGTAAAGTACGCGCACAGCGCTGGCCATGGTCAGCAGGCCGCCCAACAGCGCAATGCCGCCAATCAGCGGACTGGCAAGCAGGAAACGAAATGCTGCCAGCAGGGATTTCAATGGGTGTTCACGTGGCTGGGGCGGCGGCGGTAACGCAGGAAGGCTCAACAACGGCAGTAAGGTAATAAAAGTGCCTGCCGCCGCCAGACCATAGTTCCAGGCCACGCCGCCGGTGGCGAGCAGTACCCCACCTACCATCGGCGATATCACCGATCCCAGGCGCACCGTCAGCATGGTGATGGCCCCCGCCTGCATCAGGTTCTCACGCCCAACCAGCGCCGGCGTTGCCGCCAGCAGCGCCGTAACGCCCAATGAAGCAAAAAAGCCGTCCCATAAACCGAGGATATAAATTGCCAGCAGCGACGGTTCCGGGAGCAGCGCGTTCAGACACAGACCAATAAAGCCAATGCCGCAGGTGCCACGCGCCAGCAGGATCACTTTTTTACGCTCATAGCGGTCGGCCAGCACGCCGCCGATCATCAAGCCAATAAACATCGCGCTGCCGGTGAGCGTTACCGACAAACCAACCTGCCAGGTCGACTGGGTCATCATCTGGATCTGTACCGGCACCGCCACGCCGAGTAGTCCCAGAGAGACGATGGAAATAAAACGGGCAAGGAAAACGGCGCGAAATGCAGGGTGGGTCTTTAGCAGGCTGAGATTGAGCAGCCAGGATTGTCGATTCATTACAGAGCCTTACCAGGTACTTTTTCAATATCCATTCAATGGCTGCACATGCTAACATACCCAAATAAGATCGATAACGATAATTACTATCATTATCAAGGATAGTTGATATGTCATGCTCTGTTTCCGCGACACGCGCCTTTGCCGTGCCCGGACTGTTGTTATTACTTGTTGTCACCACGGTATTAAGTCTGGTTATTGGCGCCAGGTCGCTCCCTGCCTCCGTGGTGCTGGATGCGCTCACCGGCAGTTGTCATAGCGCTGATTGCATCATCGTGCTGGACGCGCGGCTCCCGCGCACGCTGGCAGGACTACTCGCAGGCGGCGCGCTGGGACTGGCGGGTGCCTTGATGCAAACGCTGACCCGGAATCCGCTGGCCGACCCCGGTATTCTTGGCGTCAATTCTGGTGCCAGCTTCGCCATTGTGCTGGGGGCCTCGCTGTTCGGTTTCTCCTCCCCGCAAGAGCAACTGCTGATGGCCTTTTCCGGGGCGCTAGCCGCGTCGCTGATTGTCGCCTTTACCGGCAGCCAGGGGGGTGGACAGCTCAGCCCGGTTCGCCTGACGTTGGCTGGCGTGGCGCTGGGGGCAGTACTGGAGGGATTATCCAGCGGCATCGCCCTGCTCAACCCTGACGTCTACGATCAACTGCGTTTCTGGCAGGCCGGTTCGCTGGACATTCGCAGTCTGCAAACCTTGAAAGTGGTCCTGATCCCGGTACTGATCGCCGGAGCCGTAGCCCTGTTCCTCAGCCGTGGCCTGAACAGTCTGAGCCTGGGCACGGATACCGCCACCGCGCTGGGCAGTAAAGTCGCCCGTACGCAGTTTATCGGTCTGCTGGTAATCACCGTCCTGTGCGGAAGCGCGACCGCGATTGTCGGCCCTATCGCCTTTATCGGCCTGATGATGCCGCATATGGCGCGCTGGCTGGTGGGAGCCGATCACCGCTGGTCGCTGCCCGTCACCTTACTGGCAACGCCTTCCCTGCTGTTAATTGCCGATATTATCGGTCGCCTGATTGTGCCCGGTGAGCTGCGCGTATCGGTGGTCAGTGCGTTTATCGGCGCGCCAGTGCTTATTTTTCTGGTACGCCGTAAGCAGCGTGGAGGTGGCGCATGATGCACCTTTCTCGTCGACTGATGATCAGTTGCCTGCTGCTGGTTGTGGGCTGTATCGCCGTCGGATTATGGAGCCTGCGTAGCGGCGTTGTGACGCTGGAAACGCAGCAGATCATTGCTGCCCTGCTGGGCGATGCACCGCGCAACATTACGCTGGTGGTGACGGAATGGCGTTTACCGCGCGTACTGATGGCACTACTGATTGGCGCGGCGCTGGGCGTCAGTGGCGCAATATTCCAGTCACTGATGCGTAACCCGCTGGGCAGCCCGGACGTGATGGGCTTCAATACCGGCGCCTGGAGCGGCGTGCTGGTGGCGATGGTGCTGTTTGGCCAGCATCTTACCGCCATTGCGCTGGCGGCCATGCTCGGCGGGGTCCTGACCTCGCTGGTCGTCTGGGCGCTGGCCTGGCGCAACGGTATAGAAACGTTCCGCCTGATTATCATCGGCATCGGCATTCGCGCCATGCTGGTGGCGTTTAACACCTGGCTGCTGCTGAAAGCCTCCTTAGAAACCGCGCTGACGGCCGGTCTATGGAACGCCGGATCGCTCAACGGTCTGACCTGGGCGAAAACCTGGCCATCCGCGCCGCTGATTATTGTGATGCTGGTGTGCGCCACGCTACTGGTACGCCGCCTGCGCTTGCTGGAAATGGGCGATGACAGCGCCTGTGCGCTGGGCGTCAGCGTCGAACGTTCGCGTTTAATGATGATGCTGGTGGCGGTAGTACTGACCGCAGCCGCCACCGCGCTGGCGGGGCCTATCTCGTTTATTGCCCTTGTCGCACCGCATATTGCCCGTCGCCTTAGCGGCACTGCACGCTGGGGATTAACCCAGTCAGCGCTGTGCGGCGCGCTGTTACTGCTGATGGCCGATTTATGCGCCCAGCAGCTATTTTTGCCTTATCAGCTTCCGGTCGGCGTTGTCACCGTAAGCCTCGGCGGTATTTATCTTATCGTCTTGTTAATTCAGGAGTCCCGCAAAAAATGACCGAATCAGTAGCCCGTTTGCGTGGCGACCAGTTAACGCTAGGGTATGGCAAGTTTACCGTGGCAGAAAACCTCGACGTGTCGATCCCCGACGGTCACTTCACCGCCATTATTGGCCCCAACGGCTGCGGGAAATCAACGCTGCTACGCACATTGAGCCGTCTGATGACGCCAGCGCACGGCAAGGTGTGGCTGGATGGTGAACATATTCAACATTACGCCAGTAAAGAGGTGGCGCGCCGCATTGGCCTGCTGGCGCAAAACGCCACTACGCCGGGCGATATTACCGTACAAGAGCTTGTCGCCAGAGGCCGTTATCCGCATCAGCCGCTGTTCACCCGCTGGCGTAAAGAAGATGAAGACGCGGTGATGAACGCCATGAAAGCTACCGGGATCACCCACCTGGCAGCACAAAGCGTAGATACGCTTTCCGGCGGACAGCGCCAGCGAGCGTGGATCGCCATGGTGCTGGCGCAGGAAACGTCAATCATGCTGCTTGACGAGCCGACCACCTGGCTGGATATCAGCCATCAAATAGATCTGCTGGAACTGCTCAGCGAGTTAAACCGCGAGAAGGGCTATACGCTGGCCGCCGTGCTGCACGATCTGAACCAGGCCTGCCGTTATGCCACGCATTTAATCGCGCTTCGTGAAGGGAAGATTATTGCCGAGGGTGCGCCGAAGGAAATTGTTACGCCGCAGCTTATCGAAAAGATCTACGGACTGCGCTGCATGATTATTGACGATCCGGTGGCCGGAACGCCACTGGTGGTGCCTCTCGGGCGTACAAAGTAAAATGCAAGGTAAGCCACCCATGGCGGCGTGGCTTACCCGATTAAGGTTTAACGTCCTTGCTTGCTAATATCTAGCGAATATTGTTAAGCAATTCACACATGATCGGCCCAATCTTCTCAAACGCCGACGGCGAAATAATATCAACATGCGCGCAGTCCTGACGGTAGATATCCAGACTGGCTATCCACGGCGACCAGCTGTGTTCAGGGCTGACACCCGGCGGTAAGGTACGTTCAGCGACAAACAGCGTGGCGTGACCGTCAAATGGCACGCTGTGCGCGGTGGTTAACAGACGCACCGCATCGGCATAGTTACCTTCAATGGTGCTAAACAGCGTGTCAGACGCATTGCCCTGCTGCGCCGCCAGAAACGCCTCGCGTTCGCGATCGATTTCCGCCAATACGGCAGGATCCAACCCATTGGCCTCTTTTTCCTGCCAGTTTTGCGTTTCCGGCGGCCAGGTATCCAGCAATCCCAGGAATGCAACCTTCTCTCCCCTGGACTGCAAGCGTGCCGCAATACCCTGCGCCAGCGTGCCGCCCAGCGAATAGCCCAGTAAATAGTAGGGGCCGCGAGGCTGCTGCGCCAGCAACGTTTTAAGATGGTATTCACAGACCTCATCGAGATTAGCTGCCGTCTGCATCGGCCCATTGGGCCGTGGCGACTGAATGCCAGTAATCGACCACTCAGGGCTCAAATAGCGTGATAACACGCTAAACTGCCAGGCAAAGCCGGACGCCGGATGGAAGCAGAACAGCGTTGGGCCATGGCTGGTGCGCAGCGGTAGCAACGCTTCAAACCCCAGTTGCTGTGACTGTGCGTCATCGTTGCTGTCCAACAGCGTACTGAGTTGTTCAACGGTGGAGGCGACCATCACCTGCCCGGGTGTCACCTGACGTTCAAATACGCGGCTCAACTGCGCCGCCAGCTTCATCGCCAGCAACGAATGACCTCCCAGCGCAAAGAAGTCCGCCGCCACATCATTAACCTCACAGCCCAGCAGCGCGGAAAAGGCCCCGGCAATGGTGGTCTCCGTGCCCGGGCATGGCGCGCGTCCTGCCGTGCGCGGCGTCAACTGCGGCATCGGTAAGGCTTTACGATCCAGCTTACCGTTGGCGCTGAGCGGTAACTCCGCCAGCTGCAATAACACGGTCGGCACCATATGCGCAGGCAGCGTTTCACGCAGTCTCGCCTGTAGTGCGGGAATATCCAGCGGCAACCCCGAGTGCGACACCAGATACCCTACCAGCTGGCGCGCATCGCCGCCGGTAGCTACCGCCTGATTGAATACGCAGGCATGGGCCACGGCATGCTCGACATCCGGTAGCGTCTGCATCACCCGATCAATCTCGCCCAGTTCAATACGCTGCCCGCGGATTTTTAGCTGGTCATCGCTTCTCCCGAGGTACTCCACCGCGCCATTATCCAACCAGCGCGCCACGTCCCCGGTACGGTACATACGTTCACCAGGTACAAACGGATCGGCAATAAAACGGCTTGCCGTCAGGTCCGGTCGGCCAAGATATCCCTGTGCTAGTTGGATCCCTGTCAGGTACAGATCGCCCGTCACGCCGACGGGTACCGGGCGCATCATGGCATCAAGGATCCGCAGGCCAGTATTCCAGACCGGATAGCCAATCGGCACGCTGTTGCCGGTCACGGCGGCAAGCGCATCTCCGCATGCCGGATACCAGCTGACATCCACCGCCGCTTCGGTCGGGCCGTACAAATTGTGCAGCGGTGCGTAGGTCAGTTGTTCCCACTCGCGGCATAGTTCTGCTGGCAGGGCTTCGCCGCTGCAGAACACCTGCTTCAGCGTGGCGCAGCTTTCCCGCGCCGTCTCCGGCGTCAGCGAGGCGACAAACGCCGCCAGCATCGACGGCACAAAGTGCGTGGTGGTCACGCCATATTGCGCAAAGAACCGCTGCATCGCCAGCGGGTCACGGTGCGCCTCAGGCTCCGCCATCACCAGCTTTGCGCCCGCAATAAACGGCCAGAAAAATTCCCACACCGAGACATCAAAACTGCACGGCGTTTTTTGCGCCACCACATCATCGGCGGTCAGCGGATAGTGATTTTGCATCCACAGCAGGCGGTTAACGATGGCGGTTTGCCCCACCATCACTCCCTTTGGTCTGCCGGTCGATCCCGAGGTAAAGATGATGTAGGCGGTATGCTCTGGACGCGACACCGCACGCGGCGAGATATCCTCGCGAGACAGCGGCGCGTTATAGCACACACTGTCCAGCCCAGGAATATCGCGAAAGCGGGACAACTGTTCCTCGGTGGTGACCAACAGCGACGGGCGCGCGTCTTCCAGCATCATCCGCAGACGATCGTCCGGGTAGCCGGTATCCAGCGGCAGCCAGGCAGCCCCCGCCTCCACAATGCCGTGCAGTGCGAGCGTCAGGAACACAGAGCGTGGTAAGGCCACGGCAACGCTGTCCCCTGGCCGCACGCCGCGTTCACGCAGCACCTGCGCCAGTGCAACAACCTGCTCACGCATTTCGCGGTAGCTGAACTGATAGCGAGCATCGGCCAGCGCCGGCGCATCCGGTGTTTTCGCGGCCTGTTCCGCCACCAGCGCGCTGAGCGTGGTGAACGGAATATCAACGGCCGTATTGTTGATTTTCGCCAGCTGTTCTTGCTCTGACGGCAACAGCATTTCAGCATCACCGCAGCGCAGCGCCGGGTTTTCAGCGAACTGGCCCATCAGCGCGGTTAAACGCGACGCATGTTGCGCCAGCGTCGCCTCATCATAACGCTGCTTATTGGCGAGGATCTCAATGCTCAGACCGCCGTTTTCATCCGGGAACAGCGCCAGTTCAAGATCGTTAACCGGTCCGGTCGCCAGCGTATGGGTTTGTGCCTGGATGCCGGGAAGATCCAACTGGTAGTCAAAGATTTTCACATTCAGTACCGGACCAAACAGCGCCTCTTCACCGGCCGCTCGCCCGCCGTCGCGCACAATTTGCTCCGCATCATAACGCTGATGACGACGCATCTTCTTGAGCTGCCCGGCCAGTCGTTTTGCCAGTTCAGGTAGGCTTTCCGCGGCATCAAGATGCACACCGACTGGCAGCACATTCAACACCGGCCCGGTTGCCGTTAGCGCTGCCGATCCCATGCGGCGCATGAAAATAAACCCGGCGGCATAATCCATCCGGCTGCATAAACGCCCCAACCATAGTGCCACCAGCGCCAGCGCTAAATCCGCACGCTGAATGTCAGGCATGCGCGCGGCAAGCTGGCGGAATACGCCGTCGGGGGCGGTCAACTGCATGCGAATAATATCCGCGCTGGTCGCCCGGCCCGGCAGGGGTTTGCCCGACAGCGAAGCCGGTGGCGGCAACTGATCTCGCTGCCCGGCCCAGAATGCGCCGTCACGTTGATACGCCTCGCTGTGGCGATACTGCTGATACTCTTCCACCACCTCGGCAAAGGGGGTAAAAGGTGATTCCGGCGTCGGTTCGCCGTGCTGCCATGCGCGGTAAATTGCGGCTATCTGGCGGGTAATCGCCGGAAAACTGAAGCCATCCACCAGCAAATGATGATAGCGCTGATACCAGTACCAACGGTTATCTGCCACTTGAATAAGTTGATGGCAGACCAGGGGTTTTGCGCCATCGGCACGAATGTCTTGTTGCACGTCAGCCTGCATCAACGCCCGTGCGGCGTCGTGCGGACTGGCCATGTCACGGACATCGATAATCTCGGGCTCAGCAAAAGTGAGAGCGGGATCAACCCACTGCCAAACCTCGCCGTTGTCTTCGCTAAACCGCATACGCAGGGTATCAGCATGCCCCAGACCGACGACAACCGCCTTCGCCAGCAGCGGCGCGTTCAGCTCCCCGGTTAATTCCACGTAGTGCGCGACGCTCCATGCTGAAGGCAAGATGGAGAGTTTTTCCGCCATCCAGATCCCCGGCTGGGCCGCGACTAACGGTAAGCGCTGAGTCATTCGGCCTCCTGTACATCGGCATAATTTGCAGGTGTTAGCGTGGTCCAGTTTTCCGCCAGCCATTGCTGACAGGCTTCCTGGGATTGCGGTTCGCATGCGATGGCCCAACCAGCAGGAAGCGAGCACTGCTGCGGCCAAAGGCTAAACTGACGTTGGGGATTTTGCAGAATGTAAAACTGACCCTGCGGGTTATCGAAAGGGTTACTGAATTCCATACTCAACTCCTGTCGTGGAACATCGTCCGGTTAAATCGTGTCGGTGAGCGGCTGCCAGAGCGTCATCAGCCCGTGCATTAAGCCGCCGCGCCAGCAAAGCGCGTCGTGTCCACCTTCAACCTGACGCCAGAAAATAGACCGTGGTGCATGTGGTAACTGTGCGAAGAGCGCCTGATTGGCGCAAAAAATAATCGGTTCACGAATTCCGGCCTCCAGAACAATACGCAGCCCCTGCGCACTCAACGTTCCTGCCCTCAGTTGTTCAATCACCATCCCATCCTGATGAGCACCGCGATGCGGCCACCAGTAAGAACCGGACTGGCTGAGCACGCAGCCAAAACGTTCTGGCCAGTTCAGACCGGCATACAGCGAGGATAAGCCCCCAAAGCTTTGCCCGGCGACGACCGTGCGCTGCGGATCGTCACTGAACGCGGCAGTCGCTTTCACCAGCGGCAGTAACTCCTGCTGCACCGCCAGCCAGAAATCGGCATTGCACGGCAGCTCGCGGCTGCGATGAGATGTATCGATGGCATCGATCAGGAGATAAACGGCAGGGGGGAGCAGATGTCGCTGGGTCAGTGAGGTCAGCGCGGGCCAGACCGGCATGCTGTGCGCCCAAAACTGTCCGTCCAGCAGGACCGCCAGCGGACGTTCCCCGGGATTCGCCTCGCCGGTGGTAAACACCCACACACGGCGCGTATTGCCCAACCTCTCGCTGTGCCATTGCAAGCAAAGCGCTGGTGAATCCGGAGGTTGGGGACTGTCCCAGCCAGGCTGAACGGGGGCGTCGGGCATTTCCAGCGCTGAGACCGCATGACCGCGCCCGCCTTGCCAGCTCTGAGGATTTAGGGGATCGGCGATGGCCTGCGGCAGCAACTGTCGCCAGCCTTCGCGTAGTAACGTTCTGTCCGGGGTGTCGCCAGCGTTCAACGTGGCAAAAATGTCGTCTCGTGTCGAAGGGATGAAACAGTAACTGCCGCGCCAGCGGGCGTTCAGGGTAATGCTCCAGCACCAAACATCTGTACCGTCAATACGTTGCATCGACTGGGGAACGGCATTTTGATGGTGGTCGGTCACGCCGGTAATGTAGACCCACACGCGGCGAATTGTGGAGTATTTTTCCGTTCCCTGCGGGTCACGCCACCAGAACGTGACGCGGTAATCTCCGCTGTCTTCACGCACCCATTCCGGGCCATTTTTTGACTGCCACCACGCCTCGCTTCCCATCATTAACGCCGTCACCGTCATAACCCCATGTTTATTGTGCAATTTTAAATCTAATGGTGAAATATATTGATAATATTATTGATAACTATTTGCATTTGCAATAGCGTATTGTCGCGCTGTGGGAAGCGCGTACAGTTTTTCACCACTCATAAACCGACCTGACGCTGCGAACTTTTTCTGGAACGGATGGTTTTCGCAGGAGCGGGCGACATCAGGCCAAATGCCCCACAACGGCACATTGGTTCACGTGGCTAAAAGAAAGCAGGACATACAATGAACAACAAGATTCATTCACTGGCCTTATTGGTCAATTTAGGGATTTACGGGATAGCGCTGCCAGCGATGGCAGAAGATAAAACCGATAGCACCGCCGTCTCGCATGAAGATACCATCGTCGTTACCGCCGCCCAGCAGAACCTGCAGGCGCCTGGTGTTTCCACCATCACCGCTGATGAAATCCGTAAGAATCCTCCTGCGCGCGATGTGGCGGAAATCATCCGTACCATGCCTGGCGTTAACCTGACCGGTAACTCAACCAGCGGCCAGCGCGGCAACAACCGTCAGATTGATATTCGCGGCATGGGGCCAGAAAACACCCTGATTCTGATCGACGGCAAGCCAGTCACCAGCCGCAACTCCGTACGTCAGGGCTGGCGCGGCGAGCGTGATACCCGTGGCGATACCGCCTGGGTTGCACCTGAAATGATTGAGCGCATTGAAGTGCTGCGTGGTCCTGCTGCGGCGCGTTACGGCAACGGCGCTGCAGGTGGTGTAGTGAATATCATCACCAAAAAAGGCAGCAACGAATGGCATGGTTCCTGGAATACCTATTTCAACGCCCCGGAACACAAAGAAGAAGGTTCCACCAAACGCACCAACTTTAGTTTGAATGGCCCACTGGGCGGGGATTTCAGCTTCCGTCTGAACGGTAATCTTGATAAAACGCAGGCTGACGCCTGGGACATCAACGAGGGTCATCAATCTGCACGTACGGGGTCATACGCCGATACCATGCCCGCGGGTCGTGAAGGGGTAAAAAACAAAGACATCAACGGCCTGCTGCGTTGGGATTTTGCGCCAATGCAATCGTTGGAATTTGAAGCGGGTTACAGCCGTCAGGGCAATCTGTACGCTGGCGATACCCAGAATACTAACAACGATAACAAAACCAGTGGGCTGGTAAAAAAATACTACGGTAAAGAAACCAACCGTATGTACCGCCAGAACTATGCGCTGACATGGAACGGCGGCTGGGACAACGGCATTACCACCAGCAACTGGGCGCAATACGAACACACCCGTAACTCTCGTTTGGGTGAAGGCCTGGCAGGCGGTCTTGAGGGGCTGTTTAACAGTAATCAATTTACCGACACTGACCTGGCAGATGTCACCCTGCACAGCGAAATCAGCATTCCATTCGATCTGTGGGTTAATCAGAACCTGACGCTTGGTACCGAGTGGAACCAGCAGCGTATGAAAGATATGACGTCCAATACCCAGACCTTTATGGGCGGAAACATACCCGGCGCCAGCAGCACCGATCGCAGCCCCTATTCAGACGCAGAGATCTTCTCCCTATTTGCTGAAAACAACATGGAGCTGACCGACAGCACCATGCTAACGCCGGGCCTGCGTTTCGATCACCACAGTATCGTGGGCGATAACTGGAGTCCGTCGCTGAACCTGTCTCAGGGTCTGGGCGACGACTTTACCCTGAAAATGGGCATCGCGCGGGCCTATAAAGCGCCGAGCCTGTACCAGACTAACCCGAATTATATTTTGTACAGCAAAGGCCAGGGGTGCTATGCCACCGGTTCTGCCAGCGGTATTGGCTGCTACATGATGGGTAACGATGACCTGAAAGCCGAAACCAGTATCAACAAAGAGATTGGTCTGGAGTTCAAACGTGACGGCTGGCTGGCGGGCGTTACCTGGTTCCGCAACGATTACCGTAACAAGATCGAGGCAGGAACTGTACCGCAAAGCAGAACATCAATTACCCAGAAAAACCCGACTACGGGTAAAACAACAACAACCTACACCGATATTTATCAGTGGGAAAACGTGCCTAAAGCAGTGGTAGAAGGCCTGGAAGGGACGTTGAACGTGCCGGTGAGCGAGACCGTCAACTGGACCAACAACATCACCTACATGCTGCAGAGTAAGAATAAAGAGACCGGCGAGCGCCTGTCGATTATTCCTGAGTATACACTGAACTCCACGCTGAGCTGGCAGGCACGCGAGGATCTGTCCTTGCAGTCCACCTTCACCTGGTATGGAAAACAGCAGCCGAAGAAATACGATTATCAGGGTAAACCGGTCACCGGCAGTTCAGCTCAGGAAGTCAGCCCGTACAGCATTGTCGGTCTGAGCGCGACCTGGGATGTGACCAAAACCGTCAGCCTGACCGGCGGTGTGGATAACGTCTTTGACAAACGTCTGTGGCGCGAAGGGAATGCCCAAACCACCAGCGATATCAAAACTGGCGACTATATGGCGGGCGCAGGCGCGTACACCTATAACGAACCGGGCCGTACGTGGTATATGAGCGTTAATACGCACTTCTGATAACGTTTTACCCTCTCCTCCATTGAGGAGAGGGTATTCGTGAGCCATCATGCACACAATCCACACCCCACTGTCCTTCGCCAGCCATACGCTGCATCTCGTCGAATTTGCCCCCGACAGCCTGCATGAACACGATCTGCTGTGGCTTCCTCATTACGCCCAGCTCGCAGCCTGCGGGCGTAAACGACAAGCTGAGCATTTAGCGGGGCGTATTGCCGCCGTCCATGCGCTGCGCGAATATGGCAGTAAAACCGTACCCGGCATCGGCGAGCGCCGCCAACCGCTGTGGCCACCAGGTCTGTTTGGCAGCATCAGCCATAGCGCTTCGACCGCGTTGGCGGTTGTCTCGCCGCATCCCATTGGGCTAGACATTGACGCTATTTTTACACCCGACACCGCTGCCGAACTGGCTGATAGTATTATCGACAACCATGAACAACAGGTTTTGCAAGGTTGCCTGGTCCCCTTTCCGCTCGCCTTAACCCTGGCGTTCTCCGCCAAAGAGAGCGTATATAAAGCGTTCAGTGCGCAAACTCGCGGACTGCCGGGCTTTGCCAGCGCCAAAATCATCGCCCTCACCACCAATCACTTAATGGTGCGAATAATGCCGTCATTTTCGTCAAACCTCGGCGGATTGAACGTCAACGTGCGCTGGGTCTCTCGCGATAACAGCGTCATTACCCTATGTGACGCTACTTTTTAACAAACTCACCAATCGCCTGATACGTGGCCTGCGCTTCCTGCGGGACTTTATCTTCCAGCATCAGATAGGCATGGATCATCCCCGGAAAGTGAACGTGCTGTACGGGAATGCCCTCAGCTTGCAGTTTGGCAACAAAGGCAAAATCCTCATCGCGCAACGGATCCAGCCCGCCGCTAAAGAGTAGTGTGGCCGGAAAATCTTTACGCAATGGAAAATAGAGCGGTGATGCCAGTTTACGATCTTCATCGTTCTGGAAATACTGCTGGAAGTACCAGCGTATCTTGCTTTCATCGAGCAGTTTCCCTGTGCCGTTTTCCTTCACGGATGGCCAGCCTGGCGTGTAATCCAGACTCGGGTAGATCAGTACCAGCCGATTAATCAGCCCCGGCTGATGACGGGAAAGCGACGCGGCGAGCGTTGCGCTGAAAGCACCGCCACCGCTGTCACCGACCAGGGTCAGTTGACCCTGATAGGGTATGTGCTGACGCTCGAGCAATGAATAGACATTTTCGACCACGGCTTTAGCATCAGAGAGACCTGCCGGATACGGGTTTTCCGGTGACCGCCGATAGTCGACCGACACCACCGTATTGCCGGTTGCCGTCGCCAGATGCCGGGCCACGGGATCGTAGACCTCCACTGACCCACTCAGGTGTCCGCCACCGTGAATAAACACCAGCACCGCTGGCGAACCGGCTAATGACGGACGATAAATACGTACCGGGATGCGACGTTCCCCGGTATCCACTTCATCATTGATGACCGCCGCCATGGGGTCGGAAGTGGTGACGTTGGCTTTGGTCAGCGCCGCTAATCCTGCTCGCGAACTGAGTGTGTCGTAAACCGGTTTGTCCGTCGCGGGTTGGGCGGCGAGAAATTCCGCCAGAGGCGCTGGCGGGGCTTGCGTCAGCGGGCCGTGTTCCTGTTGCCAGCGTTGCTGATAGCGCTGTTGCTGCTCCTGCAACGCGTCGGCGCTGACTGCCGCGCTGAAAAGATTCGCCGCCATGGCGACTACGGCGGGTTGAACTAAGGCCTTGCCGGATAACCCGAATCGGCTACCTGATTTCATGGTACGTTCTCCGTTGAACCGTTTCGCGAAAGAGTATAGCCGTTGCTAATAATCTGTCTGAACGGTTATGGCGGATGACGGCGTTATCCCTGCCGACACGCAGCCAGCGACTGACGCTGCTGACCCTGCGCATCAAAGTTTTCCGCGGCCAGCCAGCGTTGTAAAACGGCATCACGTTGTGGCCATTCACCGTCAATCATCGATAGCCAGTCGCTGTCGCGGTTACGGCCCTTGCGCACAATTTTCTGGCGGAAACGCCCTTCAAAGACAAAACCTAAGCGTTCTGCCGCCCGTCGCGACGCATCGTTCAGCGAGTCACATTTCCACTCCACACGACGATACCCGAGGGCAAATGCCTGACGCAGCAGCAGCCAGACGGTTTCCGTCCCCAGCACCGTATTTTTCATCCGCGGCGACCAGGTTACATGACCAATTTCGACCGAGCCGTTCTCGCGGTCCATCGCCATAAAGCACACCAGCCCGACGGCGCGCCCCGAGCGCAAATCGATAACCGCGTAGGGAACCAACCCGGCGTCAGTAGATTTTCCTTTTACCCAGTGGGCCGCTACCGCAACGCTCGTCGGCCGCTCGCTGGCAAGCCAGGTCCAGTCACGTTCGTCCGGCGCTTGCGCATAGGCGTCAAATAAATCGGCGGCATGGCGGTCTGCATCCAGCACCTCAAGACGGCAATAACGACCTTCCAGTACAACCCGAGGTAGCACTGACGCCCCATTCCAGTCCGGCAGGACATCGCCTACCGTCTGTCCATACTGATTAATTTCCGGCACTGCTCACCCCCGTTGTGAAAGCAAAAAACAGTTATAGCACCTGTCATTTTGCGTTCAAAGCGCAGGATGTGGATTTCCCTGATCGTACGGAAAACCGTCAGTCCTTCTATACTCTAAGGATTTCGAGTTGCAGGAAGGCGACAAGACTGCAAGTTCCTGGGAGCTTACTAAAGTAAGTGACCAGGATGAGCAGGCGCTGTCAACGCACCTGCGGCTCGAAAGACGACGAGTAAATACTGATTAAAAATCAACGCTCAAGGGAACGCTATGTCACTACCCGACTTTCACGTCTCCGAACCGTTTACATTGGGCATTGAGCTGGAAATGCAGGTGGTTAATCCGCCAGGCTATGACCTGAGCCAGGACTCTTCCCGACTGATTGACACCGTAAAACCGCAGCTCACCGCCGGAGAAGTGAAGCACGATATCACCGAAAGCATGCTGGAGATGGCAACCGGCGTCTGTCGTAACATAGATCAGGCAGCAGCAGAGTTTTCCGCCATGCAACAGATAATCCTGCAGACCGCGACGGAGTATCACCTCGACATCTGCGGCGGCGGCACGCACCCGTTTCAGACATGGCGGCGTCAGGAGGTGTGCGATGACGAGCGCTACCGGCGCAACCTGGAGAACTTTGGTTATCTCATCCAGCAGGCAACGGTGTTTGGCCAGCATGTCCACATAGGCTGTACCCACGGCGACGACGCCATTTACCTGCTGCACGGCCTGTCACGCTTTGTACCGCATTTTATTGCGCTCTCTGCCGCCTCACCGTATATGCAAGAAGCCGATACGCGATTTGCCTGCGCTCGACTCAATATCTTCTCAGGATTTCCCGATAACGGTCCGATGCCGTGGGTTAACAACTGGCAGGAATTTGAGGGATTATTTCGCCGACTGGCCTACACCAGCCTCGTTGACAGCATTAAGGATTTGCACTGGGACATCCGCCCCAGTCCGCACTTTGGCACGGTAGAAGTTCGCGTAATGGATACCCCGCTCACCCTCGAGCATGCGATCAACATGGCCGGACTCATTCAGGCTACGGCCCATTGGTTGTTGAAAGAGCGTCCCTTCAAACATCAGGAGCGTGATTACCTGCTGTATAAATTTAACCGTTTTCAGGCTTGCCGCTTTGGACTGGAGGGGATCGTTACCGACGTGCATACCGGCACTCATCACCGCCTGGCGGATGACACGCTTCGATTGCTGGAGCTTGTCGCCCCCTCGGCGGATAAAGTGGGTGCCGTCAGTGCCATTGACGCCTTACGCCAGCAGGTAAAAAATGGGCACAACGAAGCGCAGCGCATGCGTGATTTCGTGGCCGATGGCGGATCGCTCAGCGGACTGGTGAAAAAACATTGTGAGATCTGGGCGGGGCGTTAAGCAAGGGGTTTGCGTTAGCACAGGAGATCCCGGACAATGGTCTTTTAACTCAAGTTTAACAATGTTATGAAACACCCGCTTGAATCACTGATGACCGCCGCCGGGATCCTGCTGTTGGCCTTTCTGTCCTGCCTGCTGCTGCCCGCGCCTTCGCTTGGCCTGGTGCTGGCGCAAAAACTCGTCGCCACTTTACATTTGATGGATCTTAACCAGTTTTATACGTTGCTATTTTGTTTGTGGTTTTTACTGCTTGGGGTGATTGAGTATTTTATTCTGCGCTTTATCTGGCGACGCTGGTTCTCGCTGGCAGATTAACCCCGCGAGAACCCTATGTCTTTAATGCGTACGGCTGTGATTTTCTTTGCGGTACGCGCCGGGTGGCTGGCTGAACGTACGGGTGAAGATACGCGTAAAGGTCTGCTGCGAATCGAAGCCGTACTTCAGGCAGATATCGTACACTTTCTGGTCGGTATCACGTAAATCACGCGCCGCCAGCAGCAGCTTACGCTCGCGAATGTAGCGCCCAAGGCTCTCGCCTTTATACTGCATAAACAGACGCTGCAGATGCCATTTTGAATATCCCGCGTGGCGGGCAATATCATCAATGCGCAATGGTTGATTCAAATTATCATCAATCCATTCGACAATCGTCTCGATAACTTGTGCAGAAATCGTCATCGTTATCTCCCTTTTTTCATTGAGCCGCTGGCTGCCACCAGGCCGTGAACGGTTGGTCCGGTTCGGACAGTACTACCGGCTCACCCAGCATCGGCGTCAGCAGACGGTAATCTTTGAGACGGCTGGCCAGCGCCAGACGCTTGTAGGGATCGTCCCAGCTATGTTTCGCCAGTACAAAACGACCGGCATGACCGGGCACAACGGCTTTGGCATGGAGATCGGCGGATGCCTGCGCGGTCTCTTCCGGCATCATATGAATGAACTTCCAGTCCTGGTCATATTGACCGTTCTCCATAATCGCCACATCGACCGTGCCGAACTGTTCGCCAATCGCTTTAAAATGCGGCCCGTAGCCGGAGTCTCCACTGTAATAAATATTTTGCTCTGGCGTTTCCAACATAAAGCTGGCCCACAGGGTCTGGTTACGCTTGATACCGCGCCCTGAAAAATGCCGCGCCGGCAGGACATGCACAATCAGTGAGTCCGTCACCCTGACGGACTGATTCCAGTCTCGTTCTTCAATTATCTCGCTGCTCATTCCCCAGTACCGCAGATGCGACCCGACGCCAAGCGGCGTAATCACCCGCTTAATCTTCGGCATCAACGCCTTGATGGTGGCAAGATCCAGATGGTCATAGTGGTCGTGCGAGATGATAAGCAGATCGATTTCGGGCATGTTTTGAGCCGTCCACGGATACTCCCCGGCAAAGGCTTTATTCAGAAATGAAAACGGCGCAGCGTAGTTGCTCAATACCGGGTCGATCAGAATGCGTTGACCCGCCAGCTGCAAATACCACGAGGAATGACCCAGCCAGACGAGAGTATCCTGCTGCGGTGACAGACGCGCGAGTTCGGTTGCCACCAGCGGCAATGGTTGCGCAGGGCGGGCATTTTCGCGCTTCGCGACCAGAAATTCCCACCAGGCTGCCAGCATGCTTTTGTTGCCGGTGTAACCCAGCGTGGGCACCTGATTATGAAACTGTCCGTCACGGTAGTGTGGTGACTGTTCAACCTCACTCAGTTGTGCCCCTTGCGGCGCCTGACCGAATCCGGCATTGAGTACAAACGGTAAACTTGCAGCTGCAGCAATGAGCATAATAACAACCACACAAACTGTGAGACGCCTCATATCCTGACCTTAAACGCGCCCCTTCCCGCTGGTTTGCGCGACTGACTCTTGATTATGAGTGAGTAAGCACTCATTATAGAAATCGCAAGTTCGCCGTCAAGATGATTTTCAATCTTTGACATTCACCGTTGCGGTGCTGCGAAGGCCGTGATTCAATCGTGTTTTTAACAGGCTTAAGGGTAAAGTGTAGTGGCTCGTCCGAAGAGTGAAGATAAAAAATTGGCATTACTGGAAGCAGCAACCACAGCATTTGCGCAGTCCGGCATTGCGGCCTCTACCGCCGTCATTGCCCGCAATGCAGGCGTTGCTGAGGGAACTTTGTTTCGCTATTTCGCAACAAAAGATGACCTTATCAACGAACTTTACCTCCATTTAAAGCACGATATGTGCCAGTCAATGATGGTCAATCTGGACCGTTCAGTGACCGATGCCAAAACCATGATTCACTTCATCTGGAATAGCTACATTAGCTGGGGCCTGCATCACACCGCCGGACATCGCGCCATCCGTCAGCTTGCCGTCAGCGAGAAAATCACCAAAGAAACCGAGCAACGGGCTGAGGATATGTTCCCCGAACTGCGTGATTTTTGTCATCGCTCGGTGCGCCCGGAGTTTATGTCCGACGAGTATCGCGCCTTTGGTGACGCGTTTTTTCTGTCACTGGCTGAAACCACAATGGAATTTGCTACCCGCACCCCTGCCCGCGCCGATGAATACATTGCCATGGGGTTTGAAACCATGTGGCGCGCCCTCACCCGCGAGGAAAAATAATGGACGGTCAGACATTACATGCGTGCGCAAAACGCCTTGCGCTTGAACTGCCGTTTACCGAACACTGCTGGCCGTTTGGCCCGGAATACGACGTCTTTAAGGTCGGCGGCAAGATTTTTATGCTGGTCTCAGAGCATCACGGACGCCCGCTGGTCAACCTGAAGTCAGACCCGCAAAAGTCGCTACTCAATCAGCAGATCTACCCCAGTATTGAACCCGGTTATCACATGAATAAAAAACACTGGATTTCAGTTTATCCCGGTGACGATATTACCGAGTCCTTACTGGCAGACCTGGTGAACGACTCGTGGCATCGGGTGGTGGACGGCCTACCTAAGCGGGAACAAAAACGCCTGCGTCCCGTCTGATTTATCGCTAACCCCGATAAGTGTTTATGCCTTTTTCTGTCTTATCTTTTTGCCGCTTTCCCTGTACCCTGCTGAAACAAAACGCACCCGCAGGGTAAGAAAAACGACCAGGAGTTTTTATGGATATTGTTTCTGTCGCCTTAAAACGCTACTCCACCAAAGCATTCGATCCGACCAAAAAACTGACCGCTGAGCAGGCAGAAAAATTAAAAACGCTGCTGCAGTTCAGTCCGTCCAGCACCAACTCGCAGCCGTGGCATTTTATCGTGGCCAGCACTGACGAAGGCAAAGCGCGCGTAGCCAAAGCCGCTGCCGGCGGTTTTGTGTTCAACGAACGTAAAATCCTTGATGCGTCCCACGTCGTGGTGTTCTGCGCCAAAACAGCGATGGACGATGCATGGCTGGAACGTGTGGTGGATCAAGAAGAAGTCGACGGTCGTTTCGCCACGCCGGAAGCCAAAGCAGCTAACCATAAAGGTCGTACATTCTTTGCCGATCTACACCGCAAAGATCTCAAGGATGACGCGCACTGGATGGCAAAACAGGTGTACCTGAACGTCGGTAACTTCCTGCTAGGTGTGGCCGCTATGGGCCTCGATGCGGTACCTATCGAAGGCTTTGATGCCGCGGTTCTCGATGCAGAATTTGGTCTGAAAGAAAAAGGTTTCACCAGCGTGGTTATCGTCCCGGTGGGCCATCACAGCGTAGAAGACTTCAACGCCGCGCTGCCAAAATCACGTCTGCCGCAGGAAACTACCCTGACGGAAGTCTGATCCTCACATTTGCATAACCTCCACACAGCGGTCATCATAGACCGCTGTTTATTAAGGAGACGTTATGCAGGAATTGATATCTCAGGTAGAAGACCTCGGCATTGAAATGAATCACACCACTTCGCTGGTGATGATTTTTGGCATTATTTTTATCACCGCCATTATTGTTCACGTTATTTTGCACTGGGTGGTACTACGCGCATTTGAAAAACGCGCCAACGCCAGCTCCCGCCTGTGGCTGCAAATCATCACGCAGAACAAGCTATTTCACCGCCTGGCGTTTACGCTGCAAGGTATCATCGTCAATATACAGGCCGCGCTCTGGCTACAAAAAGGCAGCGAAGCTGCAGAGATATTAGTCACCTGCGCCCAGCTGTGGATCATGATGTACGCCCTGCTGTCGGTCTTTTCTCTGCTCGACGTTATTCTTAATCTGTCGCAAAAACTCCCCGCCGCCTCGCAGTTGCCGCTGAAAGGCATCTTTCAGGGCATCAAGTTAATCGGCGCGATCCTCGTCGGCATTCTGATGATTTCGCTGCTAATTGGTCAGTCACCCGCCATCCTGATAAGCGGTCTGGGTGCCATGGCGGCGGTCTTAATGCTGGTGTTTAAAGACCCGATCCTCGGCCTGGTAGCCGGAATACAGCTTTCGGCCAACGATATGCTCAAACTGGGCGACTGGCTGGAAATGCCGAAATACGGCGCAGATGGTGCGGTGATCGATATTGGTTTAACCACCGTCAAAGTACGCAACTGGGATAATACCATCACCACCATTCCCACCTGGTCGCTGGTTTCTGACTCGTTTAAAAACTGGAGCGGCATGTCAGCGTCCGGCGGTCGGCGAATTAAGCGCAGTATCAGCATCGATGCCACCAGCATTCGTTTTCTCGATGAAGATGAGCGCCAGCGATTGCATAAAGCGCATCTGCTGAAACCGTATTTGACCACGCGCCTTCAGGAAATTAACGAGTGGAACCAGCAATTAGATGCGCCTGAATCCGTCTTGAATCATCGCCGGATGACCAATATCGGGACGTTTCGCGCCTACCTGAACGAATATTTACGTCACCATCCGCGCATTCGCAAAGATATGACGTTAATGGTGCGCCAGTTAGCTCCGGACGACCACGGGTTGCCGATTGAGATTTATGCTTTTACTAATACGGTGGTGTGGCTGGAATATGAAAGTATTCAGGCTGACATCTTCGACCATATTTTTGCTGTGGTCGAAGAGTTCGGATTACGTATTCATCAGTCGCCGACCGGGAATGATATTCGCGCCCTGTCAGGAGAGTTTCAGCGTTAATCTTTAGCTACTGGCGCGCGCAATATAGCGCCAGTCCATCATCACCCTTTCTGTTGGGGCATCGGGGTTATCGATTTTATTCAGTAATAACCCCACCGCCTTGCGGCCAATATCACGCGAAGGTTGCTCAATAGTTGAAAGCTGTGGGGAAACCATTTCGGCCAATTCCGTACCGTCAAAGCCCACCACGGCGATATCCTGCGGGATCTGTAATCCGGCGTTGCTAATAGCACGCATCGCACCGGCAGCCAGCGTGTCCGATACCGCAAACACCGCGTCGGGTTTCACCTCGGCCGCCAGCAGATTTTCCATCGCCTCGATCCCGGCGCTGGAACTTAACTCACGGGCGTACTCCACCGCCTGATACTCCAGCGATAACGCATGCAGCGCCGCCTTGTAGCCGCGTTCACGCAAACGGGCGTATTTGTAGCTCAGGTCATGGTTGATCAGCGCAATACGCCGATAGCCCTTATCGACCAGATGCGATATCACCGACTGCGCGGCGTCTACATCGTTAATGCCCACACAAGAAACCGCGCCTTTATCGGCATATTCCGCGCACTGCACCCACGGAGCGTCGCCAATCAGAGTGGTCAGTTCTGGTAATTTTGAGAAGGCATCCATGGTGATGATGCCATCAACAATTTTACCTGACAGCAGCTTCAGCGCTGACTTTGAACGCGCTGTATCCGAACCGGAATTACACAGCAGAATGCGATAGCCATTTTTCTCCGCCTCCTCCTCAATACCTTTCACCACCTCGGCACAAAACGGGTTGGCAATGTTGGAGACCATTACGAGGATCATCGAGCTTCGTGCTGTGCGCAGTTGACGAGCCAGCAGGTTGGGCTGGTAATTACTTTCCTTAATAGCCTTCAGCACACGTTCACGGTTTTTGGCCTTGACGGACTCACTGTTATTCAGCACACGTGATACCGTCGCTACCGATACACCGGCAAGCTGGGCGATTTTTTGAATAGACATAACGACGACACATCCTGCGTTTACGCTTTGTGCTGAGGCTACCATAAAATCACCGCCCGGCGAACCGGACCGGTTTAACGCTGTACCGACACCCAGCGCTGCTGTTGATGGCTTTTTATAATCGCATCAATGATGTACATCACATCTTCGCCATCCTTGAACGAGGCAAAACGTCGGGCCTGTGGCGCGGGCATTTGGCCTGTCTGTACGGCCTGATAGAACTGCAGCATCATATTTTTAAACGCATCCGGCCAGCCCTCAATATGCCCACCGGGGAAATGCGCGCTGGCGGCGACATCGGTATTCATTAGCCCCGGATCGTCCGTCAGGATCTGGTTCGCCTGCTGGCGGTGGCCCACCCACAGTTGCTGCGGCGTTTCCTGATCCCAACTCAACGCGCACTGGCTGCCGCTAATCTCAAAGCTCAGGTGGTTTTTGCGCCCGGCGCTAACCTGCGAGACGCTAAAGCAGCCTTTGCTTCCGTCGTCAAACCGCACCAGCACCGACCCGCGGTCTTCGGTGCTCACCGGTTTATCCTCCAACTGCCGACCAACCGTCTGCGAATTAAACGTCGCGCCACCGGCCACGTCCGCTTTCCGCGTGGGCCAGACGATCGCGAGATCGGCCATCACCTCAACAATGCGTTTACCGGTGACAAACTGCACCGTGTCGCACCAGTGCGAGCCAATATCGGCCACCGCTCGCGAGCCGCCGCCCAACGCCGCATCAACCCGCCAGTTGTAGTCGGTCTCCAGCAGCATCCAGTCCTGTAAATAGCTGCCCTGCACGGCAAACAGACGTCCAACGCTGCCATTGCGTACCATGCTGGCCGCCTGCTGCACCATCGCAAACTGGCGATAGACAAAACTCACGCCGTGCACGACCCCCGCCTGCTCCGCCAGCGTCACCAGTTCATGGGCCTCTTCGGGGGTCATGCACAGCGGTTTTTCAGAAAATACGTGCAGTCCAGCACGCAGTATCTGCCGGTTGATGTCGGCATGCAGATGATTCGGCGTACAGTTGTGGACCACCTGTAGCCCCGGGTGCGCCAACAGCGCTTCCACACTGCCATATGCATGAGGCACCTGTAGCACACTGGCCCGCGCCTGAGCCACCGCCAGCGAACTGTCGCAGAGCGCCACTACCTGCACATTCCCCAGCCGACGCAGCGCCTCAATATGCGCAGGCCCAATAAACCCGCTGCCAATAATGCCAACCTGGATCATTTGCGTACCTCATCGCCTGCGGCGAAATCATCAAATGCGTGGGATGAAACCGGAATAATATGCCGCTGAATAAACTCACGGCCTTCGCGGGCGCCGGTTTCTGCGTCTTTCAGGCAGCATTCCCACTCCAGTACCGCCCAGCCGGGATAATCATATTGTGTGAGCTTGCTGAAAATCGTTTTGAAATCAACCTGCCCGTCGCCTAATGAGCGGAAGCGTCCAGCGCGGTCGATCCACGGCTGGTAACCGCCGTAGACGCCGCTGCGGCTGCTGGCTCGATACTCCGCATCCTTGACATGAAACGCTTTTATGCGCGAGTGATAGGCGTCGATAAATCCGAGATAGTCCATCTGCTGCAACAGCAGATGGCTGGGATCGTAGAGCATATTGCAGCGCGGATGATTATCCACCAGCGCAAGAAAACGCTCGAACGTGATGCCATCGTGCAGATCTTCGCCGGGATGAATTTCAAAACAGACATCAACCCCCTGCTCATCAAAACCGTCGAGAATCGGCCGCCAACGGTCAGCCAGTTCCTGAAATGCCTCGGCAAAACGCTGCGCATTATGCGGCGGCCAGGGGTAAAAATAGGGCCACGCCAGCGATCCGGAAAACGTGGCGTGCGCCGTCAACCCCAGTTTTTGCGAGGCTGCCGCAGCCTGGTGTAACGTCTGCGTCGCCCACGCCTGTCGGGCCTGAGGATTACCGCGTACCGCCTGCGGCGCAAAACCATCAAAAGCGTCATCGTAGGTGGGATGAACGGCAACCAGTTGGCCTTCGAGATGGGTGGATAATTCGCTGATCGTCAGTCCGTGCTGCGCCAGCATTCCACGAATATCATCGCAGTAAGTCTGGCTAACAGCGGCCTGTTCAACATCAAACAGCGACGCATGATTACACGGCATCTGTATGGCTTTGTAGCCCAGACCCGCGGCCCACTGCGCCAGCCCGTCCAGGGTATTGAACGGGGATTGCCCGCCGATAAACTGCGCCAGAAAAATCCCCGGTCCCTTAATGGTTCTCATAACCCCTCCTGAATATTACGCCTGCTCTTTCTCGTCATACTTAAAAGAGAAAAGGAAAATCACGGCAATCACCGCCGCTGCAACCGCCGGGATCCACCAGAACGGGATCCATGACTCAGGTACTGCCTGACCCGCCACCAGACGGTTATACAGCGCACCGGAAATTTGCGAGCCCAGCAGCATGCCGATCCCGTAGGTAAACATTACGATCATGCTTTGCGCCTGGCCTTTCACCTTTTCCCCGGCAATACGGTCGGTGTAGATAAAGCCGACCACAAAGAAGAAGTCGTAACACACCCCGTGCAGCAAAATACCGAGATACAGCAGGATGCGCCCTTCTTCGCTGATGCCCAGCGCAAAGAAGGCGTAACGCACAAACCAGGCACACATACCGATCAGCAGCATGTATTTCACGCCCAGCCGTCTGAACAGGAATGGGATCACCAGCATGAAGAAGATTTCGGACATCTGACCGAACGACATCGCAGTACTGACATCCCCAACGCCCGCATCCGCCAGAAACGATGCGGTGTACGCGTAGTAGGTCCCCAGTGGTACCGAGATTAACGTGGCGCAGAGTGAGAAGACGAAGAAGTGACGGGTTTTGAGTAAGGCGAAAGCATCGGCGCAAAAAAGATCGCGGACTTTTACCGGCAACCCTTTCGCGGGCGCAGGCGTGTTTGGCAGCGTCAGGCTGTAGAGCGCCAGAATCACAGAGATAACCGCCGCCAGCGTAAAGATGCCAGTGGTATCAGAAATACCGGTCACGCCGATAAAGATCCCCGCAACAATCCAGCCTATGGTGCCAAATACCCGCACTACCGGGAAGGTTTTGTCTTTATCCGACAGGCTGTGAAACGCGATATTATTGGTCAGCGCCAGCGTCGGCATGTAGCACAGCGTGTAGCCAAACAGCAGGCCAATCAGCAGCGCACCGTTTTGCGCTACCAGCGCCTGCGGCACAAACCACAGGATCGCCGCCCCGGCGAGGTGCATCACCGCCATCACTTTCTGCGAGGCAAAAAAGCGATCCACCAGCATGCCTAAGACAAATGGCGACAAGATTGAGGCTATCGGCCCGGCGGAAAACGCATCACCAATCAACAGTGACATGTTGTGCTGGCTCATCACCAGCCCCAGCGTGACGGACCAACTTCCCCAGATAAAGAACTGTAAGAACATCATCAGCGACAGCCGCGGCACCAGCAGCCGGTACTGTACGCTCTGTTTTCCACTACTCTCGGTTGTCGACACCATTTTTTGCCCCACCCTTTAAAAAAGTAATCGATTACAAATAGGTTCAAATGAAAAGTAATCGATTACAAAATAAAGATCCTGTCAGTAAGAACAGAACTGGGAGATCAATCACGATAAAGTTCAGGGAGTGACCGATCTCATCGCAAAGGATGAGATCGGTAAGGGATTAGCGGGCTTTACGGCGCAGCAGTTTGAAGGCCACAAACAGGAACAGGATCCACGCCGGTAGCAGCATCGCCGACAGGCGCATCTCATCCATGGTGCACATCAGCACCAGAATCATGCCGAGGAACGCAATACACAGGTAGTTTCCGGCCGGGTACAGCAGCGCTTTAAACTGAGTGTCACGCCCTTTGCGACGCATTGCCGCGCGAAAGCGCAGGTGCGCCAGGCAAATCATGATCCAGTTCAACAGCAGCGTCGCCACGACCAGCGCCATCAGCAGGCTGAAGGCCTTTTGCGGCAGCGCGTAGTTGATCAGCACCACCAGCGAGGTGATCGCCCCGGAAAGCACCAGAGAGTTAACCGGTACGCCGCGACGGCTGACGCGGGTCAAGAACTTCGGCGCATTGCCCTGCACGGAGAGGCCAAACAGCATGCGGCTGTTGGAGTACACGCCGCTGTTATACACCGACAGAGAAGCCACCAGAATAACGAAGTTCAGCGCGGAAGCCACCACGTTGCTGTCAAGATTATGGAAAATCATCACAAACGGGCTGCTGTTTGATTTCACTTCAACCCACGGATATAGCGCCAGCAGCACCACCAGTGAACCGATGTAAAACAGCAGAATACGATACACCACCTGGTTTACCGCTTTCGGAATACTTTTTTGCGGATCCTGCGCTTCTGCCGCAGTAATACCGATCAGTTCCAGCCCACCAAAGGAGAACATGATCACCGCCAGCGAGAGGATCAGCCCGTTCCAGCCGGTGGCAAAAAAGCCGTTATAGCGCCAGAGGTTATCGATACTTGCCTGTTCGCCACCGTGACCAGACAACAACATCCAGACGCCGAAGCCAATCATGCCAATAATCGCCAGCACTTTGATCAGTGCAAACCAAAACTCGGTTTCGCCATACAGTCGCACGTTGACCAGGTTGATGGCATTGATGATCACGAAGAATACGGCGGCCCAAATCCAGGTAGGCACATCGGGAAGCCAGTATTGCATGTAGATCCCAGCCGCCGTCAGTTCAGCCATGCCGACCAACACAAACATCACCCAGTAGTTCCAGCCAGACAGAAAACCGGCAAACGGTCCCCAGTATTTATAGGCAAAGTGGGCAAACGATCCGGAAACGGGTTCTTCAACCACCATTTCGCCCAGTTGGCGCATGATCAGAAACGCGATGATCCCGGCTACGCCATAGCCCAACAGCACCGCCGGTCCTGCCATTTGAATCGCCGGGCCAATGCCCAGAAACAGACCCGTACCAATTGCGCCGCCCAGCGCAATTAACTGAATATGGCGGTTTTGCAACCCCCGCTGAAGCGTCGGCTCACTCGTTGACGCGGCATCGGACACGCTGGTGTCGGATGCAGATGACGCGTTTTTCACGCCCTACCCCTGTGTCGTTTATATTGAAGGGGCTTCTTTTAACATTTCAACCTGGTTGTCGCAAGGCGCAATCGTTTGGATACGCCGGGCATCCTTGCCCAACGCACCGAGGCGCAGGAAAAAAGTCACAAATCAACGGGCGTTAGCGGAAGCCAACGCGTTGTTGTTATTTATTCAGATCAATACGCACCACGTTATCGGGTGCATCCGTGGAGTGGTCTTTATTGAATTTCTGCTTCACAGTGACAAACAGCGTTTGCCCATCCGCAGAGAGCAGCAGGCTATTCGGGTTCGGCGGCAGATCCCAGCTTTTCTTCACGCTGTAGTCGGTTGCATTCAGGCTAAGTAGTTTCCCGGCATCGCGCTGGGTAATATAGATTTCGTTGCGCTTTGCATTGAATTTCACCGCCAACGAATCGCCAACATCGAGTTGCTTGAGCAATTTACCGGTGTGGATATCCAGCACCAGAGTCGTTTTCGCTTGCGAGTTATCGGTGACAAACAAACGGCCCGTTTGCGCGTCTTCTGCCATATTCAGCAACAGCGCAGGTTTCTCACCCAGCGGCTTCCAGCGTTTCTCTATACGCTGATTACGCGGGTTGATCACCAGGATTTCGCCACCGCCATTGGCGGCATAAATACGCTGAGTGACGTCAGAGTAATGCAGACCGGTCATCCATTTACCGGTGTTTTTGATACGGGTTTTCAGCTTCAGGGTTTCGGCATCCACCACCCAAATTACCGCCGGGTCAGCCACCGCGCCAATATAGAGCAGGCCATTATGCAGCAGCACCTGGCGCGCACCGTACGGGAAACCTTCGGCATTACGTTCCGGGAACAGTACACGATTTTTCACTTTACCATCGGCGGTATTCAGGGCGCTCAGGCCGCCGTCCAGTGAGTTAGTAACGTACACCGTTTTACCGTCTGGCGAGAGCGCCATACCAAAGTTTTTCATATCGGTATGGCTTAGACCGAGCGTCTTGAGCGTTTTCGGATCCAGTTTGTAAACCACCCCGCCCTGGACATCTTTAAATCCTTCCGCACTGGCAACATACAGTGCATCGCCCGCCGGACTCAGCGCCATTTCATACAGACCATCAGCCAACGCACGCTGCTGGACATCAGTAGCAGCTGGCGTCACCGCTTTTTCCTGTACCGCCGTACGACTGGCTGGCGTTGAATGTGCGGCACAGCCACTTAGCGCTGCGGCAATCAGCAATGCCAGAGCGGATGTTGTTTTTTTCATTGCGGGGATCCTTACCAGAGTGTACGGAAATGGTTAATAACAAAAGAGAATGAGAACTATACGCATTATCTTTATTGAATCAAGAATAATTAGATCGTGAATAAAAAAGATGAAACGAAGGTTTGAAGAGTGCGACTGACGCGCGCTACCTCCGCTTTCTTATAATTACCGTGAATTATTCTGGACGAAAAGGCACCGCAGGCCACAAAATGCACCTTACTGTTTTTTCAACATTTTTAAACGCGTTCCCCAGGTCAGGTTCCTGTCACGCGCTTTAAGCCACGCCGGGCAGCGACCGTCATGAATAAGATCATTAAACGTCTTGAAATCATCAAAAGTGCCATCGAACTGGAAGATGATGAGATCATTTTCCAGCAACTGGTGCATTTGAAAAATGACACGTTGACGGACGTACTCAAAACGATCGTTCAGGCGCTTGAAGCACGACGCTTCAGCGATGCCCTGCATGAAATCACCGGCTGGCTGCAATCACAGCGAGCAGTATCAACGTGGCAAGATCCCGGCATCGCTGCCAGCAAACTTGAGCTAAAAGCACTTGAAACACAGTTGCGCGACTTAATTGATAAACGCAATGCACGCATTCAAATCCTTGATGACTTCAACGACTTGTATCATCAGCACCTTGGGCCACTGATGAGTCGTATTCTCGAGTTGCGTAAACATCTGGCCGCCAGTGCGCAACGTAAGCAGGAAGCTGAGCGCAAACGCCGGGAAAAAGATTATCAGTCCTGTCAGCACTTTATTTCTCAGGCGGTCGATCAACTGGCGCAGCTCAAACAGCAGTGGATGAGCCAGCGTTCAGACTCGCGCGAATCAGTGGAAACCCGGCAGCGCATTCAGCAGCAAACGGAGCTTATCACCGCCCTGCTGGCGGAAATTCGCGAATTGGAAAACGACTTTTCCCGCCAGGATGACAGCGCCACCCGCCAGGCGCAGGAAGAAGCCCGTCACGAATATGATGAATATCAGGAGCAACAGCAGGACGCTCAGCATCGTTATAACCGCGAACGGACACTTTCTCATGATGAGCGCAATGAACTAAAACGCCTGTGGCGGCAGGCAAGTCGCCTGTGCCACCCGGACGTGGTTGCGGATGACCTGAAAGATAAAGCGCACCAGATGATGGTACAGTTGAATCAGGCGCGACAAAATGCCGATCTGGCCGCCGTTCGTACGCTACTTACCCAGTTGCAAAACGGTCTCGAACCGATGATGGCAAGCGACCGCCTTAACGATCTGCAACATTTACGCCGCAAGATACAGCAGCTCAGAGAGCAAATTAGCAGCTTGCTCAATGAAATTAGCGAACTGGAAGCTGAGAACGCCTGGCGCCTCGCCGCCTCTGTGACAGATAAGGAAGCCTACTTTGCCGACCAACAACGGGCGTTAACCGAGATTCGCAATACGCTGGAAGATCAGGTACGCCAGGTCGAGCAAGAACTGCTGGCCGGATAAGCCGGCAACGTACAAAAAACAAGCGAACCGCAATTCTTTCGTGTGATTTTCAAATTAAGCACAAAAAGACAATTTTAGAATTAAATCCTTTAAATTTATAAAATCAAAGCACATAACACCATAAAATAAAATGAAGACGTAAATAAATTTGAATATGGCAATATTTTCATCCCTCCCCTATACACCCTCCGCGCCAGCCTGGTTTAAGTTAAGAATTATCTTACAGCGTTCTCATTGTGCTAAAAATGAGCCCTATCCAACTGAATTACGCTCTTTTTTGGCGACCTTCTTAGCCACACCCATCAGAATCCCCTGTGTATTTAGGGTTATCCAGTCCGCAATTTTCTCGATTCATAAGCGAAATCTATCAATCAACTGCCCAGAGGTGATTTAAACGATTTATCTTAAATTTTAACAAAGTGTAATATCAACATTAAGAATAGTTAAAGATTTTAATAAATACAGAAAGTATCTGTTGAAACCAAAATTAATAAGGATACGTTCAAAACACAGAACGGAATATTCGTTTTAATTAACATTTCACGCATCGCGAGGAACTCTTTTCAATAAAAAAAAGAGGCGATTGCTTGCATCAAAATTTCAAGGAGATCGTTATGTCTAAAGCTATATTTTTGGGTGACTCACTTTACCCGTGGCTTGGCATGCGAGAAATTTTACGTGGTTCAGCATTATTTACGGATATCACGTACCACTCCTCTCAGACGCTTTCTGCCGTCAACATACATTCTCATAAATTGGATTGCATCATTATTAGTCCTGGCAATTCTGATTTTTTAAAATATGCCAGAGTTATCCGCAACATGGCCTTACGCCCTGCGACGATGATTATCGTTCTGGCCGATGAAGCCACTTTTTCACTTTTTCAAACCGTTTGCGGGATGAACATGCATTTTCTCGATCAAGACGACTCTCTTGATCAACTTTTGCACGCATTCACCTCTATCACTCAAATAAAAAAATCACGCACTATCAAAGCAGTACATAACAAAATAACCGCAAACGAATTTAACGTCATGATGATGTTGGCCCGCGGTTGGACGCTGACTCAAATCGCCGGCGCATCGCAAAAAAGTGAAAAAACCATTGGGGCGTACAAAAGCAACATTGCCAGAAAGCTTGGCAAAACCAATACCCGGCTCAAGTACACCATCTCGCACTATAGCCAGCCGTAACTGACTTATTTAAGGACGACCATAACGATTATTTTTTAAAAGGGACTCACTTTCAGTTCGTCTTTTATTCCGCGAAACCCGGAAGGTATCCCCATTTTTAAAAATCGACCTGCCAGGTAGCACTCCCGCGTGCCAACCATAGCCAACAACTCAACGTAATAACGCATGCAATATAAAATGCAGATAAGGGTTATATATGAATAAAGTTTACAGCATTATTTGGAACGCGGTACTCGGTATCTGGGTTGTCGTTTCTGAATTAACCAAAGGCAAGAAAAAAAGCAGTTCGCGTAAAACTGTCGCGGTACTGGCGGCCAGTGCATTAAGCGGTGCTTCAATGCTGGCATCTGCGGCACCGATTATCGATACAGGTGAGCACAATATTTATACTGACTATCAGAGAGGTATTTCAGCTGAGGTAAATGAGGGAATTCATAATTATGGCTTCTTATATGAAGATAACTCTACCGGTCAGGCGCTCAACATCAGCGGCGCAATCCCAACGATTGCCCCAGGTCAAAGCGGCGTTGTGGAGTCAACCACCATCAGAGAGCTGCTGCAAGACGGAAAAATCACCCTAAAAGCCACCAGCCCCGATCAGAATGTCAAAACGATCTCCACCGTGGAGCAACTGGCAGAATACCTGACTCATACTCAATCGGCGAAACCTTCGCAGAGCACGGACTTTGATGTTTTTGATCCGGCGCTTCCGGGAGAACCCGAGCCGATTAAAGTCTTTGATACCAGCGCATTAGCCGGGTTTATCACCGAATCACAAATCGGTGATGCGGTGTTGAACACTTATGATCCACAGCAAACGCAAGTCTATAAGCAATTTGGTATCGCTCTGGCGACAAACGGAGGCATCGCCAATCTGAATATTGGCAACGACACGCTTTACGTACGTGACAAGGCCAATACCATCGAATTGCTGGCCAAGGACTCCTCACTGCTGCAAGCGCAGGGCGCCAACAGCAAGGTGAACTGGCAGTCCGATAACTACATAAAATTCAACGCTGCCCCGGTTGTACCAACGGAAACATTTAACGGTTCACAAACCACCTCCGTATTTGGCACTGATGTAACGCTAATGGCTTACGGTTATAACGATGCCGGTGAGGTTATCGAAACAGGTACCAAAACGATCTCGATTACAACGGCCGCTGAGCTGGCTGAGTTCAATAGCTGGCTATTAGGCGAAAGTGATGACGCCGCACAAAAACCGGATGGACAAAAAGTCAGCCAGATCCAGCTGTGGCTGGATGCCGAAAATAGCCAAATAACGACGGTATCCGCTGCGCAAGCGAAGTATGCCGAGTTGATTGAAAACGTGCTTAGTTCCGGTAAAAAATCTGACGTTATCTCCTGGGATTATGACGTCTGGACCGACGGCCTGTCGCATACGAATAACACTACCGCCGGGCGTGGTGAGCTGCACGCCATCTATGCCAACGGCGCTGGGACTACCGGCACCCTGAACCAAGGTGCGATGATCGCCGTTGACGGCAGCATTAATGGCGTAATGAAAGCCATTGACGGTGGGGTTATCACTAACCTCGGCGAACTGAACGCATTGCGTTCCTCCGGCGGGCAAAGTCTGGCCATCGGCATGCTGGCGAAAGACGCCACTGCTACCAACCACGGCACCATCAACTCCGGGTTGTTTATTGATAAAGACGGCAATCAAAAGGTCAGCAGCTACGGCGCATTTGGCATGCAGGGGCAAGGCGCCAGCACCATTACCAACAACGGCACCATCAACCAGGCCATCACCACCGATAACTTCGGTACCGCCTCTGCCGCCGATCCCTGGAGTAAAGATGATCCTGATACCTCGCTGACGCTGGCCATTGGCATGCAACTGTCCAACACTGCACAGGGCGTGAATAACGGCGTTATCAATATCGTCGACGGGAGCAAAAACAGCGCATCCTTTGGTAAAGGCACCGCCTTTGGCGTAGAAGTCGCCGACAACGCGACCTTTACCAACGCGCAGAATGCCTCTATTTATCTTGGCCGCGACGCCAATGACCTGTCCCTGGATGCCACCCTGCCAGGCGGCTCCAGCCCAAGCGCCGGGATCATGACCAAAAGTGCCAGCGAGGTCATCAATAAGGGGCTCATCACGCTGGGCGTCGGCATACGCAACGCTGCGGGGATCTTGATCGGCAACGCGACAGGCAACGTGCTGAATACCGGCAATATTGTGGTCAATGGCGATGGTCGTGGAGGGAATATCAAGAACTACGGCATCACTGTTCGTGACAGTGGCGCTGAAAGTGGTCAGATCATTCGCAATGACGGCAAGATCAACGTCAATGGCACCAACAACGTCGGCATTCACGTCAGCGCGACGAAAAAAAATGCCCTGGTGACCACCAGCGACTCAGGCTCTATTGTGGTAGACGGTACCGGCGGTGTGGGTAACCGTAACTACGCTATCTGGGCTGAGGGTGGCGTTAATGGTCAGGCGACGGTCAACGTCGATTCCGCTATCACACTTAACAAAGCCGGGAACATCGGCGTGCACGTGCGTGATAACGCCATCGCGAATGTCGACACCCTGAGCAGTCCACTATTCAACAGCACCAACCAGATTGGTTATTACCTGTATGGCAAAGGGGCTACCGCCAACATTGGTCAGGCGGTGATGAATGACAACGGTCAGGCTAACACCACTATTTTTCGTATCGCTAATGGTGCAAAACTTGCAGGTAATACGACCAACCCGAAAGATAATTCGAGTTCCAATCTCGACCTGACCTTAAGCGGCAAAAACTCCGTCGGCGTCCTCGCCACCGGCGCAGGCAGTAGTGTAGACACCGGCGAAGCCACGTTTAGCGTGAAAGGCTCCGATTCCGCAGCCCTGCTGATTGAAGGCGGCGCAACAGGTAACATCAGCGATAAAACCACCATCAATTTAACCGGTGAAAGAACCATTGCCGGGATTGTTGACGGTCAGGCGCATCAGTTGAATGGCGACGACGAGCAAGGTAACCCGACTGAAACTACCCTCACCTCAAACGCGAAGATCACCTCTGAAACTGGCGGTAACGAGGTTATTGCCTATGTGGCAAGAAATCTCGGCAATCTGACCCTTGGTGCCAACGCCATTATCGATCTAGCCAGCACCGACAGCATCGGTGTTGATGTACAGCAAGGCGGGCGTTTCACCAACAATTCCGACAATGCCCTGCATGTCAGTAACGGTATCGGTGTTCGGGCTTCGGGAGCCAGTGCGCAGATTAATAAACTGGGCCAAATCCTGGTCGATGATGGTACTGCCGGTGTTCTACTGACTGAAGGTGCCAGTTTACTGATTAATGGCATTTCCGGTGACAGTATTACCACCAACGGTTCCGCTGACGGTATTCGCCTCGCCGATAAAGCCGGTGCGCTGTCCGCGCAAAGCGTGATGATCCGCGCCGATGGAACTGGCGCAGGCATTCAAAACGATGCCAACAACAACAATATCCTGCTGCGCAACGTGACCATTGACTCCAACGATGGCGCGGGGATCCGCACCAGCGTGGCGCTCACCATGACCGATCGTGACAGCGAGGGAAATATCCTCAACGTTCACGGGAAAGGTACCGGCTTCGCCTTTGAACAACGTAATGGCGGCGAAACATCGGGCGACCTGAGCATAGGCAAAGGCTATACCATTGAGGTCCTTAAGGCTGAAGGCAGCGGTATTCGCGCGAATACCGATGGCGCGCTCACCACCAATGCCGATATCAATGTACGTGACGGCGCAGGCGGCTCGGCGATCATCGCGAAGAACGTCCGTGCCGTCAGCAATAGCGGCAAAATTATCTCTGCCAGCACCAGCGCACCGGTGATTGATGCCAGCGGTGACAGCAATAAAAAAATCACCAACACCGGCACCCTGCAGGCCATCAACGACACGGCTGTAGCCATTCAGTCTGGTAAAGGCAATGACGCCATTGATATCAGCGGCGGTGTGACCAGCGGCGTGATCAACACCGGTGAAGGTAAGGACACCTTTAACTGGCAAAATGGCACCTTTGCGGGCGAGGTGAATTTCGCCGGCACCGGCGGCAACAATACGGCCGATATCGGCGATGTGATGCTGGATAAAACGCGCCATATCATTACCGCTGCGGGTACGGGCAACGCCCTCACCTTCACCAACACCCACGGCGACAGTGCGAAAATTGGCAGCCTGAACAGCGATAACCAGACCACCGGCACCAACATTGGCACCGGCTGGGACTCACTGACCATTACCGGTTCAAACGCGGATGTCCGCGTCGTCGAAAGACTGGAACTGGCAAGCAATACCATTAGTGTAAGCAATGGCGCAACGCTACGCACCGGCGACCACGTCGAGTCCACCAGCACCGCCGCGACCATTGGCAATTATGACGTGGAAACCCAGGGCACCAGCAGCAGGGTTATCTTTGACGCCCATGGTGATACGTCAGCCGCGCAAATTTACAACGGTGTCATTAGCGGTGACGGGAAATTTGAACGTGCGGCAGGTGGGACCACGATCTTCACCAACAACAACAGCTACACCGGTTCTACCACCATTGATCAAACGGGGACGCTGCAGTTAGGTTCCGGCGGCGATACCGGCGAAGTCAGCGCCGTATCAAACATCCTCGACAACGGCGTACTGGCGATTAATCGCGCCAATAATGTGCTGCTCGGCGGCGTGATTTCGGGTATCGGCGCGTTGCAGCAAATCGGCGGTGGCATTACGCGCCTGGCGGGCAATAACACCTATACCGGTGACACCACCGTCACCCACGGTACGCTGCTGGTAAACGGTAATCAGAGTGCGGCTACGGGCGCAACCACCGTCAGCGGCATGTCCACGCTTGGCGGTAACGGTATTATCGGCGGCAACGTGCTGATGAACGACGCCTCGACCCTCAGCGCGGGTGACGGTGGTGCGGGAACGTTAACCATTAACGGCGGCCTGCAACTGGGCAGCAAAACCACCTCCGCCTTCGAGCTGGGTCAGGCTTATACCCCGGGTGGCGCGCTGAATGACCTGATTACTGTCAGCGGCAACCTGCAACTGGACGGGACGCTGGACGTCACCACATCTCAGGGCGGCAATTTTGGACCGGGTGTATACCGTATTTATGACTACGGCGGCACGCTGGATAACCGGACATTAGAGCTGGGCACGGTGCCGGACAGTCAGGATAAGAACAACATTTTTGTCCAGACCTCTATCGACAAACAGGTCAACCTGGTCAACGCCAACGGCGTCACGCTGCAATTCTGGGACGGCGCAACCGTCAACCAAAGTCACGGTAAATCGGGCATTGAAGGCGACAGCAAGATTGACGGCGGCGATGGCAAATGGATGGCGATTGGCGATCAGGGCGACAACAACTGGACAACGGCCACCGGCGAGGGCAACGCACCGTGGGCGCAGAAATCCTTCGCCGTGTTTACCACCAAAGGCGGTACCGTCACCGTGGATGACGCCAAAGGTGACGTCAATTTCTCCGGAGCACAGTTTGACGCCGACGGCTATGTCGTGAAAGGTGATGCGCTCAACGCTTATGCCACCACCGAAACGGCCACACATGCGGGTCAAACGCCGGGCACCGGTGAACTGCTGCTGCGCGTCGGGGCCGGTGGTGCGGGACAAAACTATACCGCGACCATTGAATCTATCCTTCGCGAGGCCAGCGCCCGCGATCGGCTGACGCTGGTGAAAACCGACCTCGGCCGTCTGATCCTCAGCGGTGATAACGAATATCGCGGCGGTACGCGCATTGACGGCGGCACCTTGCAAATCTCCGCCGACAGCAACCTCGGCCAGAGTGGCACGGATTTGGTCATCAATAACGCCTCCACGCTGCAACTGGGCGCTGATTTGACCAGCAACCGTACCATCGAGCTGGGCGCCAATGCTAACGCGGCGGTATTTGATCTCAATTCGCACCATTTCACCCCAACCGGCGATATTACCGGAGATGGCAAGCTGAAAGTGACCAGTAGCTCAAGCGATGCGGGCAGCACCTTAACGCTTGACCGCGCCAACAGCTACCAAGGGGAAACCGAAATTGCCGGGACCGGGAATAGCCATAATGTGACGGTTAACGTCAGCAAAACCGGAGCGTTCGGCAGCAATGAAAGCAGCACTGTTAACGTCAATAACGGCGCAACGCTGAACATCAATGGTGCAGACACCAGCCTGACATCGCTGACCATGAACATCGCCGACAGTCTGTTAACGCTGGCCGATACCGTCACTGCCGCCAGCGCCAACCTGAATCTGACAGGTAAAGCGAAAGCAGTATTACGCGATAAAGCCACCGCCGCTAACGCGACGGTCAACGTAGCGAAAGACAGCACCCTGGCGCTGGAAGACAACGCCAGCGGCGGCAATGCCACGGTAAACAACAGCGGCCTGATGACCGCGGCTGATAACGCAATGGCGGAAAATACGGTGGTCAAAAACCTGGCGGACGGCCTGGTGGATGTCAGCGCAGTCAACAGCGCCACCTCCATCGGTTCACTGTCCGGTGCGGGTAATGTCGAGCTGGGTAACAAGCAACTGTCGCTGGGTAATCTAAATCTGGCTGACACTATCAGCGGCGTTATCAGCGGCAACGACGGCAGCCTGGTGAAAATCGGCGACGGTACGCTGACCCTGACCGGCGACAACACCTGGACCGGCATCACGGATGTTGACCAGGGCGTGCTGCTGGTCAACGGTAATCAGTCTGCCGCAACCGGCCAGGTCACGGTGAAAACCGGCGCTACGCTCGGCGGTAACGGCATTATCGGCGGCGCGGTGGATGTGCAGGATAACGGTCACATTACCGCCGGTGCGGCCATCAACAGCGTCGGTAAACTGACCACCGGTTCGCTGACGCTGAGCGATAACGCGCAGCTGGATTATCAGTTTGGCCAAGCCTATACCCCGGGCGGAGCCTTTAACGACCTGATTGATGTCAATGGCGATTTGACGCTCGACGGCAAGCTCAACATCGAGACCTCACCAAACGGCAGCTTTGACGTTGGGGTTTATCGCGTGATCAACTATACCGGCACATTGACCAACAACGTGATGGATATAGCTAACGCGCCGGAAGCCGCGGACAGCCTGTATGTGCAAACCTCGGTTAAAAATCAGGTAAACCTGGTCAACCATGCCGGGCTGACGCTGCGCTTCTGGGACGGTACCGGCGGTGAGAATGGCGAGCTGAAAAACAACGGCGTGATTAACGGTGGCGACGGGATCTGGCAATCAAGCCAGGGGAATGACAACTGGACCACCGATGAATCCACGCCAGAAGGCGCGCTGAACGCGCCATTTACCGATGCCGCGTTTGCCGTCTTCCAGGGCGAGGCAGGCAATGTGATGGTCGATAACAGCAAAGGCGACGTCATCATCAGCGGCGCACAGTTCGCCACCGACGGCTATCGCGTCGGCGGAGAGGCTATCACCACCGATACCGCCAATACGCTGATCCGCGTTGGCGATGGTACGGTAGACGGCGTTAACTACACCGCCACCATTGACAGCGTGATCCGCGGCACAGGCGGTCTGAATAAAGGCGATCTTGGTACGCTGATCCTCACGGGCGACAATACCTACAGCGGTGGCACCACTATCACTTCAGGTACGCTTCAGGTCGCGGGGGATACCCACCTCGGTGCGCCAGAGACTGGCATCACCTTTAATGGCGGTACGCTGAAATATGGCGACGCGTTCGATACCGCACGTCAGGTAACGCTGGAATCCGGCGGCGGGACGTTCGACACCAACGGACATGATGTCTCTCTACTGACCGAAGTCGAAGGTCATGGCCAGTTGATCAAAACCGGTAAAGGTTCACTAACCCTGACGCTGGATAACACCTACACCGGCGGTACCACCATCAACCAGGGCGTATTACAACTCGGCACCGGCGGCGATATCGGCAGCATTCAAGGAGATATCGTTGATAACGGCGTGCTCAACGTCAATCGCGCTGATACCCTGGCACTAACCGGTGATATCAGCGGCAAAGGTCAACTGCACCAGACCGGCAACGGCACCACCGAGTTGCAGGGTAAAAACAGCTACAGCGGCGCAACGCTGATTACCCACGGCGTGCTGCAAGCGGGTGATACCAACACCCTGAGCGCGGCGTCGCACCACTATGTGGTTGCGGGCACTACGCTTAACACCCAAGGCTACAACCAGACGGTAGGCGGACTGAGTAACGGTGGCGATGTGTCGCTTATCGGTCAGCAAATTGGTACAACCTTAACCGTCAAAGGAGACTACAGCGGCGAGAAAGGCACCATCAACATGGCAGCCACGCAGAATGGCCGCGGCGCGGGTATTGCCGATCGCCTGATTATCGATGGCGGTAAAGCCAGCGGGAAAACGTTGCTTGATGTTGACGGCTCCGGCCTCGGCGCGCCTACCGTGGGTGACGGCATCGAAGTGGTCACCGCGCTGAATGGCGCCACCACCACCGCTCAGACCTCGCGAGACGCCTTCCATCTCGCCGCTGAACGCATGGCTGCGGGTGCATTTGAGTACCAACTGCATGCCGGTAACGCGCAAGGTCAGGGTGAAAACTGGTATTTGAGAAGCGAATACCGTCCGGAAACCATGCTGTACTCCGGCCTCGCCAGCGTGGTTCGCCAGGGTGACATCAGCCTGCTGGGTAACATGCACCAGCGTATGGGTGACGAGGTGAAACCGGGTATTGATGAAGATAACCGCGCGTGGGCCAGAATGATTGGTTACTCCGGCAAAACCAAGCTGGACGATGCGACAGGGACACAAACCAGCTCACATACCATGGGCATCCAGGTCGGTGTCGATATGTACGCCAATGAAAGCTGGAAAGCCGGGATGTATGCCAGCGTGCTCGACATCGACAGCAATGTTAAAGGCACCAAAACCGGCAGCGATGGCAAAGGCGGTAATATCGATGACAACGCGTTTTACGTTGGCGGTTATGCCACCTGGTTCTCGGATGACGGAATGTATGTCGACAACGTCCTGCAGTACGGTAACCATAAATCCCGTCTGTCGGCATCCGGGAATAACGGCTCGTACACGGTGAAAGGCAATACGCTGACAGCCTCAACGGAAGTGGGCAAGTCATTCCGTTTAGGCGCCAGCGCCTGGAGTCTGGAGCCGCAGGCTCAGTTGATCTACCAATACAGCGATTTTGATAACGGTCGGCTTGATGGCGTGACCCAAACGAAAGTGAAAATGGATACCGCTGATTCGTTTACCGCGCGTCTGGGTGTGCGTCTGGTTGCAGACTATGATACCAACCACGGCAAATTCCAGCCTTATGGCCGGGTGAACGTCTGGCAGGGTCTGGGTTCAAAAGACAAGACGCAGTTTAGCAACGCGGTGGCCACCACTACGCTGGAATCGTCACAGCAGTACTCCAGCACCGAAGTGGCAGCCGGCCTGAGCTGGTCTATTGACAGGAACCTACAGGTCTACGGTGAACTGGGTACACAATTTAGCAATGGCAGCAGTAAGTCGCAGGTTGAAGCCCCGGTCAATGCATCGATTGGCTTTAAAAGATCGTTTTAATCTGACCTAAACGTAACCCGCCCCCTGTTTTTACGGGGGGCTTTTTTATGCGTGAGAGAATCAAACACCGGCAGGCCGGATACGGCACGTGCGCTGCCATGCGGAAAAAGACGTTACAGCCCAGGGAGAGAGTGATTAACGGTTAAATGGCGTTAACAGTGCGGGAATGTCTTCGGCCATCACCGGAGGCGAGATGAAAAAACCCTGAATTTTATCGCAGCCAATCAGCGTCAAACGTTCTAACTGGGCATGGGTTTCTACCCCTTCCGCCAGCACTTCAATGCCAAAATTGTGCGCTAATGAAATAATACCCTCAACGATCTTTGCCGATCGGGTATCGGGCTCGATGCCTGCAACAAATTCTTTATCAATCTTTAAGGTATCAAACGGATACTTCAGCAGATAATTAAGGTTCGCGTGCCCGGTACCAAAATCATCAAGCGCCAGCTTCACCCCAATCGCCTTCAGTTCTGTCATATTTTTAGCGGCTATCTGGCTGTCGCACAGCGGCGACGTTTCCGTGATCTCTATTTGGCATCGATGAGCAGGCAGTCCACTGGCGGCGAGATTTTGTCTGACACGTTGTGGGAGCAGTGGATCGCAGAATTCAAGGGCAGAAATATTAACAGAGAGAGAAAGAGGATCTGGCCAGGAGGCGGCAATATCCCATGGAGGGTTGCTTACCATCTCCTCTATGGAAAATATATTGCCGCTATTTTCCAGCACCGTAATAAAAACATCAGGGGAGATCATACCCATCTGTGGGCTATTCCAACGCATTAACGCTTCAAACCCACTAATAGTGTGGGTTTGTAAGTTAAAAATAGGTTGATAAACCATATAAAGCTGACTGGTATTGAATGCTTTTTCAAGCGCCGTTAGCACATCACTGGAATCTAACACACCCCTCCCCCCCCATCACCACAACAAAAACCAGTCGAAATCACTCCCAAATTGTATCTACTTTTACGTATTTCACATCAGAAAAGAATATTCAGATCAGGGTAAAAAAGACAAGCTATGGGTAAACCTAATAATTAATTTATTTAAATCAGAGGTATTGGCCAGCCCCAGTTTCGTAACGACCCGCATCTTGTGCGCTTGAATCGTTTTATAATTCAAACTGACTAATTCAGAAATTTCTCTGGCAGTATAACCACTTACCAACAGATTGAGGATCTGCTGCTCTCTTTCCGTGAGTCTTTTCTGCGACCGATACAGCCGGGGATTCCATTTCCCGACCGCCAGCGTAGCCAGTTGTGCAAAATCACGCAGTGATGACTTTTCCGTCAGGACAATGGTTTTTTCCACATATAATAACTCAACACATAATTTCGCAACCAAACTGTCAGCAACAATAACAATAACGTTATTATAAAATTTAAATCGGTTTTTATTCAAAAACTGCACAATTGCAGAACACGGTTGTTCATTGTTAATGATATTAAAAACCATTGTTTGATGTTGGCACAATGATGATTGCTGCAACATGTCCTCAAACGGGAATGTTTTGATAGGGACATGTTTACTTGTCAGATAGGCGAACATACCGCTGCCCACAAAATTATCAGTGCCACACATCAACATCCTGTTCACCGCTCCTTATAAACTTCGAATCTTGTTGCTCATTAAAAATTTGATGATTATTTTCTCGACTTCCGCCTCTTCACGACGGTGCTTAAAATCAAACTCGCACGATATCTGGTAGCAGGAGTACAACTCATTATCATCATCAAACTCATTGATCATGACGACATCAATCACTTTGAGATCAAGCAGTAAACTGCCAAATACATCAAAATCCAGGCTGGCACCTTTAATAACCGCATCTTTATAAAGGAATCGTGCATTCACATCCCTGGCGATTAATGCACAGCCGCCCTGAGAAATATTTTTAATCTTCAGTGAGTAATTTTCGCCGTTTTTGTAACGACCAGAACAGAAAAAATCATAGCCCTTGAGGAAGGAGAAACGCTGATTCTGTCGCTGTTGCGCAAAGAAAATCATATCCGGGATAAGGTACGACAACCCTGATTGCGCATCACCCGAGGACGCCTGTTCGTATCTGGCGCTAAATTTAACAATCCCGCTATCACTGTGCAGGATGAAGTATTGGACCTTTTCAGGAACGATGTCTTTGTGCGGGGAAAGCACAAAGTGCTCGAAATCAATTTTTTCTAACTGTGTGATAACGCTGTTGTTTTCACATAAGACTTCCAGTTTAGTCTTCTTGTGCAACTCTTCACGCAGGATCGCTATGATTTCAAACTTGTTGTCCTTTGCTAATCCAAAGCTCATTCTCAAACCCTTATTTCCATATTTAAGATATGTTCCGGTCTTGTTCGCAGACAAAAACACGAAATCAGCATCCACTCCTGGCGCTTAATTACCTTAGTGGATTCCATGTCAAACTGTTGATAAAAAATTAAGTTTTTAACTATCTTTAATGCTTTATTGATATGTAAAAACGTTTGATACGGGTTAATTCTAGCTGAAGTGATGTCTAAAACCACACGAAGTTGCGCAACAAGCATAACAAAAAAGAATAAAAAGACGCTTTAAGCTGGGGTTTGGGGATAACGAATTTAGCTTATGGCAAAAAAAAGCCAGCATCATGCTGGCTCCGGTAATTACCGTATTAAACTCTAGTGGCATACTATCTTACAGAGGGTACAACGTGAGAAATCAGTACTGCTGCTTAACAATGCTCCGGGCTGAATCCGCAATAATCATTACGGCACCCGCCAGCATTAACGTATCTTTTAACACTAGCCGCCCGGCCCCCGATAAATACGGAAACCCGTGGTGCAGATCGCCCAGCGGCATAACCCATGCTTCCGGCGTGGTGATTAAAAAAGACAGAGTGACAATCGGTGTGGCGAATGCCAGAACCCCGCCAATTAATCCCAACCAACGACTGAGCGGATTTGCCAGCACCAACAAGGCAATAATAATCTCAACCACGCCCAGTCCATTAGAGAAGCTGTAGGTATTATTCGCGGTTTGCCATTCCCGCTCCTGTGGTTTAAATTCGCCTTCATGCGTCAAATGCTGCTTATACTCTTGCGGATTTTCATAAAAGAACGACATTACCGGGCTATTGGCTACAAATGGCGTAATACTGTCGGCTTCGTAAGGCACAAATTTTAATAAACCAATCCAGATAAACACAATGGCGATGCTCAGACGAATCAGGGTTAACCCGACGCGATCGGCCCTGCCCAGTAAGCGAAGATACTTTTCCATTGAGATTGCCCTTATTTGTACAGAATCGCCGTGGCGTGGGAGCTACTGTCAATTCTCATGGACGTGATTTTCCACGACGATGCCTGTTTTTCCTGTGCCAGCTTCGCAATCTCATCCTCGACAACAGAGGGTGTGGCAGAGATTGCAGATACGCTAACACGGGCTATTTCGATTGGCGATTGCGCCAGCGCGGAAAACGTCACCGGAGCAGACAATAACGAGGTCATCAGTAAAGTTGCTTTCAACATATTCATTTTTCTTTCCATTAACGGGTTATTTCAGTCGCAACAGAATAAATCAATCCGCTTTATTTCCTGCCATCCATTACGCCAAAATAACTGTTCATACGTATTATTTAAATATTGTGCCGCACACAAAAAAAGCCCCACACGGGTGGGGCAAAGTTTCAGACATAATTATTATTATTTAACTAAAGAGAAAAGATCGTTTAATGATTCACTCATGCTGGGATGCGTAAATATTTGATCACGTAATACGGTATACGGTAACCCGGCATCCATTACGGTTTTAATAATATTAATCATTTCATGTGAATCCACACACAATAGCGAGACGCCTAATATCCGTTGGCTATTCACATCAACCACGGCTTTGAGCATACCGCGCGTATCATCCATCACCCGAGCCCGCGGGATCGCCGCAACGGGTAACATCACGACCTGAACCTCCGCCCCGCTGGCTCGGGCCTGCTCTTCTGTTATCCCGACACGAGAAAGCGGCGGTGTCATAAACACAGAATACGGCACATTCGGGCGATCGCCGGTGTTGCGCAACCCTTCTCCCAATAAACCGTCGCGAACAATGCGGAAGTCATCGAGGGAGATATAGGTAAATTGTAGGCCGCCAGTAACATCGCCCATGGCCCAGATATTATCTGCCGAAGTGCGCAGATATTTATTCACGATAATCCCGCCGCGCTCGTTAACGTCCACGCCGGCATTTTTCAGCTGCAGTGTTTCCGTTGCCGGTTTACGCCCTGAAGCAATCAGCAACGCGTCCACCAAATGCGTCTCTTCGGGCATCTGTACCTGTACCGCGCCGTCCTGGGGCGACACCGAGCGTACATTGGCGTTAAGGATCAACTCCACACCTTTATCGCGCAAGATTTGGGCAATCGCATCGGCAACATCCCGATCTTCACGCGGTAAAAATAACGGTGCGGCTTCGAAAATAGTGACCTTGCTTCCAAAGTTGGCAAACATCGAGGCGAACTCGACGCCAATGTATCCACCGCCCAAAATTCCCAGCCGTTGCGGGCGCTGCGTCAGATTCAACAATCCGGTGCTATCAAACACGCCCGGCGTGCTGGTTAACCCTTTAATATCAGGCATCGTCGACTGCGCACCAGTATTAATAAAAATCTTCTCACCGTGAAGTTCACGCGTGCCGCTCGACTGGACGACGCGTACAGTATGGTTGTCCACAAACTCGGCGCGCCCTTCAATCACATCAACATTGTCCAGATCGGCAAGGTTATGGAAGTTTTTATCACGCAGGAAACTTACAACCTCTGTTTTGCGCTGCATTGCGGCGGCAAAGTCATGCTGCAACTCTGCATCATGTACCAGCGTTTTAGTGGGTATACAGCCGATATTGATACATGTCCCGCCATACATGGTGTTGGACTGCTCAATAATCGCCACCTTCCAGTCTGCTTTTGCCAGCGTCGCCGCCAGCGTTTTACCTGCTTTGCCAAAACCAATAATGATCGCCTGATACTGATTCATACTGCCTCTTTGCAAAATCACTGTTCATTTGTTAACCCGAAGTATAAGGACTGACGAACATAAACAGCGTATCCATAACGCGCTTATTTATGTCAAATCGTCTAAAGTGAACCATGCAAATTTTTGAAAGCACAAACCATATTACCAACTAACCATTTGATGGTATTAATTTAATATAAAATTATAGCGATAATGGCGATATCTCCCTAAGGGTATAAAATTGTTCAGGAGTCTTGATGGACGCGCTTAGCCGATTATTAACGCTTAATGACCCGCAGGGGTCTATTGATAAAAACTGCTTGTTGAGCAGAGACTGGCAGTTGCCACATGCGGCGGGAGAGCTGTCGGTTATTCGCTGGCATACGGTAACTCAGGGTGCGGCTCAGCTTGATCTCCCGGACGGCTCGTCCTACACGCTGCATCCTGGCGCAGTGGTTATGCTGGCACAAAACTCCGCCCACCGGCTGTGCCAGTCAGGCGAGGAACAAACGCATCTCGTCTGCGGAAGCCTACGGTTGCAGGCATCTTCACGCTATTTTTTAACCGCACTGCCGGAATTGCTCATTCTGGCCCCCGAGGAAAATAGCCCTGTTGGTCAGTGGCTGAGAGCCATGATTGAACTGCTGCAACGGGAATCAATGAGCACGCTGCCAGGTTCTGAGGTGGTATGCAGCCAGCAATGCGCCACGTTGTTTACCCTTGCTGTACGCGAGTGGCTGACACGGGTCGCACCGGGTAAAAACATGTTGAATCTGCTGCTGCATCCCAAACTGGGGGTTATCGCTAACCTGATGCTGGAGTTGCCCGCTCATCCGTGGACTGTCGAAGAGCTGGCGCAGCGCGCGCATATGTCGCGGGCCAGCTTCGCGCAACTGTTTCGTGAAGTCTCAAACTCCACGCCGCTCGCGGTCTTAACCACATTGCGTCTGCAATTCGCCGCCCAGATGTTAGCGCGTGATTCACGGCCGTTGATCGTGATTGCTGAGGCGGTGGGCTATGCCAGCGAATCATCGTTTCACAAAGTCTTTCTGCGTGAATACGGCTGCACGCCGGGTGAGTACAGAAAGCGGGTCAAGGCGCTGGAAAAATAGCGTTGCGCCGTATTACGTTCTCCGGCGCAACGCTATTCAGGCGTTATTTCTGCGAACGATGGCGGTGCAGCCACATCAGCTTATACGCAGCCGGAATGATAAACAGCGACAGCAGCGGCGCGGTGATCATACCGCCAATCATCGGGGCGGCGATCCGACTCATCACCTCCGACCCGGCCCCGGTGCCCCATAAAATCGGCAGCAGGCCGGCAATAATCACCGCCACGGTCATCGCTTTGGGGCGCACGCGAAGCACCGCCCCGTGATACAGCGCCTCATCCAGCTTAGCCACCGTAAAGGTCTGCGGATTTTCCAGCGCGGGCTCCGCCTCAATGGCGTGACGCAAATACATCAACATCACCACGCCAAACTCGGCGGCAACACCTGCCAGCGCAATGAATCCGGTGCCGGTCGCCACCGACATATGGAACCCCATCCAGTAGAGGAACCAGATCCCACCCACCAGTGCGAACGGCACGCTGGTGATAATCAGCAACGCTTCACCAAAACGACGGAACGCCAGATACAGCAGCACGAAGATGATCATCAGCGTCATCGGCACCATCAGTTTGAGCTTATGGCTGGCGCGTTCAAGCAGCTCAAACTGGCCCGAAAACGCCACACTGGTCCCCGGTTTTAGCTGGACGTTTTCGGCAATCGCTTTTTTCAGATCGTTTACCACCGAGACCATGTCACGATCGCGGGCATCGATGTAGATCCAACTGGTCGGGCGTGCGTTCTCGGTTTTCAACATCGACGGGCCTGAAACAACCTTCACATCCGCCACATCCGCCAGCGTGATTTGTTGCTTCATGGGCGTCAGGACCGGCAATTGTCGTAACGCTTCCGGACTGTCGCGATAGCTTTGCGGGTAGCGAAGATTGATCGGATAGCGGGCAATCCCTTCCACCGTTTCGCCCACCATCGCGCCGCCGACCGCCGAGGTAATGAACAGCTGTACATCACCTACGGTCATGCCATAACGCGCGGCCTTTTCACGTTGAATATCGACGCTGAGATAGCGCCCGCCTTCCAGACGTTCCGCCAGCGCAGACGCGACGCCCGGCACGGTCCTCGCCACCTCTTCGATTTGCTCTGCCGTGGCGTCAATGTCCGCCAGCACGGTACCCGAGACCTTAATCCCGATTGGACTTTTGATCCCGGTAGACAGCATGTCGATGCGGTTACGAATCGGCGGTACCCACAGGTTTGCCAGGCCCGGCAGCCGGACCGTTTTATCCAGTTCCTCGATGATTTTGTCCATCGTCATCCCCGGACGCCACTGATCCTGCGGTTTCAACTGGATGGTGGTTTCAACCATTTCCAGCGGCGCGGAATCGGTGGCGGTTTCGGCCTTACCGGTTTTACCAAATACCCGTGCCACTTCCGGCACGGTCATGATCAGCTTGTCGGTTTTTTGCAGCATATCCGCCGCCTGCGCCGCCGAGATCCCCGGCAGGGTCGAGGGCATATACAGCAGGTCACCTTCGTTGATCTGCGGTAAGAACTCGCCGCCGACTTTATTGAGCGGGAAAATAACCGTCAGGATCGACAACACCGCCACCAGCAGGGTGGTCTTCGGCCAGTGCAGCACCTTCAGCAACAGCGGATGATAAATGCGGATCAGAAAACGGTTAAGCGGGTTACTGCTTTCCGCCGGGATCGTGCCGCGGATCCAGAATCCCATCAGGATTGGGATCACCACAATCGCCAGCAATGCGGCCCCAGCCATGGCATAGGTTTTGGTGAACGCCAGCGGGCCAAACAGTCGCCCTTCCTGCCCCTCAAGGGTGAAAATAGGGATAAACGACAGGGTAATAATCAGCAAACTGATGAATAGCGCCGGTCCCACTTCCACCGAGGCGTTGGTGATCACCTGCCAGCGCGTGGCGTTATCCAGCTTTTCTCCCGGATGCTGATGCGCCCACTCTTCCAGCCGCTTATGCGCGTTCTCAATCATCACAATCGCGGCATCAACCATCGCCCCTACAGCAATGGCGATGCCGCCAAGCGACATAATGTTGGCGTTCAGTCCCTGGAAATGCATCACAATAAACGCAATACACAGCCCCAGCGGCAGGGAAATAATGGCGACCAGCGCCGAGCGGATATGCCACAGGAACAGCGCACACACCAGCGCCACAACGATAAACTCTTCCAGCAACTTGTAGCTCAGGTTATCAATCGCGCGGTCGATAAGCTGACTGCGATCGTATGTTGTAACTACCTCAACGCCTTCCGGCAGGCTGCTTTTCAGCGTCTCAAGTTTGGCTTTGACGGCGGAGATTACGTCACGTGCATTTTTACCCGAGCGCAGGATCACCACGCCGCCAGCCACTTCGCCTTCACCATTCAGTTCGGCGATGCCACGGCGCATTTCCGGTCCAATTTGCACGCGGGCAACATCGCGCAGGTAAACCGGCACACCGTCAGCCCCAGATTTCAGCACAATAGTATTGAAGTCATCGAGGGTTTGCAGATACCCGCTGGCACGCACCATGTATTCCGCTTCCGCCATCTCCACGGATGAGCCACCCGCCTCCTGGTTAGACGCATCCAGCGCCGATTTCACCTCAGCCAGGCTGATACCGTATTGCGTCAGCTTCATCGGGTCGATAACCACCTGGTACTCTTTGACCACGCCGCCTACCGACGCTACTTCTGCGACATTGGGAATCGTTTTCAACTCGTACTTTAAAAACCAGTCCTGCAGAGAACGCAGCTCGGCCAAATCGTGTTTGCCGCTGCGGTCCACCAGCGCATATTCAAAGATCCAGCCGACGCCGGTGGCATCCGGCCCCATTTCCGCACTGACGCCTGCGGGCAGTTTCCCCTGTACCTGGTTGAGATATTCCAGTACGCGGGAGCGTGCCCAATAAGGATCAGTGCCATCTTCAAAAATGACATACACGTAAGAGTCACCAAACTGCGAGAAACCGCGCACTGTTTTCGCACCGGGCACCGACAGCATGGTGGTGGTCAGAGGATAAGTGACCTGATTCTCAACGATTTGTGGCGCCTGTCCCGGATAGCTGGTTTTAATAATCACCTGCACATCTGAGAGATCCGGCAGTGCATCTACTGGGGTGTTGATAATGGTCCATGTTCCCCAAATACTGAGGAACAACGCCCCCATCATCACCAGAAAACGGTTAGCCACTGAGCGGCGAATAATCCATTCAATCATGTGTTATATCCTCAGTGTGAATGGGTCGCCGGGGTCGGCATTGCGGGCATAGCCGCGGCGTCTGGCGTCCCACTCTTCCGGGCGCGCATGCGGTCCAACGCCCCGGCGATATTCGCCTCGGAATCAATCAGGAACAGGCCGCTGGAGACCACCTTCTCACCTTCCGCCAGACCGGAGCGGATAGCCGTTAGCCCCTGAGATTCATGGAATACGGCAACCTGCTTCGGCACAAAGCGTCCGTCGTTATCCACGGTGATCACCCGCTGCTCGCTGCCCGTATCAATCAGCGCTTTGGACGGGATCAGCAGCATCGGCTCACTTTGTGTTTTCAGCTTGAGGTAAGCATTCATCCCCGGCTTGAGTGCCTCATCAGGGTTTTCGACCTGCAAACGTAACTGGAGGGTACGCGTCGTGGCATCCACGCTCGGCAAAATACTCCACTTGCTGATGGTGAATGTTTTATCCGGCCAGGCGGGTACGGTAATCGCAAACTGCGAGGCGTCTTTAATCAGCCAGGCGATAGACTCCGGGACCGATGCGCTGACCCACACCGGATCCATGCCCTGAATTTTTGCTACCACGTTATCTTTCGAAATGTTCATGCCGGTGCGCAAATCAAAGGCGGTTATCACCCCATCGATGGGCGCGCGCAGGGTGAAGCGGGTTTGAATTTTCCGCGTCGATTTTAAGCGCTGGATGTCCTGTTCGGGCATCCCGGCCAGACGCAATCTTTCGAGAATACCGTCGACTTGAGTGGCGGTACCGCCGGTCTCGCGCAGCAGCAGATATTCGCTCTGCGCTTCAACCCAGTCGGGGATGGTCAGATCAATCAGCGGCGCGCCTTGCTTAATTTTATCGCCGACAGTCAGCGGATACACTTTTTCGATAAATCCCGCTGAGCGGGCCTGCACAATCACAAACTGATATTCGTTATAGCTAACGTTGGCCGGGAACGTTTGTGCATACTGCAGCGGTCCACGACGTACGGCCTCGGTTTTTAGCCCCAGATTTTGGGTTTGCGTCGGATCGATTCGCACCCCTGCGGCGGCGTCGCTCGCGGTCTCTTCATCGGCATATTTCGGGATCAGATCCATATCCATAAACGGCGATTTACCCGGCTTATCAAAACGGGTATTCGGATACATCGGGTCATACCAGAACAGGACTTTACGCGCTTCTTTTTGCGCATCGGGGCCACTGTCGGTCGGGACGTTTGCTGATGACAAATAAGGATAGATACCGACGGCAATAACCCCACCGACAATCATGCTGGCAAGAATAAGCGCGGTATTTTTAATATTTAAAGACGCCATAGTGATTTCCATTGCGCGAGTGTCTCACCCGCGTTCCGAGAAAGCGGATGAGAATAAAAGAGACCTGCGAACTGCGTTATTTATTGACTGACGTGAATTTCACGTAATACAGAAAGATTTCCCTGTTGAACAAAGGTAAAGGAAACCTTATCGCCGGGCTTAATATCGTCAGACTTCGTTTCCGGGACCAGCGTAAATCGCATGGTCATCGCAGGCCAGTTCACCGCCGGAATAGGTTCGTGCTTGATGGTGATTTTCTTGCTCGCCATATCAATAGACTCAATCACGCCCGTGGCGCTGATAACTTGCTCTTGCTGGGCAGCGGGCTGCATATTCATCATCTCGCCATGCTGATGCTCATTGGCCTGAGCGTTAAACATGACCACAGACAACAACGTAAACAAAGCGGCTTTAGCGGTAGTTTTCATGTCATATACTCCTGAGAATTTATAATTAAATATCATTCAACCCAGCCGCCGCCTAAGGCAGCAAACAGCCTAATTTCATTAACCTGCTGGGCATAATTAAGATCGAGCAGTGATTGCCGGGTGGCAAATAAAGAACGCTCTGCGTCCAGTACTTCGATATAACTCACCGCACCATGTTGATAGAGCGCTCTGGCGCGTTGCAGCGTGATTTGCAAAGAGTCCAGATAGCGCTGCTGAGCGGTAATTTGATCTGTCAGGCTTTGGCGCAACACCAGCGCATCCGCCACTTCTTTAAACGCGTTCTGGATTTTTTGTTCGTAATTCACCACCGACTGCTGCTGACGAATTTCGGCCAAATCGAGGTTTGACTGATTACGTCCGGCGTTAAAAATCGGAATATCGATTTTGGGTACGAAATTCCACATGCCGCTGGCGGCATTAAATAAGCTGGAGAGGTCACTGCTGCTACCCGATAGCGAACTGGTGAGGGTGATGGACGGGAAAAAGGCCGCCCGTGCAGCACCGATATTGGCATTTGCCGCCATTAATGCATGCTCGGCTTCTAAAATATCCGGTCGCTGAAGCAGTATTTGCGACGGCAGCGACGGCGGCAGCGTCACCGCATTGATATCACCGTGGCTGCGCGCCCGGTCATCCGGTAATTTCCCGTAGGTGCCAAGCAACAGTTGCAGCGCATTATTCGCCTGCGCCAGTTCGCCTTTACGTTTGGCGATATCGGCGCGCGTGCTTTCAATTACGCCCCGCGCCTGTTCCAGCGCCAGCACGTTGGTGCTACCGGTTAACAGTTGTTTCTCAACAAAAGCGTATGAACGCTGATAGTTTTGCAGCGTCTCTTCGGCAATTTTCAGCTGCGCGTAAGCCAGTCGCTGGTTGAAATAACTTTGCGAGACGTTGGAAATTAATAAGATATGCACCGCCCGACGCGCTTCTTCACTGGCGAAGAAATTCTGTCGTTCGGCTTCACTCATATTTTTCAGGCGACCGAAGAAATCCAAATCGAAACTGAGATTCAGCCCGGCCTCAAATTCTTTCTGCGTGCTGGTTTCGCCTTTAAATTTGCCGCTATAGGTACCGCTGGAGCCAGCATTAAGCTGCGGATAGCGGTCTGCGTCCGTCACCCCATATTGTGCTCGCGCTTCCTGAACCTTGAGGGTGGCCATGCGCAGATCACGGTTATTCAGCAACGCCTCGCCAATCAGCGCTTTCACCTGATCATCAACGAAAAAGGTGCGCCAGCCCGTATCCTGGTATCCCTGTGGTGCCTGAACCAGCGCATTCTGGCTCAACGAAAATTGCTGCGGTATCGGCATTGCCGGACGCTGATACTCCGGCGCCAGCGAACAACCGGCCAGAATAAAAACAACGCTGAGAGTAAGAAGCTTAAATTTGCACATAGTTCTTTTCGTCCAAACCGGACTTGAATGTGAATTTATTACCGTGCACCTTACCGAATCGACTCTGTTTAAGCGGTGACAGGAAAATGACAAAGCTGTCATTTTCCCAATAACTCATTGCTATCCGATCCCGCTTCTCTAGAATTGAAACCCGCACAGCCAGTGGGTGAAGGAGAATGTGATGAAGATTTTGGTCGTCGAAGATGAGAAAAAAACCGGCGAATACCTGACGAAGGGCCTGACGGAAGCCGGTTTTGTTGTCGATTTGGCGGATAACGGCCTGAACGGGTATCACCTGGCCATGACCGGCGATTATGACCTGATCATCCTCGACATCATGCTGCCTGACGTGAACGGTTGGGATATCGTGCGTATGTTGCGCAGCGCTAACAAAGGCATGCCGATTCTTCTCCTCACCGCGCTGGGCACGATTGAACACCGGGTCAAAGGCCTGGAACTGGGGGCGGATGATTATCTGGTGAAACCCTTCGCCTTTGCCGAACTGCTGGCTCGGGTCAGAACGCTGCTGCGCCGTGGCGCGGCAGTGATTGTCGAAAGTCAGTTTCAGGTTGCGGATTTAATGGTTGATCTGGTCAGCCGAAAAGTCACCCGCAGTGGCACCCGCATTACCCTTACCAGCAAAGAATTTACGCTGCTCGAGTTTTTCCTGCGCCATCAAGGGGAAGTATTACCCCGCTCGCTGATTGCCTCACAGGTCTGGGACATGAATTTTGACAGCGACACCAATGCGATTGACGTCGCCGTGAAGCGCCTGCGTGCCAAAATTGATAATGACTTTGAACCGAAGCTGATTCAGACCGTACGCGGTGTGGGATATATGCTTGAGGTACCGGATGGCTATTAAACGCCTGCAGCGCCCTTTTTCGCTGGCCACGCGACTGACCTTTTTTATCAGCCTGGCAACCATCGCTTCGTTTTTCGCCTTCGCCTGGATAATGATCCACTCGGTAAAAGTCCATTTTGCCGAGCAGGATATCAACGATTTAAGAGAGATCAGCACCACGCTGGAACGGATCCTTAATCAACCCAACGAACCGGAATCCCGGCGGCTGGAAATCTTAAAAAACGTGGTTTCCGGTTACTCTAACGTTATTATTTCACTGGAAGATGCTAACCAAAAAGCCATTTTCCATTCACCTGGTGCGCCGGATCTGCGTCAGTTTATTGCCCATGCGAAACCGGATAAAAACGCCGGTAATAATAATGTCTTTTTAATCTCCGGCCCCACGCTACGCACACAGAATCACGATCACGGGCAAAACACGCCCTCCAACTGGCGCATGATTCGTTTGCCGGTAGGCCAGTTAGCAGACGGTAAACCGGCCTGGACGCTGTATATGGCGTTATCGATAGACTTTCATCTGCACTATATTAACGATCTGAAAAACAAGCTGATTATGACGGCATCGCTGATCAGCATGATGATTATTTTCATCGTATTGTTCGCCGTCTATAAAGGTCATGAACCGATCCGTAACGTCAGCCGCCGTATCCAGAATATTACCTCCAAGAATCTCGATGTCCGCCTCGATCCCCAGGCCGTACCGATAGAGCTGGAGCAGCTGGTTGGGTCGTTTAACCATATGATCGAACGCATCGAGGATGTGTTTAAACGCCAGTCTAATTTCTCAGCGGATATTGCCCATGAGATCCGCACCCCCATCACCAATCTGGTCACCCAAACGGAAATTGCGCTCAGCCAGCCTCGTAGCCAGAAAGAGCTGGAAGATGTGCTCTATTCCAATCTTGAAGAGTTTGGCCGAATGTCGAAGATGGTGAGCGACATGCTGTTCCTGGCACAGGCGGACAATAATCAATTGATCCCGGAAAAGACGGCACTCAACCTGGCGGATGAGGTCGGTAAGGTGTTTGACTTTTTCGAGGCATGGGCAGAAGAGCGTGAAGTCAGTTTACGCTTTGAGGGCCGCGCATGCTGGGTGTCTGGCGATCCGTTAATGCTGCGCAGAGCCCTGAGCAATTTGCTGTCGAACGCCATGCGTTACACTCCCAAGGGCCAGTCGGTGACCGTACGGGTAAAAGAGGCGGACGAACAGGTGCACATCATTGTCGAGAATCCCGGCACGCCCATCGCCGCGGAGCATCTACCGCGACTGTTCGACCGTTTCTATCGCGTGGACCCGTCACGACAGCGTAAAGGTGAAGGGAGCGGCATTGGCCTGGCGATTGTGAAATCAATTGTCGCGGCCCATCAGGGAACGGTGGCGGTCAGCTCTGACACCCGCGCCACCCGCTTTATTCTGACGCTGCCAAAACACGCAAATTAACCCTGCTGGGTGGCACGAATGTGCCATCCGCTGACCTGCTGGCATCTTTATTGATTATCTGACGTAACCGTCATAATTCTGTCACCTCGCTGAGCGCGCCTGCTTATTATCATTTCTTCCGTAAACCCATACTGGAGAAATATGATGAACAAGATGTCTTCTTTTTTTGCTATTGCATTTTTTATCTCAGCTGGCGTGAATGCCGCAGAAAGTGTTGATACCCATCAACAGGCGGCGATGGCCCATGAAATGATGAATAATAGCGATGCCCCTGCTCATCAGCAAATGGCGCAGGCGCATCGGGCACAAATGCATAATAGTCCGTCCACAAAAACTGTTGCGCCGTCATTTTCACAAATGGATGAGCATGAAAAAGCGATGGTCGTGCATGAGTCAATGAATAATGGTCATGCGTTTTCACATCAGCAACAGGCTGAAAAACATCGCCAACAGATCCCCGCGCAGGGATAACTCATGTACTATTCTGGATACGCCGGCCATTCAGGCGCTAAAAAAACTTGAAGATATTGTAAAACAAAGTATTACCAGTACTGACTGAGTCACGCATGCAGGCTTACTGCTCAATAAGCCTGCACCTTCTCATTTCCCCCGTCATTCTCTCGCCCCATGATTAATGTCAATATTAATATTCTATTAAATCAAGCAGACAAATAAATAGATTGTATAGAATAAGTAAATCACTCACATATTATGTTGCATATCCCCCTGATTTTACGCCTTCAATAAATATAAATTAGGAATCCCCCTGGTATGCACCGTTAATATTTAATGGGAAACTTTCTCCGTCATAAACATGACAGCAATAAAATCAATATTCCTATAAATAAATTTAATGATGATAGTGAGTAACAGAATGAATAAACGTCTGCTGGCCATCTTTGTTCTGGGTCTGACAACCGCGACAACTGCATGCGCCATTACCCCGGCGATGCAGAAAAAATATGAACGCTCAGGCTGTACACAAATGAGTGAACTCAACGGTTGCGATGTGAATAAATCCTATGAGTGGAACCGCGATCACGGGTTTATCGACAATGCGGAAAACCATCATCAGCGCCATCATCGTCATGATGAAGACCGCCAGAATAGCGGTAATCAGGATAATCATGACCAGGCCGGTATCGACGGTAAGTTCACCGGTAATTACGTGGCTAAATTTGAAAACGGTCAACGCAGCGTTGATATTCACGTAGAAGATTCCGGCGTTTACATCAACGGCAATGAAGTACGCGATGTGAATACCTATAAAGATACGATGACCTTCCGCGTGGGGTATGCCACTTACACCCTGAAAGCGAACGGCCGCGGAAGCTGGAACGATAGCGACGCCGGTAACGCTGGCAAGATTGTGCGTGAATAACGGATGACACCACAATGAAAAAACTGATATCTGCACTGGTAATCATGGCCAGCCTGGCAGGCTGTGCTGAGCATCCGTACCTGTCTGCCGCAGCCGCAGGTGTAGGCGCTGCAGCGGTTGCCACGGCGATTGCTAACCACAAGAATCGTGAATCCAAACGCGATAAAGAGCATAAACGCCAAGAGCAGGAAGACAGAGAAAACCAGCACGCCTGGCGACATCACCACCGCCATGACGACGACAACGACCAGTACTATCGCCGCTGAGTAGCCCCGAAGAGCGCTGAGATCACAGCGCTCTTACCTTCTGTGCGTTACAGTATGATGCTTTAACGCCGGAGTCTGGTATGGCTTTAACCCTTACGGTATTGCTTGAAAACACGCGCGCTGCCGGTGCTGACAAATCATTGCAGGCAGCCCCTGGGTTAAGCCTGCTCGTCCAGGATGAAACAACCTCTGTTTTGTTTGATACCGGGCCGGATGACAGCTTTAAGCTGAATGCCGCGAGAATGGGCGTTGACCTGTCTCAACTTACCGCCGTGGTACTCTCGCACGGGCATTACGATCACTGCGGCGGCGTGCCGTGGCTGGCGGATAATACGCACGTCATCTGCCATCCGCACATTGCCTGCGAGCGTTATTCTGCAATCACCGTTGCCGGATATAGCCAAAAAATCAAAAAATTATCACGCGAGAATGATTACTCTCGCCTGCATATGACCTATACCCGCGAGCCATTCCCGATTAGCGAGCGCTTTCTGTGGTCCGGAGAAATAAACGTGCCGACGCCACAGGCTTACGGCGTTATTCAGGAGCAAACACCCCAACCGGATTACATCACCGACGAAGGCGTATTGATTTATCAGTCTGAGCGTGGACTGATCATTATTACCGGCTGCGGGCATCGAGGAATAGAGAACATCGTCCGCCATTGTCAAAACATTACGGGTACCACCAGGATCTACGCCCTGATCGGCGGCTTTCATTTACGCGCGGCGTCGCCGCAAAAATTGTGGAAAACGCGTCGGTTTCTCCGTCAACAAAAGCCCGAAAAGTTGCTCGGCTGTCATTGCACCGGTTCGTGGGGACGTTTTTGGCTGCCCGGAACAGACGCGCCAGCAACGGGAGATGTGATTGTTCTGGCTGAGTAAAAACGGCATACCCAATAAGGAAAACGGAAGCCTCGCGGCTCCCGTCTTATCTTCGTAGCAGGAGTGAGTTAACTATCACTACATCGTAACGATAGCGGGCTCATCAAATACGGTCAGTTTTGGCGCTTCGCCGGTATATTTTTCTGCATACACCAGACTGGTATTGCCTGCACAGCCATTCGCCAGTCTTGAGGTTGGAATATCTGCCGTCAATACGTTGGCGCCGCCGTTTTTACAGATACCGTTTTCAATATCTGGCCAGGCCCCTTCATGAATACAGATGATCCCAGGTTTAATTCCATCGCTGACGTGCGCCCCAACCAGCACCTGTCCACGACCATTCCAGACGCGTACCAAATCCCCTTCGACGATACCTCTGGCTTTTGCATCGTCCGGGTGAATAGTCACCGGTTCGCGATTAGCAATCGCGTACTCTTTACGCAGCGCAGCGTAGTTCAGCTGGCTATGCAGACGATGCGCCGGATGCGCCGTCAGCAACTGCAGCTGATCCTTATCCGCAGAACCTTTCCACTCATCCGGTTCAATCCATGACGCATGCGGCGGACAGTCTTTGTATTTATAGCCCTCAATCGTTTTCGAGTAGATTTCAATCTTACCGCTCGGCGTACCGAGCGCGTTCATCACCGGATCGCTGCGGAAATCGGCGTAGCGCACATATTTGTTGTTCTTCTCATTTTCCCGCATTTCTATCAGTTTATTCTGCTGCCAGAATGCGTTGAACTGCGGCATAGCCACACGCTGGGCGCGGGCGGCTTTTTGCGCAACGTCGTAGAATTGCTTCAGCCACGCCATTTCGTCTTTGCCTTCGCTATAGACTGCTTTTCCGCCAGGCTTGAGCATTTCGGCCAGATCAGCAAATACGTCAAAGTCATTCCGCGCTTCAAATTGCGGCTCAATGACCTGCTTCATCGGCACCAGGTGCTGATTACTGTAATCGCCGGTCATGGTCAGATCGTTACGCTCAAACGAGGTGGTGATCGGCAGGACAATATCGGCATGTTTGGCTGCGGCCGTCCAGTAGCACTCCGAGATAACAACCAGTTCGGGCTTCTGCCAGGCTTTAATTAAGCGGTTGGTATCCTGATGATGGGTAAAGTTAGCGCCACCCGCCCACCAAATCATTTTGATCTCCGGGAAGGTCTGCTCTTTACCATTATGCTGATATTTTCCGCCCGGATTCTCCAGCGCTTCGACGATGCGCGCTACAGGCAGGTTCGTCACGGCATCAGAAACCGCCCAGTCATTTCCTGCTGACGAGCCGCCCTCAATTTTGGCCGAAATCGCCGGTAATACCCCGCCGGTGCGCGTCGGGTTTCCACCGTTGGAGTAGTGATAAGAGAAACCAAAACCACCGCCTTCGGTACCAATTTGCCCGAGCATTGCCGCCAGCGTCACCAGCATCCAGTGTTTTTGCTCACCGTATTGCTGACGTTGGATCCCCCACCCTGCCATCAGCATGGTTTTGTTGCTGGAGAAAATGTCTGCCAGTTTCTCCAGCTGTTCCGCAGGTACGCCACACACACCTGATGCCCATGCGGCAGTTTTCTCAATACTGTCACTCTTGCCCAGCAGGTACTCTTCAAACTGCGGATATCCGGTGGTGTATTTTTCCAGGAACGCTTTGTCGTGGAGATTTTTCTTCACCAGCGTATGGGCAATGCCGAGCATCATCGCAACGTCAGTGCCCATGTTAGGCGCGATCCAGGTGGCATTATCCCCAAAGAATTCAATCGTTTCAGAACGCATCGGATCGATTGCGATGACGCTTTTCCCTGATTTCTTCAGCAGATTAAAATATTCGATACCTTGTTCGTCCGTACTGCTCCAGGCAATTTTTAATGTATTCAGCGGGTTCATACCCCACAGCACTACGACCTGGCTGTGTTCCAGCACCATAGGCCAGGTGGTTTGCTGTTCGTAGACTTCAACCGATCCCACAACGTAGGGCATGATGACCTGCGCGGCCCCGGTGGAATAATCCCCGGTATGCCCGGCATATCCACCCGCCATGCTCATATAACGTTGCAGCAACGTTTGTGCTTTATGCAAAACCCCGCTGGAGCGCCAACCGTAAGAGCCAGCAAATACCGCGGCTGGACCGTAACTGCTGCGGATCCGGCTATGCTGTTCATGAATCAGTTTTAGCGCCTGCTCCCAACTCACCCGCACAAAAGGATCGCTGCCGCGTTTGCCGTCCGCTTTACCCGGATTTTCCAGATAGCTTTTGCGCACCATCGGATATTTTACGCGGATATTGGTGTGCACCTGGTCCGGCGCAGTTTGTTGTAATGAATTCGGTACTGTTTTCGGTAATGCACCTTTTGAAGAAACAACCTTGCCGTCTTTTACTTCCACATACACAGCTCCCCAACGTGCGGCCGTCAGGATTGCCCCGCCATTTTGGCCTTCCGCCCAGGCTGGCATCGGGATCACCGAAGAAATCGCCATAGTCCCGGTTGCCGCGCCAGCCGTCTTGATAAAGTCACGTCTTGTGAGTTTCATGATTTCTCCTGGTGTTATCGCTTACTTGTTCATGTCTTTCGCGTTGTACTGGAAGTAACGGCTCAGGATATCCAGTTCGTTTTCACTGATATTGGTGCGCGCGCCCATCCCTTTTGCCACTGAAGGCCAGGCGTTGAGCGTAAAGTGATTAGCAGGAATCGGTGCATGGCAACCTGCGCAATACACATTGTCGAGCTTGCGGGCGTAATCCCACATCGGTTCACGACTGGCGAGCGCGGAGCCACTCCATTCTCCTTGCAGAGCCACGTCCCGCCACGTATTGCCGTAGTCATCCTTTTTCCAGTCGGAGAGAACCTTGAGCGATTGCTGTCCTTTTTCACTGAGGCTTGCAAGGATCAAACGCTGCCCAGCCGCGTAGTAAATAACCTGTTCACTTCCCTGCATCTGGCTGCCGCGGATCTCCACCAGCCGTGAATTTTCCATTGATTTCAGTACCTGCATTTGGGTCGCCGGATAAACCGTTCCCAGATCCCCGAGCGGGGTATTACTGACGGCATAAAGTTTTTCTGCCGTTGCAGGCGTGGAGGCAGACTGTGCTTCGAGCCCTTTTAGGGCACTGTCATCCATTTTTATTTCAGGAGGGAAATGAGCGACGCCTTTGTGGCAATCAATACAGGTTTGTTTTTCCGCAATCCCCATTTTGTGCATTTTCTGCGCATCGGCGCTTTGTGCAGCAAGATCCATCGCATCCATACTGTGGCAACTGCGACAAGTCGCCGAGTCGCTGGCTTTCAGTTGCGCCCACACGGTTTGCGCCATTTCCAGGCGATGTCCTTCAAACTTTTCTGGGGTATCAATTTTCTTAGTAACGAACTGATGATAAACATCTTTTGTTGCCCGGAGTTTGGCAACCAGGAAATCAAGTCCACCTTGTGGAATATGACAATCCGCACATTCAGCGCGAATACCTTTCTTATTTTGAAAATGGACCGAACCGGTATATTCCTCATAAGGCGCTTGCATCGTATGGCATGACAGACAAAATTCAGTACTCGACGTTTTATGTAATGTCCATTGCCCAGCCAAAACGATCACAGCCCCCAGAACAATGCACAGCAGCATTGTCCATAGAATAGTTTTATTTATTTTTCTCATTTTTCATTCCCACAGGCAACCTACCCTTTAATAGGTAGACAGTAATTACACTGGCTGGGTTACTTATTGATATTCATCAAGGCCAGAAGGAAATGAGAATCAGCAGATAGGCAAGTTTGAAGGCGATCGCATATTTATTACAACAGAGGTTTTTCTTTAAAATTCAACATAAAAACAGAACAATAAACCTGGCGATAAGTTTAATAACCCATTATTAAATAAAATATCAGTGTAAAAAGTGGAAGACCCAGTCCAGGGGCATCTATCCCCCCCAAAAAACACTACGTTATATAAATAAATACATAATGGAAAGGAAAAAAATGAATCTCTTTCACCAGGTATGAGATCGGGAGATAAGCACCTATTCTTGATCTGGCTGCTTATTATACAGGTTATCAATTCGCTACACTCAGGATGGCGGTATAACAAACAAGAGGTGGTGAATATGTATCGTTCTATTCTGGTGCCGATTGATATCTCTGAAACCGATGTAACGCGTCAGGTGATCCCACAGGTCGAGGCGCACGCAAAAACCGCAAAGGTCCATTTTTTAGCCGTTATCCCTACTGTCCCATTCTACGCATCACTGGGACTGGCCTACTCCAATGAATTCCCGGACAGAAGTGGCATTCAAGCTAAGGCCACCGAAAAGCTGCAAGAGATTGTTAAACAATTCAACATTCCAGCCGGCAGGACGGAACTGCACGTCGTTTACGGCCCGCCTAAAGATCAGATCTTAAAGTTAGCGGAAGAGGTAGATGCAGAACTCGTCATCATCGGTTCGCATAAGCCGGGTTTTAGCACTTATCTGCTGGGCTCAACGGCCTCCGCTGTGGTGCGCCACGCAAAATGCCCGGTGCTTGTAGTGCGGTGACATGCCGACAAAAGACCATACATACGGGAGCGAATCAGCTCCCGTTCTTATTCGTTTCGGATTTCCAGAGTCTCGCAGAAAAAGTCAAATACGGAGCGAATGGCGGTTTGTTGCAATGGCGAATACGACAGGGATGATTAGAGAGGAATGCTGTAAAATGGTACGCCCTGTAGGATTCGAACCTACGACCTACGGCTTAGAAGGCCGTTGCTCTATCCAACTGAGCTAAGGGCGCATTGCGAAGTGAAAACTTCATGCGGATGAAACGCGTGAATTATACGGTCAGCGCCTGCTGAGTCAATGCCTTTTGTTCTGGTTGCTTGCGAAGTGTACGAATGGTGGTTTTTTCTGTTCGTCCACGGGTATCCAGGAAATCACCTGGTAACAACTGAGGCGCCGTAAAGCCCGGTTTAAGGTTAAATGTATTTAGAAAATTAATGATTTTGCTTAACATTCTCCTACACCCTTCCCTGCGGTTTAGGATCCCTTCAATGTTAAGTATCGCCATCAAAGACGAAAATAGTCACTTCGAACATGGTCTGAAAATCATCATTACTCGTCTGACGAATCAGTGGCGTCAGGAGATTTGCTTCTTGCCTGTCGACGATATCGATCGTGCAGACATCGCCTTTTTATCGCTGGATGAAGAGTGGCTCAGCGCGGGCTGTTACGAAATTCCCCGCCACACCCGTCACCAACATCGGGTCATTATTTGCAGCAAATGCGATAAAGATAAGCTGATGTTCAGGCCCTGCCTGTACATGCTACCGCTGATTTATCGCGAAGATGATGTCGAAGAGATCGGCAAAAAAATGGTACTCATTTTGCAAAAACGCGCACTCCGTTCCAGCGTCCCTGCCACCATCTGTCACTACTGCACCACCCGCAACTTTTCCATTGCAGAGCGTCAGTTTTTAATGTTCCTCGCCAGCGGATATACCTCCGCCGAAACCGCACAGCGTCTTGCACTCAGTGAGGTAGAAGCGAAGGTAACGCGTCGGAGTATTATGAGAAAACTGCAGGTGAAAAATGAACAACAATTCTTAAGATACATCAGGGTTAACCTGAGTTTTCTACAAAATTGAACCGTTTCTTATGCGCTGGAAACTTTATGAGAAATGTCTCATGTGCAATTAAGTATATGCGCCTACTGCCCCCATTTCTATGCTGCCACAATAATGCCTATGTGTTATTTCCGGGGTAAAAATAAAACACTCTCGGTAATATTTGCTCCGCGTGGGAGAATATCATGATACCGAGCCTGCTATTGTTCAATGATAAATATAAGTACGCACATCCTTCAATAAAAAAAGATGCTAGCGTTCTACTTTCAACTCTGAAATTAGAACCCATTGTCGAGTTATCGACTTCACACCGATACGGTTTTGAAGTCCTGACCCACCTCCCGCGAAAAATGAATAGCGAGAACTATTTTCGCCAACTTTCTTTCGCACAACAACAAAGCCTGTTTTATCGCCAAATAGCCAACATCGTACATTATCAGCCCGGCTACGTTTATTCACTGAACCTGCCGATGAAGGCCTTTCTGAACTGGACGTCATTTCATTGGCGTGATGTTACGTATCCACCTAACCTTGTCATCGAAATACAGGACCCTGCTACATTCCTTTTGCTCAATGTTACTCAACGCCATGTGGCGTATAACGCTATGCAGCATGTTGAAGCGTCAGGCACCCCTATCTGGATGGATGACGTCAATGAAGAATTACTCATCGCATTCATTGAGGCTAATTGGCACCTGTCAGGCATTAAACTGGATAAAAATACCTTTTGGACTCTGAGTAAAAAACCCAGCAGGCTCCAGCAGATCATTAAGAAAGGACAAGCAATCGCAAATCAGGTGATTGTCGAAGGGATTGAAACCCAAACTCACAAGGAAATTGCCCAGCGAGCCGGCGCAAAATTGGGGCAGGGGTATTTATGGCCCGCCATTTATCCAGGGCAGGAGAAATAAAACGGAAAGGAAAACAGGAAGGATGCGCAGTGTACTACGTAGGGAACGACATCGCCGTTTACAAAACACTCACTGTACCCATCAATATCATCACTGTGCGCCGCAGGTATTTGACCGGCTTGAGTATCTGGCACAAAAAATCAATTATACATTACCGGGAGACACTGTATCTCAGGCAATTATCACCACTGATTACTATCTCGCATTTACACTGAACCGCTATTTATTTTCAGGTACCCGTACGGCTGTTTTCCAGAATTTTGAGTCGGCGCTCGACAGTCTGCAATCCCCCGAATCCAGTCAGTTAGTGATTGATATGGAAGGATTGCCATTCTCGTATTTCGAGACGATCCAACAGTTACGCCTGCTGGTTAAACAGCGTAATGACATACAGATTTTTTTATTACTCAACGATAATGACGAAAGTCTGGGTAAATTTATTGCCATGACCGGTCCTTTTTATGTTCTCCCCCGCCGTCAGCGCCTTGCAGACATACGTCACGCTTTATTATCGCCAAATCTAAATAATATTCATTCTTCGCGTTTAAAACTGGCTGACTGGGAGATGGTTTCATTACTATTGCAAGGTGAATCCTTAAAAAAGATTGCCCAGTTACAGAACCGGCCTTACCACCGCATTATCTATCGTCTGAATCAACTGATTACGTACCTCGGATTGCCACACCGTCAACGTTTTTTGCATCTGATACACCGTCTCGACGTTACCTCTCATCATTTAATTTAACACCATAACCCTATGTGAAATAAGATTTTTTAAGAAATTACTTATTTACCGCTGAGAAACTCCATGTATTTTTTACATAATTTTAATATTTACAACTCGTCCTGGTATTATGCCTACCACGTGGACCGTACTTAACCCTACTAACTCTGTGCATTATGTCATAATGGCCGCCGACGACCGCCTTAACAAAACCTAAACAATCAGCCTGTTGTATTGTTTTTAGTATTTTAAAAAAACTTTCAATCTGCCATAATTAAAACAACAGGAAAATAATACTAACAATCGCAAACATACCGGGATCTTTCAGGATATCGTAACAGCCATTAAGAAGTTACTTACCGCAAGACTTTTCCGAATGAGTAGAGTAGGTATAATCCCTACTGTTTAATGATTAATTGTAAATTTTTCCTGGTGTGAAATGGATATTCCACACACTCATTGTTCTTACCAAGAACGGCTGAATAAACAAGGATGAAGTCTTATTTATTCGGTTCTTCTCGCAGAACAACCCTTGGCTATTTGACAATATTAATAACGCCTGATGTTTTATCAAAATCGCAAGATACACGAACAGTTTGAGGCATACAACAATGAAACCAGCATCCGTTATCATTATGGACGAACACCCTATTGTCAGAATGTCGATAGAAGTGCTGCTCGAAAAAAATAGTAATATCGAAGTGGTACTGAAAACTGACGACAGTCGTACAGCAATTGATCACCTACGCACCTATCCTGTCGATCTCGTCATTCTGGACATTGAACTGCCTGGTGCCGATGGATTTACCCTACTCAAGAGAATTAAATCACTGCAGGAAAAGACGCGGGTTCTGTTTCTGTCCTCAAAATCAGAATCTTTTTACGCCGGACGCGCTATCCGGGCAGGTGCAAATGGTTTTGTCAGTAAACGCAAGGACCTGAATGATATCTACAATGCGGTGAAAATGATCTTATCCGGTTATTCTTTTTTCCCGTCAGATACGCTTAACTTTATTAATAACATTAATATAAGTAAAGGAGAGCTGAATGACATGCCGCTTTCCAATCGCGAGGTCACGGTGCTACGTTATCTGGCAAATGGGTTATCCAATAAAGAAATTGCAGAGCAGCTATTACTCAGCAATAAAACGATCAGTGCGCACAAAGCCAATATCTACTCTAAACTTGGTTTGCATACCATTGTCGAGCTGATCGATTACGCGAAAATGCATGAATTAATGTAACCCCACTCCCGACGAGATGACGTTCGGGAGTGAGTGGTCAGTTATAGTTGATCATAAACGTCGCATCAGCCCTGGCAAGTCCGGGCTGGACCCCATCCGCTAAGGCAATATAGTTGGCGAAAAAGGTCAGTGTGGCATTGCCATTTTCGTCAATACTCACCGTCTGGCTCGCCTGTTCGAGCGGCAACCGTGTACGATCGCTGTCATGCAGTTCAATCGCCACCTTTTGCGCCATCGCCGTATTATCCAGCGCCAGTAGCGTGGTACCCGCTGCCGGCGTACCGGAAAAGGTGATTGACGCCGACCCAGGCGGGCAGCCTTCCAGCTTTAGCGAAAAAGGAACCGGTTGGGTGGTATCACCACTGGTTTTTAACTGCTTTGTCGGCCAGGTACCGAGGTCCACGTATTTATTGCTGTCGCTGGCAATCACGGCACAGGTAAAGTCCACTACATTACCGCGCAACTCAATATTGATCTCGCCCAACGACGTATCCGCCCGACTTAGCGAGGTAAACGACAGCACGGCAGCAACCACCAACAGTATGCGAATGACCATTGCGCGCCTCTTAGTCATAATCTACTCGCAGATATCCACGGGCAGTAAATGGCCCTTCCGCCGGTTTATTGCCCGTCACACTAACCGGCCACGCCCGGATACTGACGCTCGCTGCGGCGTTATCATCCAGGCGAAACGGAATGGTGCTGGACAGGTTGTTAGGCGTTAGCGGTACGCCGCTGCTGTCGGCAACAATAAAGCCTAAATCGGCGTTGTCCGACACCATCATTTGCCCCGAAGATTTTTCAGCCTCCACGCGCATGGTCAGGTAGGCCTGCGCGGCAACATTGGTACATTTTATGGCCATCGTTTTAGTCTGCGGATTAACGCCTTCTGGCCGATTTCCAGCCCCAGCTTTGCTAAACAACGACGCCCCGATATCACCAAAATCAAACTCGACAACCTGTCCGGCATTCACTTCGCAGTTTTGCGGCACCTCGACCTTGCCGCTGTAGCTGATGGTGTATACCGGCACACTCAAGGCATCGCCGATGCTGGTCGTGACATAGACCCTGAACATCGTTTGGCGGGGGATTGGTACCATGTTAATAAATGAGCGGATCACTTTTAATTTGAATACCAGCTTTGAATCCATTACGCCGAAGGGCTTCTGTTTGGGCACATTCGGGTGGGTCCCCATACGAATATCGTTACGTGGAGGATAAAACAGCCCGGCATAGCTGTCGGTGATACTCATAGCCCCCAACAGGTAATCATTCAGCTTCAAATACTGAAAGCCCCCTTCCATACTTTGCACCGGGAGTTCCGTCACGTAGCTGCGGTAGGTGTAATTTACCGTCGTCCCCGCAGGACAGGTCGCATTAACCCCAACCCAGCCGGACTTTTCCGGCAACGTCACGACCTGACCGGGGCGGTTATTACTGCTGTTAAAGACGTTCGACAGATCGTAAAACACATCCGTCGGCGTGCCGTTCGAATTCTGGCAGACCGTGGCCCATGACGAATTTGCCAGCAGCAGTAAAGCGCTCCCGAGTAACCAACCAGTTTGTCGTTTCATCGTATTATTCCTTTCATGCCGACGGGCGTTCGCAGGTCACATTGGTGAGCGTTACCGCCTGTTTCAGGCTCTCCTCAGGCAAGGCATAGTGCGCCGTACAGCGCGCGTTCGCGCCTTCGCCCCACTGGATCAGCAACTCACCTTTTAGCGGCAAACCGCTCAGGTAGATTTGTCCATCGTCTCCCACCATGCTGGTTACGCCGCTGGCGGTTTCACGCACAATGGAGCCAAACGGCACCGGTTTACCCGCCTGTTGCGTCGTAATTAACGCGCGCACGCCGATACGTGTATCAAACGCCGCTCTTACCAGCGCCCCCTGTGTCGGTACTACGCTGCTGACGTTATTTTCCACATCGGTATGGTTGTTCATTGAATTGGTATCCAGCGCCACACGGTTATAGCGATAGACGGTGGCGTACGGCATGACCGCGTAACCACGCCAGTCGGTCTGCACCCCGGTCTGGTTCTCTATCCTTACTCCCTGGGCGCCTGGTGCTTTGATCAGCACATTGGTATCGCCCAGCGGCTGGCTCAGGGTGATTCCGTCCGCATGCCCAATCACGCCGCCGGAGAGCTGCCAGTTATAGTCATGCTGGTCGCGGTCGTAGTTGTATCCCATACCCAGCGTGCCATAGGTCGCCTGCCAGTTTGCGCTGGCGCTACCGCTGTAACCGTTGGTGCTGCTGTGCCCCTGGTTTACGCTGTAGCTCAGGTTGCGCCCGTCAAGCAACGTCCCGCCAATCCCGCTCTGCCAGCTGTTTTGTCCGTTGCTATTGCGGTTAGCGTTGAAGGTGGCATAGGTGCGATCGAGCGCGTTATCGCGCGTGTAGCGTCGCCCGGTCAACAGGCTAAACGGCACCGACATATTGAAGGCCAGAATCCTGTCGGTGTCGGCAATCCCTACCGATTCGTTCCACGACCAGGAGAGCGAATAGCTAATCCCCTGCCAGCCGCTGGCGTAGCCGAGCTGATACCAGGTGTTGGTATCGGACGTATTCCAGTAAGTTTGCTGACTGCCTGAGACATACAGCGATCCGTAATCTCCGAGATTCTGCGAGATGTTGATCTGAAAACGGCCTTTTTTGCTGTAGCTCAGATTGTGATAGCTCTGGACCACCGGCACTTTATGGCGATTGCCTTCGCTGTCGTATTCGTACTCGTAACCTTCCATATTGCGATACGCCACGTCGTCGAGGGTATAAAACCCCCGGGTCGAATAGCGATATCCCAGTAACTGGAAGTTGGTGCCGACATTATTCAGTGATTTTGCGTACAGAAAACGCAGCGATTGCCCCTGGTGGGTGCTGTCATCCGCCAGTTGGCTGCGCGCATGGGTTAAATCGACGGAGACCGCGCCCCAGTCGCCGAGGTTGCGCCCGGTACCGAACACCAGCGCGCGGTAACGAGAGGCCAACTGCGTGCCGCCATAGGCCGTATAGCCTTCAGGTAGCCCGGCGATTAACGTGCCCTGGACAAAAAACGGTGATGACTGCTGGCTGTTACCGCTGCGGAAATCCCCGGCCACCAGGTCGTATTTCAGTCGCCCTTCGCGCTGTAACAGTGGAACCGTGGAGTACGGGACGGTATAGCGCTGCTGGCTGCCATCTTTTTCATCTACCGTCACCTCCAGGTCACCGCTGGACGACGTCGGGTTGAGATCGGTAATCGAGAACGCCCCAGGCGACACATAGCTTTGGTATATAACATAACCGTTCTGGCGAATGGTCAGTTTCGCCGCCGTACGGGCAATGCCGCGAACCGTTGGCGCGTACCCCTGCAAGCTATCCGGATACATGCTGTCTGACGAGTAGAGCCGCGCCCCGCGAAACCCGACGCTGTCAAAGACGTCGTTACCGGTGTTGCTGTCGCCCATCACCAGCTCACCTTTCAGCGGGATAATGGCGCGCTGAAGCCAGGTACCGATGTTTTTCCAGCTCTGCGAGTGATATCCGTCGCCTTTGGAATAGCTCCAGGCGCCGTTGTTTCTCAGCCGCCAGGGGCCATAGTTCAGGCCGCTCAACATGCTTAAGAAATAGCTGTCAGAATCGCTGCCACGACTGCCGGTAAAGCTGTAGTTCACCAGCGCAGCCGGGATCCCTTCATCCCATTCCTCAGGCGGAATATATCCCCGCGCGCTATTCAGCATACTGGCCTGCGGCAAGCTGATATTCAGGCGTAGCGTAGAGAAATCGAAGGCGATTTCGCTGCCGGGGATAGCCTCGGGCAAATTAATACAGGTATTGTTCGGGTCCTGACTGAGCGCCGGAAACGCCGCCGTATTGACCCCCAGGCGCTTAACCCAATCGAGACCAAAACATGGCGTCAGCCCACCAGATTTCTCGCCGGTACTCGCCTTACTGGTGGCAAAATGAACATCCTGGGTGGCAATAAATTCATCATTACGCCAGATATCCACGCGGTAGACGCCCTCAGGCTGGTGATTCCCTTTTTCAAAACGCGACAAATCCGCCACGGACGCCGTATCCGCAGATAAAAATGCCGGGTTAAAATAGCTTTCCCCGTGGCCTGACAGCGGAAATAAGGCAGCCAGTGTGGACAACGCCACGCCCGCCAGCGGTGGCGTAATCCCCGGTAACCGGCCAGGTAAGTACGTTGTCTTATTCATCGTTTATCAACGCACGCTAACCGTTTTGGCAGGTGTCACTGCGCCGTAGTCATTAACCGTCTGGAACGTCACGCTGCCCTGAACGCCCGCAGGCAGCGGGATCTGCGCCGCGTTCTTCGGTGCTACCATGACGTTATCAACCTTCGTTTTTCCCACATTGAGGTTAACCAGCGTGACGTAATACGCTGACGGATTCGTAATTTTCAGCTGTGTGCCGGAACGGGAAAATTGCAACATGCCGGGCGCGTCTTCCGGTACCTGTGGCAGGTTATTTGGGCGGACAAAGAGTTTAATACGCGACAAAATCGCCAGTTGCAGAACGTTTTTACCCTCAAGGCTGTCTTTATTGACTGACGGGATCGCCTTCACGTTCATCCAGAACAGCGATTCGCGGTCTGTAGGCAGTGGCTGACCGGCATAGATAATGCGCAGCGTATTTTCACTTTTGGGCTCGCTGACAAACAGTGGAGGCGTCACCACAAAGGCTTTTTCTTTAACGCCTGCGCTATTCTCAATCCATGAATTAACCAGGAAACGTTCTTTAGTATCGCTATTGCTAATAGCCAGCGATGTTTGTTTAGCCTCGGCGGGATAAATAACGCGGGTAGCACCTAATGCAATTCCCCCAGCAGCCTGAGCACTGCAGGAAACAAATAAGGTGAGGAAAATAATAAAACCTGATTTAAGATAATTAAACATGGCTACAAATACCTTTGGTGTGATTATCGTTGGTAAATAAATCAGGGATAGACCAACGTAAACCACACGTCTGAACGAAGCGTTCCTGGCGTTATCTTTTCCGAGACAGCCCGATAGCGCGCGGTGAAGTGAAACGTCATTTCCTGCGTTAAAATTGGGGCGTAATGACGCGGCAGCGCATTCGGAATAATTTGTCGTTGCCCCTCATCAAATAATGCCAGGCCAATACCCGAGGCCGCAGACGCCTCACCGCTGGCCAGAAAGACCTGCGGATCTTCTGCAGGCGTGACGCCGGCAAACGCAATCCCAACATGGTCATAAACGTCGGCACTGCAGGACGTTAAGCGCAGTGAAAACGGTACGCTGGTCGAGGCAAAGCTTCCCGGTTCGCCAAATGCGTTGGTGCGATACTGCCCCATCTGTACCCGCAAGTTCTGGCTATCGGTGGCCACCGTACAGGCCCCATTGACCAGTTGCCCACGCAGGTGAAGGCGACCGCTTTCCAGTATTACCGTGTGTGCAAGCGCAGGCATTACGCACAGCATTCCCGCCAGCGTCATGCCGTTGAAAATCAGTTGCCACATCCTTCGTCATCCCCGGATATTGCCTCATCCATTGAGGCTGTCGTCTTCCTTGCGCCAATCAGAACGGCTTATTCGTACTTCATGATGAAGGTGGCGTCGGCGTTTGCCTGGCCTGGCGTGGCGCTTGCAGCGGTCGCTTTATAACGTGCGGAGAAACGCAGGGTGTTGGTGCCTTCTACCAGCGCCTGGGCAGTAGAGAAGGTGGCACCATCTGGCTTCAGCGCGGTAGACGCGTTGTCCAGAATTTCGATGCCTACACCGCCAGCGGTGGTGGTGTTATTCCCTGAAGATACCGCCAGCAGAGCTGAGTTGGAGGCATCCGCCTGACCCGAAAACGCCACAGCTGCCGTCGCGGCAACCGCAGGATCGCAGTCGTTCAGCACGATGGAGAACGGAATCTGTGCCGTGGTATCGCCGATGGCTGCAAAGCTGGCGGTACGATATTGCCCTAATGTCACCACCTGATCGGCTGACTGTGTGCTTACCGCACAAGCTGCATTGACCAGTTCACCTTCAAAATGAACGGTACCGCCGCTCACGCTGACCGGATCGGCTGCGACTGCGGCCCCTGCAACTAACATCAGGCTGGCAATAACAGAAGTATTTATTAATTTACGTTTCATGGATTTCCCTTGAATTACACACATCCGGTTCCGGTATCCTGCCGGCTCCGTTTGAATCATTATCGACATAAAATGTCAGGCAAATTATCTCTGCATCCTGTAAAGATATATATCGAAAGAGAATTAATGATGCTTGACCCCAACTCTCCTGAGTGCGAGATTCACTAATTAATCTTTACGAATATGACAATTCGTCACAGGGATAAATTAAACATTTCAATTAATGAAAAATACCTGCAAATCCTTGTAATGGCCCTGGCTAATTCTTATTGGGATCTAAGAAATGTCTGGGTAAATATTACTTAAACACCACCACAATGGTACCTAACAGACTGGTTTACGACGCATTACCCATGAAAACAGAAGGGTGATGAGTTGTTTCAATAACGTTAAAATTAATTAGCGTACTCAGTAATTATTCCTGTCTTTACGATATTGACACCTCACCCGTTCGCACAGCGAGACGTTCCTAATCTCACCTAAAAATGCAAACGAAAACTGACAGCACGCCGCGCTTCTGACAAAATAGTGACATCCCCTTCGATTTAACGTAACAGACGGAATCCTCTCTCTGATGGCAGCAAAGATTATTGACGGTAAAACGATTGCGCAGCAGGTACGCTCTGAGGTGGCTCAAAAAGTTCAGGCGCGTTTAGCGGCTGGATTACGCGCCCCAGGCCTGGCTGTTGTGCTGGTAGGTAGCAACCCGGCTTCGCAAATTTACGTAGCAAGTAAACGCAAAGCCTGCGACGAAGTGGGGTTCGTCTCCCGCTCCTATGACCTGCCTGAAACCACCAGCGAGGCGGAACTTCTTGAGCTCATTGATGCGCTCAATGCGGATGCCGCCATCGACGGTATTCTGGTCCAACTGCCGTTACCGGCGGGGATCGACAACGTTAAGGTGCTGGAACGTATTGCGCCGGATAAAGACGTCGACGGATTCCACCCATATAACGTCGGCCGCCTGTGCCAGCGTGCGCCACGCCTGCGTCCGTGTACGCCACGCGGCATCGTGACCCTGCTTGAGCGTTACAACATCGATACCTACGGCCTGAATGCCGTGGTGATTGGCGCCTCAAACATTGTCGGTCGTCCGATGAGCATGGAGTTGCTGCTGGCGGGCTGTACCACCACGGTAACCCACCGCTTTACCAAAGATCTGCGTCGCCATGTAGAGCATGCTGACCTGCTGATTGTCGCCGTCGGCAAACCGGGTTTTATTCCCGGTGAATGGATCAAAGAAGGTGCGATTGTGATTGATGTCGGCATCAACCGTCTGGAGAATGGCAAGGTTGTTGGCGATGTGGTCTTTGAAGATGCCGCTGTGCGCGCCGGGTATATTACGCCGGTGCCGGGTGGCGTTGGCCCGATGACGGTCGCCACACTTATCGAAAACACGCTGCAGGCGTGTGTTGAATATCATGATGTAAAGGACGTTTAAGATGGCCACATTTTCACTGGGTAAGCACCCACACGTTGAACTCTGCGATCTGCTGAAGCTGGAAGGCTGGAGCGAAAGCGGTGCCCAGGCAAAAATTGCCATTGGCGATGGGTTAGTGAAGGTCGATGGTGTAGTAGAAACACGTAAACGCTGCAAAATCGTTGCCGGACAGACCGTGAGCTTTGAAGGTCAAAGCATTAACGTCGTGGCATGATCCCAGGGCCGGATGGCGGTTCGCGCCGCATCCGGCCCGTTTCTCCTCATTTTCAGATAATTAACTTCACCGTCGCTTCACACCAGGCTGTTAGCATGTCGTTTTCTTATACGAAGCGACCATCATGCCAACCATCGTTACTCACGCAGCCGTACCTCTTTGTTTAGGATTGGGTCTGGGGCTCAAAGTCATTCCCCCACGCTTACTGTTTGCCGGGGTTGTGCTGGCCATGCTGCCGGATGCCGACGTCCTGTCGTTTAAGTTCGGCATTGCCTACGGCAACGTGTTCGGTCACCGCGGATTTACCCACTCGCTGCTGTTCGCCTTCGCGGTGCCGCTACTGTGTATCATGATGGGCCGACGCTGGTTTCAAGCTGGGCTGATTCGCTGCTGGTTGTTTTTGACGGTGTCGTTGCTGTCACACAGCCTGCTGGATTCGGTGACCACCGGGGGAAAAGGTGTTGGCTGGCTGTGGCCATGGTCAGATGAGCGCTTCTTTGCGCCGTGGCAGGTGATTAAGGTCGCGCCATTCGCGCTGTCGCGCTACGCCACGCCGTATGGGCATCAGGTTATTCTTTCGGAGCTAATGTGGGTATGGCTGCCGGGAGCCGTCATGATGGGCGTGCTGTGGTGGTACAGACGTCACTAATAGTGCCTGATGGCGCTACGCTTATCAGGCCTACCGATCATTCCATCGTAGGCCGGATAAGGCGTTAGCCGCCATCCGGCAATTGAGAGAATTACTTACGACGCCAGGTGGTACCTTGCGGACCATCTTCCAGCACAATGCCCATCTCGTTCAGACGGTCACGTGCCGCATCGGCCGCCGCCCAGTCTTTCGCTTTACGGGCATCTAAACGCTGCTGGATAAGCGCTTCAATCTCAGCGACCTCACCGTCATCCGCCTGCGCACCGCTTTGCAGGAACGCTTCCGGATCCTGCTCGAGCAGGCCCAGCACGCCGGACAGCTTGCGCAGATGCGCGGCCATGGCGTTAGCCGCAGCCATATCTTCACCCTTCAGACGGTTGACCTCACGCGCCATATCAAACAGCACCGAGTAGGCTTCCGGCGTATTGAAGTCATCGTTCATGGCTTCAATGAAACGCGCTTCAAAGGCATCGCCACCGGCTGGCGCCACGGATTTGTCAGTACCGCGCAGCGCGGTGTACAGACGTTCCAGCGCGGAACGCGCCTGCTTCAGGTTCTCTTCGCTGTAGTTCAGCTGGCTACGATAGTGGCCGGACATCAGGAAGTAGCGAATGGTTTCGGCGTCGTAGTATTTCAGCACGTCGCGCACGGTAAAGAAGTTGCCCAGTGATTTGGACATTTTCTCACGATCAACCATCACCATTCCGGAGTGCATCCAGTAGTTAACGTATTCGCCGTCGTGCGCACAGGTAGACTGGGCAATTTCGTTTTCATGGTGCGGGAACATCAGGTCAGAGCCGCCGCCGTGAATATCAAAATGGTTGCCCAGCTGTTTGCAGTTCATCGCCGAGCACTCAATGTGCCAGCCCGGACGCCCCGCGCCCCACGGTGACGGCCAGCTCGGCTCCCCCTCTTTGGACATCTTCCACAGCACGAAGTCCATCGGGTTACGCTTCACATCCACCACATCCACGCGGGCACCGGCCTGCAGTTGATCCAGATCCTGGCGCGACAACTGACCGTAGTGCGGATCGGTCGGCACGTCGAACATGACATCACCGTTATCGGCAACGTAAGCGTGGCCTTTGGCGATCAGCTGTTCGGTGATTTCAATAATTTCCGCAATATGATGCGTCGCACGCGGTTCGAGATCCGGGCGCAGAATATTCAGCGCGTCAAAATCGTTGTGCATTTCCGCGATCATCCGGTCGACCAACGCCACGAAGCTTTCGCCATTTTCATTAGCGCGCTTAATGATTTTGTCATCGATATCGGTAATGTTGCGCACGTACTTCAGCTTGTAACCGAGGAAGCGCAGGTAGCGCGCGACCACGTCAAAAGAGACGAAGGTACGTCCGTGACCAATATGACAGAGATCGTAAACGGTGATACCACACACGTACATGCCGACTTCCCCGGCATGAATGGGTTTGAATTCCTCTTTTTGGCGCGTCAGTGTATTAAAGATTTTTAACATCGAAGATTCCGTGTAGACGTGTGTGGATAACAAAGCCCTATAATACCTATAAATTGGCCCCGAAGCAGCACACTTTGCAAGGTGATCGAATCTTGCGGTTATGCTATAACACACCCCTAACTCTGACCCTGACCAGGGTCGAAGCACCACTCTATCGGAACAGGATGCAAAAATGGTTACTTTCCACACTAATCACGGCGATATCGTAATCAAAACATTTGATGATAAAGCGCCTGAAACAGTTAAAAACTTCCTGGACTACTGCCGCGAAGGTTTCTATAACAACACCATTTTCCACCGTGTGATTAATGGTTTCATGATTCAGGGCGGCGGTTTTGAGCCTGGCATGAAGCAAAAAGAAACCAAAGAGGCTATCAAAAACGAAGCCAACAACGGTCTGAAAAACACCCGTGGTACGCTGGCGATGGCCCGTACTCAGGCTCCGCACTCCGCAACGGCGCAGTTCTTCATTAACGTTGCCGACAACGACTTCCTGAACTTCTCCGGCGAAAGCATGCAGGGCTGGGGTTACTGTGTATTTGCTGAAGTGGTTGAAGGTATGGACGTGGTTGATAAAATCAAAAACGTTTCTACCGGTCGCAGCGGCATGCACCAGGACGTACCGAAAGAAGACGTTATTATCGAAAACGTGACCGTCAGCGAGTAATCGTGGCGACACTGTTTATTGCAGATCTTCACCTCTGCACGGAAGAACCGGCGATTACCGCCGGTTTTCTGCGTTTTTTAGCCGGTGAAGCACGAACAGCCGATGCGCTGTATATACTTGGCGATCTGTTCGAAGCCTGGATAGGCGACGATGACCCCACTCCGCTGCACCATGAAATCGCCGTCGCAATAAAATCGCTGGCTGATTCCGGCGTCCCCTGCTTCTTCATTCACGGCAACCGTGATTTTCTGCTCGGCAAGCGTTTTGCCCGCGAGAGCGGCATGACCTTGTTACCCGAGGAAAAAGTGCTCGACCTGTATGGCCGCAAGGTGCTGATCATGCATGGCGACACGCTGTGTACCGATGATGCCGGTTATCAGGCATTTCGCGCTAAAGTGCATCAGCCCTGGCTACAAACACTGTTTCTTGCTCTGCCGTTGTTTGTTCGCCAACGCATTGCCGCAAAGATGCGCGCCAACAGCAAAGCCGCCAACAGCAGCAAATCGCTGGAAATTATGGATGTGAATCCGCAGGCCGTGGTTACCGAGATGGAAAAACACCAGGTCCAGTGGTTAATTCACGGGCATACCCATCGCCCGGCGGTGCATGAACTGACAGCCAATAGACAACCTGCGTTCCGCGTAGTATTAGGTGCGTGGCACAGCGAGGGTTCAATGGTTAAGGTCACGCCCGACGACGTTGAGCTGATCGCGTTTGCATTTTAAATACATCACACAATCTGGCTCCGGTTAGCAAAATGTTCGCTCACTGTCGCAACAACTCAGTACCTCATCCTCATCTCGCCACCGTTTTACCACGAAGACGCTAATTGTCAGACTTTAGCCGTTTGGCCAAACAGAACTGACTACACCTCCCCACATAACGTAGGGAGGTGTGATGGTTACGTCGTCAGTTCCCTGTATATTTAGAAATCCTCAATGCACAGGAAACGTGATTTAGCAGATATTCCTGCCCCCCCGGAATAGACTCCGTTAATAAGATAACGTACCCACAGATAGGGGGCTGCATTATTAGTCGTTTTTATCCAAAAACGTACGCTATCGGTATAAATATGAGACGGAATTACAGATTGCTCATATTTAGACTTAGTACCCCAGAAATCACTAAAACCATCTCTCGCATCTGCCGGGAGTCTCATGTTCAGTGAAGCACATGCTTCCAGGGCATCGGGATAGAATACCTCATTGTCATAAACCGAAATCCATCTATCAAGTTTGAAGGTATGGCGAATAATGCCAAACGTTTTCCCATTCTTAGGTGTGGCCGTCACAGTGACCTCCCTGGCCTGATGGCTTGCTATCGTCGTTTTTAGCATCACCACGCCGCTCCCATCAACCGTTGCCCAATCCGCATTGGTACGCCAGTTATAATCCGTGCGATCGCCGCCCCCCTGTAAGTCCAGGACAAACTGAGCACCGTAGAAACCCTCTTTGGGGTGATTCAAGCCCATATTTGTATCTCTGCTATGGAGTCCCCTCACATTACGAAAAACTGGCATAACATCATAATTTGTTGTAACAATATCTGACGCCCAGCCATTGAGTCTAAATGATGCCTGTAGATCTTCACCTTTAACGCTCGCCGTTATCGTGAATGAGTAAGAACCATTACTATTCATCTCCAGTTTATTTATTACGGTATCTGAACCAGGCGTTTTGAATGTTGCATCACTTAAAACGCTCTCAGGGTCCATCCTGACCACATTTCGATTTCCATCTCGTAGAATTAGGGTGAATATCATCTCTTGATTCACCAAATAACCATTAGCGTTGCGGGTTAATGTTGACGTTGAGGCAACAGGTTCTCCGGCAACAATGCTATAAGGCAGCGACGTCACGCCAGTGTCCCAGTCGCTAAGCTGAAGCTTTGCGGTAGCACTACTCGTCACCTTCACGGCGGTGAACGTCGCGATATATTTCCCACGCCCTTCGTCCTGCCAGCTACTTCCCTCTTTTATGGTTGCATTGTTTACGTCAACGGTACTCGAACTCAGCTTATCCACTTGATTAATAACAGCATTTCCATGCTCATCATTAAGTGTTACGGTCACAACAACATCATCACCAGAGGTATAGGTATCCTTATCCACAGCCACTTCTGACCTCGAGAACGCCGCCTCTCCAACAACAAATGCCGTCTCCTTGCTGGCGGCATTATTGCCTACCGTTGCCGTCACGATAATTTTCCCGGCCACGGTGCTGGTCAGCGTGGTGCTGGCCCTGCCGTCATCGCCCGTGGTCACCACCGCAGGCGCAAACGTGGCTCCTGTATTATCGGCCGTGAACGTCACCTCTGCCTTTGCCACCGGATTGCCCTGCGCATCCGTCACCAGCGCCACT